>NZ_LHVI01000004.1:0-447848 GCF_001269755.1 Pseudomonas sp. Q12-87 | reverse complement strand
CTGCTGTCAACACCTCTTTTTCACCGCTTTCGACCGAGAAGATCGAATCGTCAACAGAGCCTTACAACACCGCCCCATCAACTCCTTCCGGACCTCGATGAACTGAAGCCCTGCACCTTCGAAACCTACTTAACTCGTTGAATCTCAAGGAGTTTTCCGTTTCGACTGCGCCGGAAGTGGGGCGAATTATAGACGTCTGGATTTTGCCGTCAACCCTTAATTTCAGCTTTATTCGGATTTCAGGGTGATACGTGCGAAAGCCTTCTTGCCGGCCTGGCATACGTGAGTGGAACCCACCTTATATATGTAGGTGCGATCGACCACCTCACCATCTATACGCACCCCACCCGAACCAAGAAGATCACGCGCCACTGCCGCGTTCTTCACCAGGCCCGCCTTATTAAGAACGGCCGCGATAGGCATATCTTCCGCAGCAGCGAGTTCGATCTCCGGCAGATCATCCGGCAGCTCGCCATCTTTCATGCGATTACCCGCAGCACGATGAGCATTGGCCGCAGCCTCCTCACCATGGAAACGAGCAACAATCTCTTCGGCCAGCTTGATCTTGATATCCCGCGGATTCGCCCCCGCCTCGACATCTGCGCGGAATGCATTGATCTCATCCATGGAGCGGAAGCTCAGCAACTCAAAGTAGCGCCACATCAGCACGTCTGGAATGGAGACCAGCTTGCTGTACATAACGCCCGGCGCTTCCTGAATACCAACATAGTTGCCCAACGACTTGGACATTTTCTTCACGCCGTCCAACCCTTCAAGCAATGGCATGGTCAGAATGCATTGAGCATCCTGGCCATAACCACGCTGCAGCTCGCGCCCCATCAGCAAGTTGAACTTCTGGTCGGTTCCGCCGAGCTCGACATCCGCCCGCAAGGCTACCGAGTCATACCCCTGCACCAGCGGATAGAGGAACTCATGAATGGCAATCGGTTGATTGGTTTTATAGCGCTTGTCGAAGTCATCGCGCTCGAGCATGCGAGCCACGGTGTACTGGGAAGTCAGACGAATGAAATCCGCTGGCCCCATTTGATCCATCCAAGTGGAGTTAAACGCCACCTCGGTCTTGGCCGGATCAAGAATCTTGAAGACTTGAGTCTTATAGGTCTCGGCGTTATCGAGAACCTGTTCACGGGTCAACGGTGGGCGGGTAGCACTCTTGCCACTCGGGTCACCGATCATTCCGGTGAAATCACCGATAAGAAAGATAACCTGATGCCCCAGATCCTGGAACTGGCGCAGCTTATTAATAAGCACGGTATGCCCCAAGTGCAGATCGGGCGCAGTCGGGTCGAAACCTGCCTTGATACGCAGCGGCTGCCCGCGCTTGAGCTTTTCGACCAGCTCGGACTCGACCAACAGTTCTTCCGCACCACGTTTGATCAGCGCTAGCTGCTCTTCAACCGACTTCATAACAGACCCGCAAGGCTCAGATTCAAAGGGCCCCAACCATACAAGATCGCGCACCAAATACAAGGTTTGCCCGGCGCGCGGACGCCAATCCACGGACAGAGCGTCCGCGGGCTTGCTTCGCAGGGGTTTTGGTTATATTTTATACAGTTATTTCATCTTCATCATGTCATTCATCTTTTCCAATTCATTTTTTCAAAAGCCAAATTACTTATGACCATTGAACCGTCTAAAGCGCCGCCGCTTTACCCGAAGACCCACCTGCTCGCAGCAAGTGGCATCGCAGCCCTCCTTAGCCTGGCGCTCCTGGTATTCCCTTCCAGCGACGTTGAAGCAAAAAAGACGACTCTGAGTCTTGAACTGGAAAGCCCTGCTGAACAACTGACACAAGAACAAGACGCTGCCGAAACCGTTCAAGCCACAAACGAACCGGCCGCCTCCCCCTTTGCACAGATTGAAAACAGCCCGGAAGACACTGCCCAGGCTGCTCAGGTAACGCCGCCTGCCGCAGAAGAAAAGAAAGGACCGGACCATCGCGAAGTGATAGTTGCCAAGGGCGACACGCTTTCCACCCTATTTGAAAAGGTTGGCCTGCCTTCGACTTTGGTCCACGAAATCCTTGCCAGCGACAAGCAAGCCAAACAGTTCACTCAGCTGCAACGTGGCCAGAAACTTGAATTCGAACTCAATCCAGACGGCCAGCTGAACAACCTGCACACCAAGCTGAGCGACCTGGAAAGCATTACCCTGACCAAGAACGACAAGGGTTATGTGTTCAACCGCGTCACCGCCAAGCCCACGGTTCGCTCGGCCTATGTTCATGGCGTCATCAATAGCTCCCTGTCGCAGTCGGCTGCTCGCGCTGGCCTGTCCCATAGCTTGACTATGGACATGGCCAGCGTGTTTGGCTACGACATCGACTTCGCCCAGGATATTCGCCAGGGCGACGAGTTCGATATCATCTACGAACAGAAAGTGGTCAACGGAAAGAGCGTTGGCAACGGTCCGATCCTTTCCGCACGTTTCACCAACCGCGGCAAGACCTACACTGCGGTTCGCTATACCAACAAGCAGGGCAACAGCAGCTACTACACCGCCGATGGCAACAGCATGCGCAAGGCATTCATCCGTACACCGGTTGACTTCGCCCGCATCAGCTCGAAGTTCTCCGCAGGCCGCAAACATCCGATCCTGAACAAGATCCGCGCCCATAAAGGCGTCGACTACGCCGCGCCCCGTGGCACTCCGATCAAGGCCGCCGGCGACGGCAAAGTATTGTTGGCCGGACGCCGTGGCGGCTATGGCAACACCGTGATCATCCAGCACGGCAATACCTACCGCACGCTTTACGGCCACATGCAGGGCTTCGCCAAGGGCGTGACGACTGGCGGAACCGTCAAGCAGGGGCAGGTCATCGGGTATATCGGCACTACCGGCCTGTCCACCGGCCCGCACTTGCACTATGAATTCCAAGTCAACGGTGTTCACGTCGACCCGCTTGGTCAAAAGCTGCCAATGGCCGACCCGATAGCTAAATCCGAGCGCGCTCGCTTCCTCGCCCAAAGCCAACCACTTATGGCTCGCATGGACCAAGAGAAAGCCACCATGCTGGCTTCGAGCAAGCGCTAAGCCATGGCGCTTTATATCGGCGTGATGTCCGGGACAAGCCTGGATGGCCTGGATATCGCCCTGATTGAACTCGCACCGGCGATCAACCTGATCGCCACGCACTACATCCCCATGCCCGCTTCCCTGCGCGCAGAACTGCTCGGTTTGTGCAGCAGCGGGCCCGATGAAATCGCTCGTTCGGCTCTCGCCCAGCAAAACTGGGTGAAGCTGGCGGCGCAGGGCATACATACCCTGCTCACGCAACAGACGCTCAAGCCAGAGGATGTAAGGGCGATCGGCAGCCATGGGCAGACCATTCGTCACGAACCAGCCCGCGGGTTTACCGTACAGATCGGCAACCCTGCGCTTTTGAGCGAATTGACCGACATTACCGTCGTCAGCGACTTCCGCAGTCGCGATGTCGCCGCCGGAGGGCAAGGCGCGCCTCTGGTTCCGGCGTTTCATGAAGCATTGTTCGAAGAGCAAGTCGGCAATCGAGCAGTACTGAATGTCGGCGGCTTCAGCAATCTCAGCCTGATAGAACCTGGAAAACCTGTTGCCGGCTTCGATTGTGGCCCAGGCAACGTATTGCTCGATGCCTGGATACATCTACAACGGGGCGAGGATTTTGATCGCGACGGTCAATGGGCCGCCAGCGGTAAGGTCGAACCGGTTTTGCTCAAGGCGCTGCTCAGCGACCCCTTCTTCGTCACCAAAGGTCCGAAAAGCACAGGACGAGAAGTATTCAATTTACCTTGGCTCAAGCAGCATCTATCGCACTTGCCTGCCTTCGCCCCTGAGGATGTACAGGCCACGTTGCTCGAGCTGACAGCCCAGACCATCGTCGAATCACTCCAGCATGCACAGGCAGATACGCGGGAATTACTGGTGTGTGGTGGCGGTGCCCACAACCAGGCATTCATGACACGCCTGGCCGCTTTGCTACCGAACACCAAAGTCAGCAGCACAGCTGTGTATGGTGTAGATCCGGATTGGGTAGAGGCCATGGCCTTCGCCTGGCTCGCCCATTGCTGCCTTGAGGGCATCCCTGCAAACCGTCCAAGTGTCACTGGCGCCCGAGGGTTGCGCATACTCGGCGCCATCTACCCCGCCTGAATCATTTATCCGGGACAAAAAAATGCCGCAGGACCATAAGACCCTGCGGCATTTTTACTGAAGCGATCAGATCGAGAACGAGGAACCGCACCCACACGTGGTGGTGGCGTTAGGATTCTTGATCACGAAACGCGATCCTTCGAGCCCTTCCTGATAGTCCACCTCGGCACCCGCCAAGTACTGGAAGCTCATGGGATCGACCACCAGACTGACCCCTTCGCGCTCGACGATGGTGTCGTCTTCGGCCACTTCTTCATCGAAAGTGAAACCGTACTGGAAACCCGAACAACCGCCGCCCGTAACGAATACGCGCAGCTTCAAACGATCATTGCCCTCTTCATCGACCAGGCTCTTCACCTTGTGCGCGGCACCGTGGGTGAATTGCAAAGCCGTGGGGGTGAAGGTTTCGACGCTCATGCTGAATATCTCCCGGCGCTTACGCCGTCATAATGCGTGATGGCGGCATTATCCGCTTCTCCTACAAAATTGGTCAACTATTTGAGGAGCAGCGGCAAGCTACAAGTTAAGAGCGGCAAGCTTGTAGCTTAAAGCTTGCCGCTTTTGACTGCTGTTAAGGCAGCATCCCGGCATGGGCCAGACCCAGGCGTTCATCCAGTCCGAACAGAATGTTCAGGTTCTGCACTGCCTGGCCGGACGCACCTTTGACCAGGTTATCGATGACTGACAACACCACCACCAGATCACCATCCTGAGGACGGTGCACGGCGATCCGGCAAACGTTGGCACCGCGTACGCTCCGGGTTTCCGGATGGCTGCCGGCCGGCATTACGTCGACGAACGGTTCGTTGGCGTAGCGCTTTTCGAACAGTGCCTGCAGGTCCACCGAACGATCGGCGACGGTTGCGTAAAGGGTGGAGTGGATGCCGCGAATCATCGGCGTCAGGTGCGGCACGAACGTCAGGCCGACGTCCTTGCCCGCTGCACGACGCAAACCCTGGCGAATTTCCGGCAAGTGGCGGTGACCTTTTACCGCATACGCCTTCATGCTTTCCGACGTTTCGGAATACAGCGAACCGACACTGGCACCGCGCCCAGCGCCACTGACACCGGACTTGCAGTCAGCAATCAAACGCGAGGTATCGGCAAGACCGGCCTCGAGCAGCGGCAGGAACCCCAGCTGTGTAGCCGTCGGATAACAACCCGGCACCGCGATCAGCCGCGCCTGCTTGATTTTCTCCCGGTTGACTTCCGGCAACCCGTAGACCGCCTCGTCGAGCAGGTCCGGCGCGCCATGAGGCTGACCGTACCACTTGGCCCATTCATCCGCGTCTTGCAGGCGGAAGTCCGCCGACAGGTCGATGACCTTGGTCCCGGCAGCCAGCAGCTCACCTGCCAGCGCATGGGCAACACCGTGGGGAGTGGCGAAGAACACCACATCGCAGGCGCCAAGGGTCTTGATATCCGGAACACTGAATGCCAGGCCGTCGTAATGGCCTCGCAGGTTCGGATACAGGTCGGCGACAGCCAGGCCAGCCTCGGATCGGGAGGTAATGACCACCACCTCAGCTTGCGGATGCTGTGCCAACAGACGCAGCAGTTCGACACCGGTGTAACCCGTGCCGCCGACGATACCGACCTTGACCATAAACCTGCCCTCAACGAACCCACTGGAAAGCCGTCGATGATAGGGGCCACGCGGCGCGGCGACAACCGCCAAGGTGACGTGCGGACGCTCTAACCTCTACTATCGGGCTACCGTGAACCTGGGGATAACCAAAAATGCTCTATCTGTGGCTCAAAGCACTTCATATTGTCAGCATGGTCTGCTGGTTTGCCGGCCTGTTCTACTTGCCGCGCCTGTTTGTCTATCACGCCCAAAGCGAAGACAGCGTCAGCCAGGAGCGTTTCAGCGTCATGGAGCGCAAGTTGTATCGCGGCATCATGGGCCCGGCGATGATCGCGACCCTGGTGTTCGGCATCGGGTTGCTCAGCCTGAACGCCGGCGCTTACTTCACCCAAGGTGGCTGGATGCATGCCAAGCTGACCCTGGTCGTGCTGCTGATCGGCTATCACCATATGTGCGGCGCCCAGGTGAAGCGCTTCGCCCGTGGCGAAAACACCCGCAGCCATGTCTTTTATCGCTGGTTCAATGAAGTGCCGGTTCTGATATTGCTGGCTATCGTAATTCTGGTCGTGGTTCGGCCGTTCTAACTTCCAATCAGCCTATCTAACCGGGGTACTTCCATGTCGCTACCCGCTCTGCTCGAACAACGCTTGCGCCTGCCCGTCGTGGCGGCACCGATGTTCCTGATCTCCAATCCACAACTGGTACTGGCCTGCTGTCGTAACGGCATCGTCGGTAGCTTCCCGGCATTGAACCAGCGCGAAAGCAGCGGCTTCAAGGCTTGGCTGGAGGAAATCGAGGCAGGCCTGGCGACCCTGGAAAACCCGGCGCCCTACGCCGTGAACCTGATCGTTCATCACAGCAATCCGCGCCTTCAGGCCGACCTGGCCATCTGCATCGAACATAAGGTGCCGATCGTCATCACGAGCCTGGGCGCGGTGAAGGAACTGGTGGACGCGGTCCACGGTTACGGCGGCCTGGTATTCCATGACGTCACCACACGCCGTCACGCCGAGAAAGCCGCCGAAGCCGGTGTCGATGGTTTGATCGCCGTTGCTGCCGGCGCGGGCGGGCATGCCGGGACCTGGAGTCCTTTCTCGCTGATTGCCGAGATCCGGCAGTTCTTCGACAAGACGTTGCTGCTGGCGGGATGCCTCAACCACGGCCATCAGATTCTGGCCGCGCAACTGCTCGGTGCGGACCTGGCCTATTTGGGGACCCGTTTCATCGCGACGAGCGAAAGCCACGCCCCAGACGCTTATAAAGAGATGTTGCTCACATCAAGAGCGGCAGACATCGTGCATACTCCCGCTGTGTCCGGAGTGCCAGCCAGTTTCATGCGCCAGAGCCTGGAAAACGCCGGTTTCGACTTGGCCGCCTTGCAAGACAAAGGCGCGGTGGATTTCGGCTCGAAACTCAAACCGCTGAACGACGAAGCCAAGGCCTGGAAAACCGTGTGGTCGGCAGGTCAGGGCGTCTGTGAGATCAATGATTTGCCGAGCGTCGACCAACTGGTGGCACGCCTGGATAAGGAATACCGCCAGGCGCAAGCCCGGGCGGCACAGCTCGGCGGGCAGTGGCCGCGCTGAGCACAATCAAAACCAATACTTAATTTTAGAGACAAGGATGCCGGGCATGAGCGAAACCCGTTTCAACATAATATTCGACGGAGCCTTGATGCCTGGCGTCGACACCACGACCGCCAAGCTCAACCTCGCCGAGCTGTTCAAGAGCGATGTCAGCGCCATAGAACGACTGTTCAGCGGGCGCAAGGTGGCCCTCAAGAGCGACCTGTCCCAGGGCGAAGCACAGAAATACCTCGAAGCGCTCAACAAAAGCGGGATCGATGCTCGAATCGAGGCCCAGCCTTCGCTTGAGTTGAATCTTGGCGAAGTTCATGAAACTCACCATCGGCCTGATCCGATTGTCGACCCGGTCTCCCCTTACGCCCCACCTCGGGCGGATGTCGGCGAAGCGGTGGCCGGCTATGCCACGCTCAAGCCGTTCAGCTTCGATGGGCGTATCGGGCGGTTGCGATTCCTGGCCTGGACCATGGTGCTGACGCTGGCGATGATGCCGGTCATCGGTATTGCCTTTTGGTTCAGCCTATCCTGGCTACTCGTTTCCAACTCGATAGCGGCAATGATCGTTGGCGGGGTGGTCGGGGTCGCCATCATGCTCGCCTTTGCGTTTGTAAGCCTGCAATTCAACGTCCAGCGCCTGCACGATGTCGGCTGGTCCGGGTGGTTGTGGCTGCTTAATCTGGTGCCCTTCGTGGGCGGCCTGTTCCCGATCGTCCTTCTGTGCATGCCTGGCAACGCCGGTGCGAATCGCTACGGCCCTCCGCCGCCGCCGAACAGTACTGCGGTCAAGGTGTTGTCGTCACTGTGGGTCGTCTTGATCGTATTGATTATCGTCGGTGCGGTGGCTGGCGCGTTCAGCGGTATCGGCGAGGAATATGGCAATTCCCTGGGCAGCTATGAAAGCAGCCAGTCGAGCGAGTATGAAAGCAGTGATGAGACCGCTGCCGAACCTGCCGAAGACGCGGCAGAAGCTGCAGCACAAGCAGCGGAAGCAGCCTCACCTTCTGTAGAATCCGAAGAGGAACAATAAGCGCGCTTCGTGCCGGTGGCAGCCCCGCCCACTGGCGGCGGGCTGTTGCGATGGAGAAGTGCATGACCCGTTACGCTCTGATCACTGGCGCTTCCAGCGGCATCGGCCTGGCCATGGCCGAAGCGCTGGCGCGGCGCGGCCGTAACCTTTTATTGGTGGCTCGACAGCGCGATCGGCTGGAAAGCATTGCAATCGAGCTGACCCAACGATTTGGCGTAGAGGTGCTATTCCGGGCCTGCGACCTGGGGGAGCCGCTGCGACTTTCAGGATTTATCCTGGAGTTGGAGGAAGGCGAGCGGCAAATCGACCTGCTGGTCAACTGCGCCGGCATCGGTACCAGCGGCCCGTTCCTGGGGCAGGACTGGATGACCGAGCAGGACCTGATCGAGGTCAACATCCTCGCCCTGACCCGTCTTTGCCACGCGGTAGGCAATAGCATGGCATTGCATGGCGGCGGCCAGATCCTCAACGTTGCGTCCATTGCCTCATTCCAACCTGGGCCATGGATGAGCACTTATCACGCCAGCAAAGCCTATGTGCTGCATTTCTCCGAAGCCCTGCGGGTTGAATTGAAGAAATGCGCGATCAAGGTCTCGGTGCTTTGCCCTGGCCCGACCCGCACCGGTTTTTTCGCCAGGGCACAGATGGACGAAACAAAACTCAACGCCAGCAAACGACTGATGAGCCCGGAGGAAGTTGCGTTGTTTACCGTACGTGCGCTGGAGCGCAACCGCGCCATCATCATTCCCGGACGGCGCAACCGCTGGCTGGCGGCGCTGCCACGATTCGGCTCGCGATGGCTGGTGCGCAGCATCGCCGGCATGGTCAACAAAACCTATTGCCCGCGCTGATACCCTCGCTGAAAATCCAGGCTCGCGACCGAGCCTCCGTTACACTCGACCTCGACTTACCCAACGCCAACGGAGAAAACAGCTGTGGATACTCTGTTTACCAAGATCATCAACCGGGAGATCCCGGCCAAGATCATCTACGAGGATGACCAAGTCCTGGCCTTCCACGACATCGCCCCACAGGCGCCCGTGCACTTCCTGGTCATTCCCAAGAAACCTATCCGCACGCTCAATGACCTGACCGAAGACGACAAAGGGCTGGCCGGGCACATCCTGTTCACCGCCCAGCGCCTGGCACTCGAACTGGGTTGCGAGGAAGGTTTTCGCGTAGTGATGAATTGCAATGAACTGGGTGGGCAGACGGTGTATCACATCCATATGCATGTGCTGGGTCAGCGCCAGATGCACTGGCCGCCGGGTTGAAAGCCCTGATCCAACGCAAATCTTCAGCGGCCGATTGGGTTAAACTGGCCGCCGTGATTTTTCCCGGAGGTACGCATGACTACTCAACGTCACTACTCGCCGATTGACCGCCTGTTGCTGCAAGCCGATACCGCGATGCGCACGCTGCTGCCCTTCAGTGGCCAGCCGTACCGTCCATCGCCGGCTATCGTACAGCCGGACGCGCAGATGAGTGATGAACAGACTCGCCATGTCGCGGGCCTGATGCGCATCAACCACACCGGCGAGGTTTGTGCCCAGGCTTTGTATCAAGGCCAGGCGCTGACTGCGAAACTGCCGAAAGTGCGTCAAGCGATGGAGCATGCCGCAGAGGAAGAAATCGATCATCTGGTCTGGTGTGAACAACGCATTCGCCAACTGGGCAGCCACACCAGTGTCCTCAATCCGCTGTTCTACGGCATGTCATTTGGCATCGGGGCAGTGGCTGGACTGATCAGCGACAAGGTCAGCCTCGGCTTCGTCGCCGCGACCGAGCACCAGGTATGCAAGCATTTGAATGAACACTTGGAGCAATTGCCGGCCGAGGATGAAAAATCCCGGGCGATCCTGGAACAGATGCGCGTGGATGAGGAGCATCATGCCGAAAGCGCGCTCGATGCTGGCGGTTTCCGCTTTCCGGCGCCCGTGAAGTTCGGCATGAGCCTGCTGGCCAAGGTCATGACAAAGAGTACGTATCGGATCTGATGGCAGCGATGTCTTCGGCGATACGGTCGAATTCAAGGCAATAAAAAGGCGACCCACCGGAGTCGCCTTTTTATTGCCCGAAGGTCAGCATGACATGCTCACGAGGAGCTCAGCCCAATTCGATGATTTCATAATCGTGGGTGATCTCGACGCCGGCGGCGCCAAGCATGATTGAAGCCGAGCAGTACTTTTCAGCGGACAATTCAATGGCTCGCTTGACCTGGGCTTCCTTCAAGGATCGTCCCTTCACAACGAAGTGCATGTGGATCTTGGTAAATACTTTCGGATCTTCAGTGGCGCGCTCCGCTTCGAGGAACGCTTCACAGCTTTCGACGGCCTGGCGGGACTTCTTGAGAATACTGACCACGTCGAAATTGCTGCAGCCCCCTACGCCCAGCAGGAGCATTTCCATCGGCCGAACACCCAGGTTCCTGCCACCGGCCTCCGGCGGGCCGTCCATGACGACCACATGACCACTGCCTGACTCACCGAGGAACATGGCTTCGCCAGCCCATTGGATGCGTGCCTTCATCGCCAAGACTCCACTGTTTAAAAAAGGGTCGCCAGCTTAGCACAGCACTCCGGCATGACAGCTCCTGCCGTAGGACACCTGCCCGTCTGAACGTAGGTAAATTCTTAAATGAATTCGAGATGCCTCTGTTAAGCTGGCACCCAATCGCTGGCTTATTGCCAGCTTTTTTGTTGATAGCCAATCACTTCACACAAAAACAAGCCACCACAGCGCGCAATTTTCGGGACACAACCATGGTTGCCATTACTCCCACGCTCAAGATCAAGAACCTGGACAAGCTGTTGATGCATTGTCAGCGCCGTCGCTATCCAGCCAAGCACAACATCATTTGCGCGGGGGATCGTTCCGATACATTGTTTTTCATTATCAAGGGGTCTGTCACGATTTTGATCGAGGACGATGACGGCCGAGAAATGATCATCGCCTATCTCAATTCCGGAGATTTTTTCGGCGAACTGGGGTTGTTCGAACAAGCTGGCAAGGAACAGCAGCGCAGCGCCTGGGTGCGGACGAAAATCGAATGTGAAGTGGCGGAAATCAGCTACGCCAAATTCCGAGAATTGTCCCTGCAAGACCCGGACATTCTTTACGTCCTCAGCGGACAAATCGCACAGCGCCTGCGCAACACCACGCGCAAGGTTGGGGACCTCGCATTCTTCGACGTGACTGGGCGTGTCGCCCGCTGCCTGCTGGAACTGTGCAAGCAACCCGATGCGATGACTCACCCGGACGGTATGCAGATCAAGGTCACTCGCCAGGAAATCGGTCGGATTGTCGGCTGTTCCCGCGAGATGGTCGGCCGGGTACTCAAGGATCTGGAAGAGCGCAACCTGGTCAACGTGAAAGGCAAGACCATGGTGGTGTTCGGAACACGCTAAACGCCAGGCAGCGCGACCAGCAGCGCCCGATACAACGCCTCGAGCCGCGCCAGTGCGAGGGGCGCCGGGAATTTTTCGTGCAAGGCTATATGGCTTTCGGCACGCACGCGCTGCTCCAGGCCACAGGCCTCATTGAAGCGATTGACCGCCGCGACCATCGATTCGCGCTCGTTATCCAATAGAAGCGCACCATGAACCAGTCCTACCGGACGTTGGCCGCCCTTGCTCTGGCGCCAGCGCTGAGCGGTGCCGACCATTTTCCGGCCATCGAGGTTGACGTTGAATCGCCCGTCGCAAAAAGCCCCCTCCACTTCGCCGAGGGAAGCCACGCCGCCCAATTCATCCAGCAACTGGCAGATAGGGTCGCACAATCGACGATAAGCGGTTTCGATCCGGCCGTGATCGCCCTCGCTGCGCGGTGGCGCATAGACCAGGGCGATATTGACGGTGGCGACCGATTGCGGCACCGGTTCGCCGCCGGTTTCGCGCAGCAACACTGGCCAGCCGTTCGCCGCCGATATCTCACAGGCGTGTTCGAACCCCGGCAGGCGGCTCAAGCGGCGCGGCATGACCAGCGCACGATCGTTGGGCTGCCAGAACAACAGGCCGAACTCAGCATCGCCGGCGCAGATACTGGCCAAGAGATCCTGTTCAGCTTGCAGGCCGGCTTCGACGGTCAGGGAGATCGCTGGCGACATTGAATCAGTCCAGCGTCGAACCGCTGACCGGAAGGCCACGCTCGGGAAAGAACAAGCGCTGCAATTCGGTGCCCGGGCTCTCGGCCCGCATGAACGCTTCGCCCACCAGGAACGAGTACACATCGCTGACTTCCATCAGCTCGACATCGGCCCGGTTGAGGATGCCGCTTTCGGTGATGACCAGGCGATCGCGAGGGATGCGCGGCAGCAAGTCCAGGGTGGTTTCCAGGCTGACTTCGAAGGTGTGCAGGTTGCGGTTGTTTACGCCCACCAGTTTGGTGTCGAGGGTTTTCAGGGCCCGCTCCAACTCGTCGCCGTCATGGACCTCCACCAGGACATCCAGCCCAACGCCCTTGGCAACTGCCGCCAGCTCGGCCATTTTCACATCATCCAGGGCAGACACGATCAACAGCACGCAATCGGCGCCAAGCGCACGCGCCTCGACGATCTGATAAGGGTCGATCATGAAATCCTTGCGGATCACCGGAAGCCGGCACGCTGCCCGCGCCTGCTTCAGGTATTCGTCGGCACCCTGGAAGAAATCGACATCGGTCAGCACCGAGAGGCACGTCGCGCCGCCCTTCTCGTAGCTTTTGGCAATGTCGGCCGGGACGAAGTGTTCACGAATCACACCCTTGCTCGGGGAGGCTTTTTTGATTTCGGCGATCACCGCCGGCTGTTTCTTCTTGGCCTGATCGATCAGCGCCTTGGCGAAACCCCGCGGTGCATCGGCTGAACGCGCGAGGTTTTCCAGCTCGGCCAGACTGACCCGAGCGCGGCGTTCAGCCACTTCCTCAGCCTTGCGAGCCAGAATGTTTTCCAGAACCGTTGGCACGCTCATCCTTCATTCTCCACTTTGAATACCGCGGTAAATGCACCCAACTCTTCGAGCTTTTCCCGGGCCAGGCCAGTGTGCAACGCATCATGCGCCAGTTCCACGCCTTGCTTGAGGCTGCTGGCATGGTCGGCGACGTACAACGCAGCGCCGGCATTGAGGACGATCATCTCAGCGGCTTTCTGGCCGTTCTCGGTCTTGCGCCGGCCCAGGGCGTCGCGGATCAGCTCCAGCGATTGCGCCGGACCATCGACTGCCAGACCGTGCAAACTCTGGCTCTTCATGCCCAAGTCTTCAGGTTCGACCCAATACTCGCTGATCTGATCATTTTTCAGTTCGGCGACGAAGGTAGGCGCCGCCAGGCTGAATTCGTCCAGCCCGTCCTTCGAATGGACCACCAGGATATGTTTGCTGCCCAGCCGTTGCAGGACTTGCGCCAATGGCCGGCACAGCGCCTGGCTGAACACGCCGACGACCTGATGTTTCACGCCGGCCGGATTCGTAAGCGGGCCGAGCATGTTGAACAGCGTGCGCAGCCCCAGGTCACGACGGGGTGCGGCGGCGTACTTCATGGCGCTGTGGTGGGTCTGGGCAAACATGAAACCGATGCCGACGTTATCAATGCAGCGCGCCACTTGGACCGGGGTCAGGTTCAGGTAGATACCGGCCGCTTCAAGCAGGTCAGCACTGCCACTCTTGCCCGAGACCGCGCGATTGCCATGCTTGGCAACGGTGCAGCCGGCCGCCGCGACAACGAATGACGACGCGGTGGAGACGTTGAAGATATTGGCACCGTCCCCACCAGTGCCGACCACGTCCACGACGCGCTCCAGGGTCTTGAGCTCGACCTTGTCCGCCAGTTCGCGCATGGCCGAGACCGCGCCGACGATTTCATCGATGCTCTCGCTTTTCATGCGCATGGCCATCATGAACGCGCCGATCTGCGCGTCCGTGCATTGTCCGGTCATGATTTCGCGCATTACGTCGCGCATCTCGTCGGTGCTCAGGTCGAGATGGCCGACGATACGGCTCAGGGCTGTCTTGATATCCATTGGAAAGTCCTTAGCGCATGCCGCCGGTTTGTTTGAGGAAGTTGGCGAACAGCTCGTGGCCCTGCTCGGTGAGAATAGACTCGGGATGAAATTGCACACCCTCGATGTTCAAGGTCTTGTGGCGCAAACCCATGATTTCATCCACCGAGCCGTCTTCAAGCTGCGTCCAGGCAGTCAACTCAAGGCAGTCAGGCAAGGTTTCGCGCTTGACGATCAGTGAGTGATAGCGGGTCACGGTCAGCGGATGATTGAGGCCTTCGAATACCCCCTTGTCCTCGTGGAATACCGGGCTAGTCTTACCGTGCATGACCTGCCGGGCACGCACCACATCGCCACCGAATGCCTGGCCGATCGACTGGTGCCCCAGGCAGACGCCAAGAATCGGCAGCTTGCCGGCGAAATATTTGATGGCCTCGATGGAGATGCCCGCTTCTGTCGGCGTGCAAGGACCGGGCGAGACCACAATGCGCTCGGGATTGAGGGCTTCGATTTCAGCGATGGTCAGTTCGTCGTTGCGCACGACCTTGACCTCGGAGCCTAGCTCGCCGAGGTACTGCACAACGTTATAGGTAAAAGAGTCGTAGTTATCGATCATCAGCAACATGGCGTAAGCAACCTATTGAATTCACTGACTTTAAATACAGCCTTCGGAGAGTGACCCGCACGGTGCTGCGCTTGGCAGGGCGGATGATGCCCCGGCGAAGCGGCTTCCAAGCGGGTAAAGAAGGCAAATCGGTACAGGTCCGGCCGGGGCCGGCGAAGAATGTCAGGCGCGCCAACGCCAGCGGGCGTGTGCCTTGATCATTTGATCCAGAAGTTTGCTGACAATCGACACAGGGGAAGTCTCGTTCATACGTCCCGGCACAGTAGCTTAGCTGGGCGGAGCACGCAATATGACCAACCCCGGAAGGGCTTTGAAACAATCGCGTCACGGCGGATAGATGGCAAAAGGCCGAAAGTTTTTGGTACTGTCGTTTCGTTTTCCCCACAAAAATAAGATAAAAACGGACTTTCCCATGATCAAACAGACATTATTCGTACCGATTGCCAGCTGTCTGCTCGCGATGGCCTGTGCCCAGGCCACCGCTGCGCCCAACCCTTATTCCAAGTTCATCGTGTTCGGTGACAGCCTCAACGATGCCGGCCAGTTCGCCGACCCGAACGGCCCCGCCGGGGCAACGCAGCGCTTCACCAATCGAACCGGCCCGTCCTATCTCGACGGCAGCGGCGAGAGCTACTCAGCCAACTCCACCCAACTGCTCGGCGGGCGCCTGGGTTATTCCGCCGACGAGACCGCCGCCTCCACATCGGCGGTGCGCGCCGGCGAGGGGCTGGCAGATGGCAACAACTGGGCGGTGGGTGGTTATCGTACCGATCAGATCCTGGAATCGATTACCGGCGTGTCCGATACCGGCGAGCGCAGTCGCCCCGGCTATCTGCAGTCCAATGGCCTGCGCGCCGATCCGAATGCGCTCTATTACATTTCCGGGGGCGGTAACGACTTCCTCCAAGGCTTGGTGTTGAGCCCTGCACAGGCGACCGCCGCCGCAGACCGCCTGGCCGACAGCGTTCAAGTGCTGCAAACCGCCGGCGCCCGTTATGTGATGGTCTGGCTGCTGCCCGACCTGGGCCTGACGCCGGCGCTGAATGGCACCCCATTGCAAGGCGCCGTCTCGCAGCTCAGCAATCAGTTCAACCAGCAACTCGTCACGCGACTGCAAGGCATCGATGCCGAAGTCATTCCACTGAACGTTCCGTTGCTGCTGCAAGAAAGCTTCGCCGACCCGGCACGGTTCGGCCTCGCCACCGGGGAGAACCTCACAGCCACCTGTTTCAGCGGCAACGGCTGCACGGAAAACGCCACCTATGGCATCAACAGCGCCACGCCTGACCCTAGCAAACTGATCTACAACGACTCGGTTCACCCTACCGAAGCCGGGCAAAAACTGATCGCCGACTACGCCTACTCCTTGCTTTCAGCGCCTTGGGAACTGACGTTGCTGCCGGAAATGGCCCACTCGACCTTGCGGGCCCACCAGGATGAATTGCGCAGCCAATGGCAATCGGATTGGGAGAACTGGCAAGCAGTCGGCCAATGGCGAGCCATTGTCGCTGGCGGCGGCCAGCATCTGGACATGGACAGCCAAGGCAGCGGTGCCAGCGCCGACGGGAGCGGCTACAGCCTGAACATCGGCGGCAGCTATCGGCTCAACGAGGCGTGGCGCGTGGGGGTTGCCGCCGGGCTCTACCGCCAGGACATGGATGCCGGCCATAACGATTCGAACTACAAACTCAACAGCTACCTGGCGACAGCATTCGCCCAATTCCAGCAAAACCGTTGGTGGGCCGACGCCGCACTGACCGGCGGCAAGCTCGACTACGACAACCTGGAGCGCAAATTCGACCTGGGCGTCAACGAAGCGCAGGAGAAAGGCGACACCGATGGCCACCTGTGGGCGTTCAGCACCCGCGTGGGCTACGACATTGCCCAGCCGGGCAGCGAGTGGCACCTGTCACCGTTCATCAGCGCTGATTATGCGAAGGTGGAAGTCGACGGCTATTCGGAAAAGAGCAGCCGCTCCACAGCCCTGACGTTTGATGATCAGACCCGCGATTCGAAGCGCCTGGGGATTGGCTTGCAAGGCAAATACAACTTCACCCGCCAGACCCAGGTGTTCGGCGAATATGCCCACGAACGTGAGTATGAAGACGACACGCAGAAGGTGAATATCGCCCTCAACAGCCTGCCGGCCAACGACTTCACCCTAGAGGGCTATACACCGCAGAGCCACCTGAACCGCTTGAGCGTTGGGGTCAGCCACAAACTGACCAACGACCTGGCGCTGCGGGGCGGTTATACCTTGCGCAAGGATGATGACCTGACCCAGCAAGGCATCAGCCTGGGCGTCAGTCTGGATTTCTGATCGCGGAAAACCCTGTGGGAGCGAGCTCGCTCCCACACTGATCGAGTTGCCATAGTTGTATGTTGAAAGACTTTCAGTCTTTTGGGGTCTGCTCGGCCAATGCCACGGCGCGGAACATCGCGCGGCGCTTGTTCAGGGTTTCTTCCCATTCCAGTGCCGGCACCGAGTCGGCGACGATGCCACCACCCGCCTGAACGTGCAGTTCACCGTCCTTGATGACGGCGGTGCGGATGGCAATCGCAGTGTCCATGTTGCCGTTCCAGGCGAAGTAACCCACCGCCCCGCCGTATACCCCACGCTTGACCGGTTCCAGTTCGTCGATGATTTCCATCGCGCGAATTTTCGGCGCGCCAGACAACGTGCCCGCCGGCAGGATCGCGCGTAAGGCGTCCATCGCCGTCAGCCCGGCCTTCAATTGACCGGTGACGTTGGAGACGATGTGCATCACGTTGGAATAGCGCTCGATGACCATCTTCTCGGTGAGCTTCACCGAACCGACTTCCGAGACGCGCCCGGTGTCGTTGCGGCCCAGGTCGATCAGCATCAGGTGCTCGGCGATTTCCTTGTCGTCCGACAGCAGGTCCTCCTCCAGCGCCCGATCCGCCTCTTCCGTGGCGCCACGCGGGCGGGTACCGGCAATCGGCCGCACGGTAATCAGGTTGTCTTCGACCCGCACCAGCACTTCCGGCGAACTGCCCACGACATGGAAGTCACCGAAGTTGAAGAAGTACATGTAGGGCGTTGGGTTGAAGCAGCGCAGCGCCCGATAAAGATCGATGGGCGCAGCCTTGAAGTCGATGGACATGCGCTGCGACGGCACGACCTGCATGCAATCGCCAGCCAGGATGTACTCCTTGATGGTATCGACGGCTTTTTCGTAGTCGCCCTGGGTGAAACTTGAGCGGAACACCGGATCGGCCGCCGACTGCTTGCTGAAATCCAGGCCTGGGCGCGGGGTAATTGGCTGACGGAGCTTTTCCAGGAGTGCCTGCAGACTTTTCTGACCTTGCTCGTAGGCATCTTCCCGGGACGGGTCGGCCAGGACGATGGCGTGCATCTTGCCAGCGAGGTTGTCGAAGACCACCACGGCGTCGGAAACCATCAGCAAGATGTCCGGCACGCCGAGTGGATCGGGGTTCGGACAGGCACCCAGGCGTTTCTCCACGTAGCGCACGCAGTCGTAGCCGAAGTACCCCACCAAGCCACCATTGAAACGCGGCAAGCCGGGAATGGTCGGCACGTTGTAGCGGGCCTTGAAGGTTTCAACGAAGGCCAACGGGTCTTCGACTTCGAGGCTTTCGATCTCGACGCCGTCGTGGGTCACGCTGATGCGATGGTCATGGACCCGCAATACGGTGCGGCACGGCAAGCCGATGATGGAATAACGGCCCCATTTCTCACCGCCCTGCACCGACTCGAGCAGATAGGAATTGGGCTCGTCGGCCAGCTTGAGGTAGATCGACAGCGGCGTATCGAAGTCGGCCAGGGTTTCGCAGGCAAGCGGGATGCGGTTGTAGCCGGCAGCGGCTAGGCGCAGGAATTCTTCACGGATCATGGGGTGCCTCGTGGCATGAGGAGCTGACAGTCAGGTATGCAAACGCGCCGGATAACCGGCCTGGATCAGGTCAGGCGCGCCAACGCCAGCGGGCCAGGGCCTTCATGACTTTCATCCAGAGTTTGCGAGTGACCACCACGATGGCGTTTCCAGAAGAGGATTGAACAGCGTCGGGCAACGTTATCTCAGCGGCCGGGTCCAGGCAACTGGGAATTAGCAGGCGCAAATCGTCGATCACCAGCGTAGGAAACTCTTCGGCGATGGGCCGGCCATGGTTGTAGCCGTAACTCAGCGCCACACACTTGACCCCCGCCGCTTTCGCCGCCAGCACATCGCTGCGCGAGTCGCCGACGAATAACGATTGCGAGGCCGGGATGTTGGCCATTTTCATGACGAAGAACAGCGCCGCCGGGTCGGGCTTTTTTTGTGGCAGGGTGTCGCCGCCGATGATCCAGCGGAAATAACGACCGATTTTCATCTCATCCAGCAACGGCGCGACGAAGCGCTCCGGTTTGTTGGTGATCAAGGCCATTTCCACGCCTTGTTTTTTCAGCCATTTGAGTGTGGAGCGCACACCGGGATAGACCACGGTCAGCTCATGGTTGCCTTCATAGGCTTCGTTGAACAGCTCCAGCGCCCGCTCAGCCTCGGCATCATCCACACCGTTGGTATCGATGTGGTTGGCCAGGGCCCGGCGCACCAGCATGGGCGCGCCATTGCCGACCCACTGGCGCACCGCATCGATGCCGGCGGGCGGGCGACCAAGCTTGAGCAGCATATTGTCCACGGCGGCCGCGAGGTCCGGGACCGAATCGACCAGCGTGCCATCGAGGTCGAACATCACCAGGCGCGGCAGGCTGCCGGGGAACAGCTGCTCGAAGCCGCTCATGGACGCGCCAAGGCCAGTTCAGCGCGCATCTTTTCAATCACCTCTTGGTAGTCCGGCGCATTGAAGATCGCCGAGCCGGCCACAAAGGTGTCGGCGCCGGCCGCAGCGATCTCACGGATATTGCCCACGTTCACGCCACCATCGATTTCCAGGCGGATGTCACGCCCCGAGGCATCGATCAATGCGCGGGCTTCGCGCAGCTTGTCGAGGGTGCCAGGGATGAATTTCTGTCCGCCGAAGCCAGGGTTGACGCTCATGAGCAGGATCATATCGACCTTGTCCATCACGTACTTGAGCACGTCCAGGGGCGTTGCCGGGTTGAACACCAGGCCGGCCTTGCAGCCGCCCTCGCGGATCAATTGCAAGGAGCGATCAACGTGCAGCGTCGCTTCGGGGTGGAAGGTGATGTAGGTGGCGCCGGCTTCGATGAAGTCACCCACGATCCGATCCACCGGGCTGACCATCAGGTGCGCGTCGATCGGCGCAGTGATGCCGTACTTGCGCAGCGCCGCGCAAACCATCGGACCGATGGTCAGGTTGGGCACGTAATGGTTGTCCATGACGTCGAAGTGCACGATGTCGGCCCCGGCGGCCAGAACGTTGTCCACTTCTTCGCCCAGGCGGGCAAAGTCGGCGGAGAGAATCGACGGAGCAATAGCGAAGGGCTGCATGATGCACCTGTTTTGAGCAGAATCACGATGGCGCGCATTGTATACCTCAAGATTTGGCGCGCACACCGTGACAGTCGATCAATACGCTGCGCGGTAGATCTTCTCGATGTCGCCGGCGCTCAGCTTGCGCGGGTTGTTGCGCATCAGCCGCTCGATCCCGGCGGCCTCCACGGCCATCGAGGGGATTACGTCCGCGGTCACGCCCAGGCCACTCAAGCCCTTGGGGATTTCCACGGCGGCACACAGCGCGATCATGGCTTCCACGGCTTCGTCCGCGGCTTCAAGGTCGCTCAAATGGGCGGTCTTGACGCCCATGGCCTCGGCGATCTCGCGCATGCGCTCGACGCAGGCGAGCTTGTTCCATGCCATGACATACGGCAGCAACAAGGCATTGGCGACGCCATGGGACACGTGAAAGCGCCCGCCCAACGGATACGCCAGCGCATGCACCGCTCCAACGCCGGCATTGCCGAACGCCATGCCGGCCATCAGGCTGGCAGTGGCCATGTCTTCGCGGGCTTGCAGGTGGGCGGGGTTGGCATAGGCCTTGGGCAGTGCGCGGGTGATCAGTTTGATCGCGCCGATGGCCAGGGCATCGGTGATGGGCGATGCGTTGAGTGACAGGTAGGCCTCGATGGCATGCACCAACGCGTCGACACCACTGGAAGCCGTCACGCCGCGAGGGCATGTAAGGGTCATTTGTGGGCTGACCAACGCCACGTCCGGCAGTAGGTAATCACTGACGATGCCTTTTTTCAGCTGTGCGGCCTTGTCGGAAAGTATCGCCACGTTGGTGACTTCCGAACCGGTCCCGGCGGTGGTGGGGATGGCAATCATGGGCGCGCCTTTGCGCGGTACTTGATCGACACCGAACATGTCCTGCAGCTCGCCGTGGTACCCGGCGTAGACGCCTACGCATTTGGCGATGTCGATGGCACTGCCGCCGCCCAGGCCGATCAGGCCGTCATGGCCACCGTCGCGGTAGGCCTGCATGCAGTCCTCGACGATGGCGATTTCCGGGTCGGGCATGACCCGGTCGAAAATTTCGTAGTCGCGCCCGCCCAGATGCTGCAAGGCCAGCTCGACGGTGCCGGACTTGACCAGCGCGGCGTCGGTCACGATCAGCGGGTTATCGACGTCAAGCCGTGTCAGCTCGGCCGCCAGTTGTTCGATGGCAGCGGCGCCGGTAATCAGTTTGTGGGCGATCTTGAATGAGGAAAGACTCATGTGCGCGGCCTCTTATTCGAGTATGGGCTGGCACAAGGATAGCTCGGTATTGGGGGTTGTCTGCTATTCGGCTTATGAATACGCCGCAAACCCATTGTGGGAGCGGGCTTGCTCGCGAATACGGCGGCACATTCAACATTTGTGTCGACTGGCACACCGCATTCGCGAGCAAGCCCGCTCCCACACTGGAGCCATGTAAGACGTTATACCTGGGCAGTGCGCAACTTCTCACTGCGCCCACGCAACCACTCCAGGGTCAGCAGCAGAATCACCGAAAAGGCGATCAGCAGCGTCGCCGCAGCGGCAATGGTAGGGCTGAGGTTTTCACGGATGCCGCTGAACATCTGCCGTGGCAGGGTTGCTTGCTCGGGGCCGGCCAGGAACAGCGTTACCACCACTTCGTCGAACGACGTCGCGAAGGCAAACAGCGCTCCGGAGATTACGCCCGGGGCAATCAATGGCAGGGTCACCCGACGGAACGCCGTCAATGGCGAAGCACCAAGGCTGGCAGCGGCCCGGACCAGGTTGTGGTTGAACCCCTGCAAGGTCGCCGACACCGTGATGATGACGAACGGCACGCCCAGCACCGCGTGAACCACGATCAGCGAAAGGAAGCTGTTGCCCATGCCCAACGGCGCGAAAAACAGATAGCTGGCGACACCGATGATCACCACCGGCACCACCATGGGCGAAATCACCAGGGCCATTACCAGCGCCTTGCCCGGGAAATCGCCGCGGGTCAGGCCAATAGCCGCCAGCGTACCGAAGACCATCGCCAGCAAGGTCGCCGCCGGGGCCACGACAATGCTGTTCTTCAACGCTCGCATCCATTCGGCCGAGGCGAAGAAATCGTGGTACCACTGCAACGAAAAGCCTTGCAGCGGGTACACCAGGAAACTACCGGAGTTGAACGACAGCGGAATAATCACCAGCACCGGCAGGATCAGGAACAACAGGATCAGCCCGCAGAGTGTGCGCAAGCTGTAGAACCACACCCGTTCGATGGGAGACATATAAGGACTCAACATTTTGATCTCCCCTTAGCTCAGGCGCAGGCGACTGGCGCCTACCAGTCGGTTGTAAATCAGGTAAAGCACGACGGTCGCCAGCAGGAGCAGCCCGCCGAGTGCTGTGGCCATGCCCCAGTTGATGCTGGTGTTGGTGTAGAACGCCACGAAATAGCTGACCATCTGGTCGTTCGGGCTGCCCAGCAGCGCCGGCGTGATGTAATAGCCGATAGCGAGGATGAACACCAACAGGCAGCCGGCGCCGACACCGGCGTAGGTCTGCGGGAAATATACCCGCCAGAAACTGGCGAACGGATGGCAGCCCAGGGAAATCGCCGCACGCATGTAGGTGGGCGAAATGCCCTTCATCACGCTGTAGATCGGCAAGATCATGAACGGCAACAGGATGTGCACCATGGAGATGTAGACACCGGTGCGGTTGAACACCAGCTCCAACGGTTTATCGATGATTCCCATGGCCATCAGGGCGCTGTTGATCAGGCCACCCGATTGCAGCAGCACGATCCACGCCGCGACTCGTACCAGGATCGAAGTCCAGAACGGCAGCAGTACCAGGATCATCAGCAGGTTGCTCTGGCGTGATGGCAGGTTCGCCAACAGATAGGCCAGCGGATAGGCCAGCACCAGGCAGATCGCAGTGATCACCAGGCCCATCCAGAAAGTACGGGTAAAGATGTCGAGGTAGATGGCTTGGTCCGGCGTGGCCGGGGCCAGTTCGCCGAGGTCATCGATGCGGTGATCGACGGCCGCCAGCAGGTAATAAGGGGTGACGTTGCTGGTATTACGACGGATCACCTGCCAATACGCGGGGTCGCCCCAGCGCTCGTCGAGGTTTTCCAGTGCTTCTTTATAGGAGGCCGGCTCAGTGGCAAACGGCAACGCCCGAGCGGTCTTGGTCAACAGGCTGCGATAGCCGGCCAGCTCCATGTTCAGGCGCTTGGACAAGTCGCCGAGGGTCTGATTCTTGCGAGCTTCGGCCAGGTCTTCACTGGCGGCCTTGTACACCGGTTCGCCGGGCAATCCGCGTCCGTCCCATGCTGCGACGGCCGCTACGGTGCGCGGCATGGCGCCCACGACTTCCGGGTTGCTGACGCTTTTGAACAACAGCGCCACGATCGGCACCAGAAACACCAGCAACAGAAACAGCACCAGCGGCGCAATCAAGGCCTGGGCCTTCCAGCGGTTGACCCGCTCGGCGCGCTTGAGCCGCTGCTTCAGGGTGGGGCTGGTGCCTGCGTTCAGTGGAACGGCGATGGCCATGGCGAACTCCGCAAATCTTTTGATCGTTACAGGGGCGGCGGGCCGCCTCTGTTCTGTTGAAATCGCAACCTGTGCGAGCGGGTCATTGTGGCGAGCGAGCTTGCTCGCGCTGGGCTGCGAAGCGGCCCCAAAACTTTGTCGGCAACGCCAATTTTGTGAGTGCTGCGCACTCAAGCGGGAGCAAGCTCCCTCGCCACAAAAGCCCGTTTACCCATGAACGCTGGGGTTACTTCGCAGCCCAGGAGTTGAAACGCTGCTCCAGTTGCTCGCCGTTGTCAGCCCAGAAGCTGACGTCGATCTGCACCTGGTTGGCGATGTTTTCCGGGGTGGTTGGCATGTCCTTGAGGACATCCTTGGCCAGCAACGGAACGGCTTGGGTATTGGCCGGGCCGTAGGCGATGTTTTCCGAGTAGGTCTTTTGCTGCTGCGGTGCCACCGAGTAAGCGATGAATTTCTTCGCCGCTTCGGCGCGGGTCTTGTCCAGGCCACGTGGGATGGCCCAGGCGTCGAAGTCGTAGATACCGCCGTTCCACACCACTTTCAGGTTGCTTTCTTTCTGCACCGCGGCGATCCGGCCGTTGTAGGCCGAGCTCATGACCACGTCACCGGAGGCCAGGTATTGCGGTGGCTGGGCGCCGGCTTCCCACCACTGGATGTTCGGCTTGAGCTCGTCAAGCTTCTTGAAGGCGCGATCCTGGCCGTCCTTGCCAGCCAGCACCTTGTAGACGTCCTTCGGCGCGACGCCGTCGGCCATCAGGGCGAATTCCAGGGTGTATTTGGCGCCTTTACGCAGGCCACGCTTGCCCGGGAATTGCTTGGTGTCCCAGAAATCTGCCCAACTGGTCGGTGCGGTTTTCAGTTTGTCGGCGTTGTAGGCCAGCACGGTCGACCATACGAAGAAGCCTACGCCGCAAGGCTGGATTGCGCCTTTGACGTAGTCTTCAGCCTTACCGAACAAGGCTGGGTCCAGTTGCTCGAACATGTCTTCGTCGCAACCACGGGACAACTCTGGAGACTCGACTTCCACCAGGTCCCACGAAACGCTCTTGGTGTCGACCATGGCCTTGACCTTGGCCATCTCACCGTTGTACTCGCCAGCGACGATCTTGCCGTTACCGGCCGCTTCCCACGGTGCGTAGAAGGCTTTGACCTGCGCCGCCTTGTTCGCCCCGCCAAAAGACACAACGGTCAGGTCCGGGCCCGCCGCCATCGCGCTTGCCGTACCCATCATGCCCAGAGTCAGGGCTGTGAACTTCAGGGATCTCAACATTTATTGTTCTCTCCACGTGCAGGGTTGGTGTTGGTACAGCAGGGGGCGATCAATTCGCCTCTAAAAGGGGATCGAGCGCACGCACATGCTCGACTTGCCAGCCAAGCGGAACCACGTCCCCGACGGCGAGCCCGGGATCGAGCTCGGCAATCGGTTGTTTCACGAAGAAGTCATTCTTGCCGCAGACTTCCAGGCGAACCCGGACGTGGTCGCCCAGATAGATGAATTCCGCCACCCTCCCTGAGAAGCGGTTGACACATTGTTCGCTTGCGCCGTTGAGACTCACCCGTTCCGGGCGGATCGACAACGTCACCGGTTCACCGGCCTTGCCAACATTGACCGCCAAGGCCTCGACCTTTTCACCGCGGCCCAGCTCTACCAGGCAGCGATCGCCGGTCTGGCTGTGCAGGCGGCCGTTGAGGCGGTTGTTCTCACCGATGAAGTTGGCGACGAAAGTGTTTTTCGGCTCTTCGTAGAGCGTGCGCGGTGGGGCGATCTGTTGGATCTCACCCTGATGGAACACCGCCACGCGGTCGGACATGGTCAAGGCTTCGCCCTGGTCGTGGGTCACGTAGACCACCGTCACGCCGAGGCGCTGATGCAGGTGCTTGATTTCCATCTGCATGTGTTCACGCAGTTGCTTGTCCAGCGCACCGAGGGGTTCGTCCATCAGTACCAGCTGTGGTTCGAACACCAGGGCCCGGGCCAGGGCCACCCGTTGCTGCTGGCCACCGGACAATTGCGCCGGGTAGCGTTGGGCGAAGGTATCCAACTGGACCATGCTCAGCACACGCTTGACTCGATCGCTCACGTCGCTCTTGTTCAGGCCACGCACGGTCAGCGGGAATGCGAGGTTCTCGGAGACGGTCATGTGCGGGAACAAGGCGTAGTTCTGGAACACCATGCCGATGTCGCGCTTGTGCGGCGGCACATTGTTGATGGAGCGCCCGGCCAGCAGGATCTCGCCGGCGGTTGGGGTTTCAAAGCCGGCGAGCATCATCAGGCTGGTGGTCTTGCCGGAGCCGGACGGCCCGAGCAGGGTGAGGAATTCGCCTTTGCGAATATCCAGGTTGAGGTCTTTGACGATCAGGTTCTCGCCATCGTAGCTCTTTTGCACACCACGAAAGCTGACCAGCACATCACTGGTCCCCGCGCTTGAATCGACCTGGCTCATACCCGCACCTTTTGTATTGATGACTGCTTGTGAATCAAGCCTAGTGGAGCCTGGAGCCCGCGCAAATCGGGGTGCAGGAGAGAATGGCCTCAGCCGGATGGAAGAGTCGGGGTAGGGATTGCCCTACAGGGATGGCGGGATTGGATAAGGGCAGCGGTCAGTCATGAGCTGCAAGCTGCAAGCGTGGGGCAAAAGCGCTGTTGGGGTGTGTCGTAAACAGATATGCCGACACAAAACCCTGTGGGAGCGGGCTTGCTCGCGAATGCGGTGTGACAGTCGATACAGATGGAACTGACGCACCGCATTCGCGAGCAAGCCCGCTCCTACAAGGTGAGTGTCAGAGCAACTTGTGCTCCATCGCGTACTTCACCAGTTCCGCCAATGAGGTGATGTTGAGCTTCTGCATCAGCCGCGCCTTGTGGGTGCTGATGGTCTTGCTGCTCAGGGCCAGTTGCTGAGCGATGTCGTTGACGTTGGCGCCTTGGGCCAAGCGCTCGAAGACCGAGAATTCGCGCTCGGACAGCAGCGAATGCAGCGGGCGCGTATCGGTCAGGCCGACTTCGAAGACCATGCGGTCGGCCAGGTCCGGATCGATGTAGCGTCCGCCGGCAGCGACCTTGCGAATCGCCATGAGCAGCAACGCTGGGTCGCTGTCCTTGGTCGCGTAGCCGGCGGCCCCGACTTTCAGGGCGCGAGCGGCCATTTGCGCCTCGTCATGCATCGACAACACCAGGATGGCCGGCGGATTGTTCAGCGCACGAATCCGTGGGATTGCCTCCAGGCCGTTGACACCGGGCATGGAAATATCCAGCAGCACCACTTCGCAGGGCACGTGCCGCAGGGTCTCGAGCAGTTGCTCGCCATTGCTCGCCTCCCCTACCACTAAAAGATCCTTGGCCAGGCCGATCAACTGCTTGATGC
This sequence comes from Pseudomonas sp. Q12-87, assembly GCF_001269755.1. Classification (NCBI taxonomy): domain Bacteria; kingdom Pseudomonadati; phylum Pseudomonadota; class Gammaproteobacteria; order Pseudomonadales; family Pseudomonadaceae; genus Pseudomonas; species Pseudomonas sp. Q12-87. Next base: position 420,590 of record NZ_LHVI01000004.1, on the reverse strand, counting down.
CTTCTCGGACAATGGTGTGGTCTTCGGCTACCAGTACACGGATCACGTTTTCCTCCAGTTTGACAGGTCATCGCGAGCAGGCTCGCTCCCACAAAGTTCTATGTACACATCGATCACTGTGGGAGCGAGCCTGCTCGCGAAAGCGCCAGCCCAGGCAACCCATCAGGCGTCGCTAAACGGCACCCGCACCGCCAGGGTCGTCCCCTCCCCCGGCTCACTTTCCAGGGATAACTGTCCGCCCATGATCAATACCCGCTCACGCATGCCGACCAGGCCAAAGGATGTCGGCCGGCCCGTATTGGCAACAAAGCCTACACCGTCATCGCTGACCGTCAGACACAATTCGTCACCTTGCCGGACCAGCGTCAATTCCACCGTATGCGCCTGGGCATGGCGCATCACGTTGGTCAGCGCTTCCTGAAGAATCCGGAACAGGCCGATGGCCTTGGCGTCGCTCAACCGCGGCAGGTTGTCCGGCACCTGCACCAGGCATGGAATCTGCGTCCGCGCCTCGAAGCGCCGAGCCTGCCATTCGATGGCCGAGGCGATGCCGGCATCGAGGATTGGCGGGCGCAACGCCGTCGCCACGTCCCGCACCAGTTGGAATAGCTGTGCAATCAGGCGCTTCATACTGTTGAGCCGTTCCTGCAGGCCCGGGTCCAGTTGGGCGTAGGCCAGTTCGCACATGGACGTCTCCAGTTTCAGTACCGTCAGCATCTGGCCCAACTCATCGTGGACTTCCCGGGCAATGCGCGCCTTTTCCTCTTCCCGCACGCTTTCCAGGTGCGCCGACAACTCACGCAGCTGTTCCCGAGAGCTGGCCAGTTCCAGTTCGATGCGTTTGCTCTCGGTAATGTCCCAGACGATGCCGTCCCAGACATAGGCGCCGTCTTCGAGACGCCGGGTAATCGCTTTGATCTCGGCCCAGCGCTCCTGGCCTTCGCGGGTCAGGATGCGGCCCTGCCATGACCAGTCGCTGTCGCTGTCCAGTGCCTGGTCCTGGGTGCGGTGGTAACCGGCCTTGTCGTCCGGGTGCACCAGGCTGCGCAAGCCAGTGTCGCTGCGAGCCAGGGTCGCGGGGGAATAACCGACCAGGCTTTCGCTGCCTTCGCTGATGTAGGCAAAGTCGATCTGGCCGGTCACCGGCGCCCGCTCCAGGCGAAAGACCAGGCCCGGCACGTTGGCGGCGATGCCTTGCAGGCGCGCCTCACTTTCGCGCAACGCCGCCAGCGCCCGGCGGCGCTCGGTCACATCGTTGAGGTAGACCACCAGGTATTCGGCGTCGCGAAAACGCAGGAAGCTCAAGGAGACATCCGCCGGCAGGATGCTGCCATCGGCTCGCACGCATTCGGTCTCGAAACTCTGCGGCCCGTCGTCACTGGCCCGGGCGCGCTTCCACAGGTTCAGCCAGCGGTCCATGTGCAGGCCCGGTTCAAAATCGATCAACGGGCGGTCGATGAGGGCCCCGGGGGCATAGCCAAGCATGAGCTCCGCCGCTCGGTTGGCGTAACGCACGTGGCTGTCCCAGTTGACCCACAGGATGCCGACGGTGCTTTGATCGATGGAAAACTGGGTCAGGCGCAAGGCTTCTTCGCTGGCCGCACGCTGGGCGATGTCCTCTCTTGCGGCACGCAGGCGGCGTTCAAGTCCACGTTGCTGGCGGCGTTGCCAGAACACGATGGCGACGCTGCTCAACAACAGGGCCAGCATCAACAGGGTCAGGTTCTGCCAGAAGCCCGGGGTCTCGGTCAGGCGCGGGTATTTTGGCTTGAGCCAACGGCTGTGCAATTGTTCCAGCTCCTTGGCCGGGATCGCCTGCAAAGCGCTGTCGATGATCTCGCCAAGTTCCGGCCAGTCCCGGCGGGTGGCAACCCTCAGCAATTGCGGCAGACCGATGTCGCCGACCACCGCAAGCTCGGCGAACTCGGGCTCGACCATCAATCGCCCCAGTTGCGCCTCATCGACCACCGCGTACCGGGCCTGCTGGGTCAGCAGCAATTGCAGGGCCTCGCGCTCCATCGGCACGCCTTGCAGATTCAGCGTCGGGTAATTGCTGCGCAGGTAATCAGCGGTGGCGCTGGGCATGCGCACGGCGACCCGGGCCTGGCTGTCGAGTTTTTCCAGTTCAACCCCTTCGGCACCTTTTTGCGCACCGACGATCAACTGCGGTACGCGCATGTAAGGATCGGAAAACTGCCAGAGCTTGAGCCCACCCGGCGTCTGGGTGAGCCCAGGGGCAAGATCCACTTCGCCGTCGCGCACCGCTGCTTCCAACTGCGCCACGTCTTGGAAATTGCGCCAGGTCAGTTCGACGTTCAGGGCTTTGCCCAGCCATTGCATCAGCTCGACGTTGGTGCCGGACAAGCGTTGCAAACGCCGGTCGTACTGCGCATAGGGCGCCTGCAATACCAGCCCGACCCGCAACTGCGGATGTTGCGCCAGCCACTCGCGCTGGACGGTGTTCAATTGCATGGCATGCGTCGACGGCGCGGGCGCGGCCCACGTCATCAAGGGAAGCCATAAACAGCCGATAACCCACAGGCAGCAAAAACGCATCATCGAAGTCTCACGCACTGACAAATACTGACCAACCCTTTAGGCTGCCGGAAATACTTCTGGTCATGGAATATCCGATGCCCTCTGTTTACCGCCTGGCATTGCCAGCATTGTGCCTGTCGCTGATCCTGCCAAGTGCCTTTTCTGTCCAGGCCGAAGAAAAGGCGCCCGCCGCCGCAGAGCAAGCCGCCGAGGAAAAACCCGTCGAGCGCCAGCCCTTGCCCGAGCGTAGCCAGGAAGAAGCGAACGCACTGGAACGACAAATCCCGGTCCAGGAACAACAACAGTTGCAGACTGGCGGCGATACCTTCCTCGCGCTCTGGAAACCAGCCAATACCAGCGACCCCAAGGGCGCGGTCATCATAATTCCCGGGGCCGGCGAAACAGCTGACTGGCCTCAAGTCATCGGTCCTTTGCGCAAAAAATTGCCCGATGTCGAATGGAGCAGCCTGAGTATCACCCTGCCAGACCTGCAAGGCGACGTCATTGCGCCACGTGTGGTGGAAACACCTCCCGAGACCAAGCCAGCCGACACGGCCGCCGCCGCACCGGATGCCACCACGGCAGCGCCCATCGAACAGGTTGCCGGGGGAGAAGCCGACGCCGCGGACCCGGTCGCAGCCCAAACCGATGAAGAACACGCCCAGGCCGATGCCGAGCGCATCTTCGCCCGTATCGATGCGGCACTGGCCTACGCCGAACAGCAGAGCGCCCGCAGCATCGTGCTGCTGGGCCACGGCACCGGCGCCTATTGGGCAGCGCGCTACTTGAATGAAAAACAGCCTTCGCAGATCGAGCGTTTCGTGATGGTCGCCGCCCAGACGCCGGTGACCGCCAAACCCGGCCTTGCCGAGCTGACCCCGACTTTGAAATTGGCAACCGCCGACATTTTCTACATGGACAAGTCGCTGGATCGCAACGCGGCGCTGGAACGCTTGCAGGCAAGCAAGCGCCTCAAAGGCTCGACTTTCAGCCAGGTTTCCCTAAAGGCCCTGCCCAACCCATCGGCGGAGCAGGAACAGCTGTTTCGGCGGGTTCGGGGTTGGTTGAATCCGCAGAAGGTGGGGGAATGAGGCTTGCCCGCTCTTTGAGTCGGCGCACCATCTACCGTGGCGAGGGAGCTTGCTCCCGCTGGAGCGCGAAGCGGTCCCCAACGCAGAGATAGAAACCGGATTGCGCCTGCTGCGCAGTCGAGCGGGAGCAAGCTCCCTCGCCACGGGTGGGCAAGCCTTGCGCTAACGGAAATCCCGCCGCTCGCGAATCAATCGATAGGCATTGTGCAATTCGCGGGTCTTGTCGGTGGCTTCACGCACCTGCAAGGGTGTCGCTCCGCTGCCGGCAATCTTGTCCGGATGATGACGGCTGATCAGGCGGCGGTAGGCCCGCTTGATCTGCGACGGCTCGCTGGTGGCCGACACCCCTAGCAAGCGCAACGCCTCTTGATAAGTCACGCCGCTGCTGGGCCGCGAAAGTTTCTGCGGTTCATAATCCGCCGCCAGCGCCTGGACCTGTTGCGGCGTCCAGCCCAGCCACTTGCCCCACCGGGCAATCAACTCCCGCTCGCCTGCGCCTGCGCGACCATCGGCCCAGACCATCCGCCAGCAGGCGCGCAATACGCCCTCAGCGGCATGAGGCTGAAGCGCGAGCCGGCGCAAGTAACCGCGCAAGCGGTCGTTTCCAGATTTGCCACGGTTGAACGCGGCGATGGCCCGGCGTTGCGCCGGCTCGCTCAAGTCCAGTGCGCGCATTTCCTGGCGAGCCTGCTGGATGTGACCGTCGACCACGCGACCATCGCTCTTCGCCAGGCGCCCCAGCAGCACAAACAGCAATTCATCGTTGCGCAACGCCGGGCGTCCACCCAAACGCTCACGTACCTGCGCCCAATCGTGCAAGTCCAGGCGCCGATCCAGCGCCTGTCCCAGCAATGCACCGAGCATGGCCCCCGGAATGCTGGCTATGGCAAAGCCCGCCCCGGCTCCAATCAGAGTCCCTGGCCACCACATATCAACCGCTCGCTTTTATCAAGGTTTCGACCTGCGCCAAACGTTCATGTGTGCCGACATCGACCCAGTGCCCTTCCAAGCGTTCTCCGCTGACGCGCCCTTCGGCCATGGCCTTGCGCAGCAGCGGTGCGAGCCTGAAGGCACCGTCCGAGCAACCGTCGAACAATTGCGGGTGCAGGACGGCGATGCCGCTATAGGTCAGTTTGTCGGCAGGCGCGCCCTCATCGTGAACCTTTCCGTCGGCCAGGACGAAATCACCGCCCGGGTGATGCTCGGGATTGTCCACCAGAACCAGATGCGCCAGCCCTTCGATCGGCCGGCGCAAGGTAGTGAAATCGTAGTCGGTCCAGACATCGCCGTTCACCACGACGAAAGCCTCGTCGCCCAGCAGCGGCAAGGCCCGGAAGATTCCTCCGCCCGTCTCCAGTGGCTCACCTTCCGGCGAGAACCGGAGCCTCAGGCCAAAACGCGAACCGTCTCCCAGATGATCTTCGATCTGCTGGCCGAGCCAGGCGTGATTGATCACGATTTCGCTGAACCCGGCCTTCGCCAGGGCGCGCAGGTGATACTCGATCAACGGAACGCCACCAACACGGATCAATGGCTTGGGGGTGGTGAGGGTCAGGGGCCGCATGCGCTCGCCCTTGCCCGCCGCCAGGATCATCGCCTTCATGCCGTTGCCTCAGTCGATTGCCGCAGGCTGCCGAGCAACTCTTCCAGCGGCGCCAGTTCAGGACGACGGGCAATGACCGCTTCTATATAAGCGAAGAAGCGCGGCACATCGCCAAGGTAGCGTGGCTTGCCGTCACGGTGGCAAATGCGCGCGAAAATCCCGATGACCTTGAGATGACGCTGCACGCCCATCAGGTCGCTGGCCCGCAGGAAATCGTCAATGTCCGCCTGGACTGGAATGCCGAGCGCGCCGGCCTGCTGCCAGTAGTCTTCGAGCCAGCCGCGTACCCGCTCCTCGGGCCAACTGAGAAAGGCATCCTTGAACAGGCAGGTCACGTCATAGGTGACGGGCCCATACACCGCGTCCTGAAAATCCAACACGCCTGGATTGGGCGCGCTGAGCATCAGGTTGCGCGGCATGTAGTCGCGATGCACCAATACTTTTGGCTGGGCCAGGGCGCTGTCGATCAACAGGTCGCTGGCCTGCTGCCAGAGCGTTTGCTGGGCCGCATCGAATTGGACACCCAGCTCGCGCTTGACGTACCACTCGGGGAACAGCTCCAGCTCCCGACGCAGCAACGCGACATCGTAGCTTGGCAGCGGCGCCACCATCGGCAGTTGCTGGAAAGCGAGCAAGGCTTGCAGCGCATCGCGAAACAAATCGTCGGCATTTTCGCCGTTGATCACGTCCAGATAGGTCTGGTTGCCCAGGTCATTGAGCAAAAGAAACCCGCGTTCGAGGTCTTCGGCATAAATTTTCGGCACGTTAATGCCCGATTTCGCCAGCAGAAAAGCGATATCCACGAAGGGTTTGCAGTTTTCCTGGGGCGGTGGCGCGTCCATTACGATCAAGCTCCGGCCTTCGCCTTGCCAGCGGAAATAGCGCCGGAAACTCGCGTCGCTGCTGGCCGCGGTCAACGTGGCCGGGGGTACGGCGCCCCAGCCCTGTTGAGTGAACAGGATCGGCAGTTGTTCATCGAGCCAAACTTTCAGGTGTTGCAGGCGTACATCTTGGTCGGGCATTGCAAGGGTCTCCGACGGCGCTAGCCGTCAAGCGGGTCATGCTTTATTATCCAGCATCTTTTTCAGACCATCGAGAGGCGTGCGGCCCACACCGCGGGCAGATGGCACGCAGGAAGCCCGGACTAATAAGATGGCATTGAAATCCCCCGCGTTTCGTAAAAAATTTCCGTTGCTGGTCACCGGCAGTCTGCTGGCCCTGCAACCCCTGGCCTCTTCATTCGTCGTCGCGGCGCAGCAGTATGACTGCTCCGTCTCCGCTTCGGGTGCCTGGGACTGTGCACCCAAGACACCGGCCGCCGCGTTACCGCCGCGTCCCGTGCATGACGGCAGTGCGGTCTCCGACAGCGGCACGGCTCCAGCCGACGACAGCTCGGGCGAAGAAGTCGGCGAAAAACCGATGCTCGTCACCGAAGCCAAGGGCCGCGGCCTGAAGTCGCGCAGTGCAGACTACAGCCACCTGGATTGGGTTCCACGAGAGAACCTCACCCCAGCGCAATTGGCTGAAACCGGTCCTTACTGCGCGGGCGCCTATATCGAGCCCAGCCGTCCTGGCATGAACGACAAGACCGCCAAGAGCGACGCCCCGACCTTCCTCGGCGCCAAGGCTTCCCGCTACGAGCAGGAACAACAGGTGGCGACCCTGGCCGGTGACGTAGTCATGCGCCAGGGCAGCATGCAGGTCGAGGCCGACGAGGCCAGCCTGTACCAGGCCGAGAACCGTGGCGAGCTGAGCGGCAACGTGCGGGTTCGCGACAACGGCGCGCTGATCGTCGGCGATCACGCCGATGTGCAGTTGGATACCGGCGAAGCCAAGGTCGACAACGCCGAATATGTACTGCATAAATCGCGCATCCGCGGTAACGCGCTGTACGCCAAGCGTGCCGAGAACGCGATCATCCGTCTCAAGGACGGTACGTACACCACGTGCGAACCGAACAGCAACGCCTGGACGCTCAAGGGCAACAACATCACCCTGAACCCGGCCACAGGCTTCGGTACCGCGACCAACGTGACGCTGCGGGTCAAGGACATTCCAGTCCTGTACACGCCATACATCTATTTCCCGATCGACGACCGTCGCCAGTCCGGCTTCCTGCCGCCGACCATCGGCAGCGGCAGCGATACTGGCTTCCTGCTGGTCACCCCGTACTACTTCAACCTGGCGCCGAACTACGACGCCACGTTGTACCCGCGCTACATGAGCAAGCGTGGCCTGTTGATGGAAGGCGAATTCCGCTACCTGACCAAGTCCAGCGAAGGTCAGTTCGGTGCCGCGTACCTCAACGATGAAGAGGACGAGCGCAGCAAGCAGACCGATTACAGCAAGACCCGCTACATGTACAACTGGCAGCACAAGGGCGGTCTGGATTCCCGCGTGATGACGGAAGTCGACTACACCAAGATCAGCGACCCCTACTACTTCCAGGATTTGCAGAGCGACCAGATTGGCGTCGAGTCCAAGGACTTCGTGAACCAGCAAGGTGCGGTCAGCTATCGCGGCGATACGTATGTGGCGCGATTGAACGTCCAGGCCTACCAGATGGCCACGATTTCAAACATCACGCCTTATGATCGCTTGCCGCAGATCACCTTTAATGGTGCGCTGCCGCAACATCCGGGCGGTTTGGATTTTGCTTATAACACCGAGTTCGTGCGGTTTGATCGGGATTTGAGAACCGGCAACTACACGAATGAGGACGGAGATTCCACCCAGGCATTTCTTGACACTAACGTCCGGGGACTGGCCCGCGCTACCGGCGACCGGATGAACCTTGCCCCCGTCATGAGCCTGCCAATGAACGCAAGCTACGGGTTCATCAAGCCATCGCTCAAGTACCAATACACGCAATATGACCTCGACCTGGATAACCAAGGCAAGGCTGACATAGCGGTCCAAGGCGCAGAAGGCGACCGCCTGAACGGTACCTACAGCAGAAACCAGAGCCGCGGCGTCCCAATCGCCAGCATCGACAGTGGCCTGTACTTCGATCGCAATACCCAGTGGTTCGGCAAGAACTATCGCCAGACGCTGGAGCCACGCCTGTACTACCTCTACGTACCGGAGAAAGACCAGAGCGACATTCCTGTCTTCGATACCAGCGAAAGCACCTTCAACTATTCCTCGTTGTTCCGGGACAACCGCTTCTCCGGTTCCGACCGTGTTGGTGATGAGAACAAGCTGTCCCTGGGCGTGACCAACCGCTGGATCCAGGACGATGGCTTCGAGCGTCAACGCATCAGCGTCGGCCAGGCCTTCTACTTCAAGGACCGCGAGGTTCAACTGCCGGGCATCGATTACAAAACTCGCGAGGATGCGCATTCAAGCGTTTCGCCCTACGCCCTGGAATACGAATATCGCTGGAACCGCGATTGGCGCACCACGGCCGACTACAACTGGGACCCGGACAGCCACAGCCCGCGCTCGGGCAGTGCGATGTTCCACTATCAGCCAGAAGACAACCCGAACAAGGTCATCAACGCCGGTTATCGCTATCGCAACGACCTGGTCCGTTACGACCAGACCACCGGCCGGTGGCAAGTGGGCGGTGGCGACTACGGTACGCCGGGCCAGCCTGGCTACGTGAAGGACTACTACAAGATCAAGCAGCACGACTTCTCGGTCATCTGGCCGATCGTGCCGCAGTGGAACGCCATCAGCCGCTGGCAGTATGACTACAACCGCAACCGTACCCTGGAAGCCTTCGGTGGTTTCGAATACGACAACTGCTGCTGGAAACTGCGCCTGATCAACCGTTACTGGGTTTCCTATGACGAATTCAGTCAGGATGCTCCGCAAAACGAAAAAGGCGACCATGGCGTCTTCCTCCAAATTGTTCTGAAGGGACTCGGCGGCCTCACCGGCGCCAAGGTAGAGAGCTTCCTCGACAAAGGCATTCAAGGTTATCGTGAACGTGAAGACCAAGCTTTCTGATTGTCTGCGCCCGCTGATGCTGGGCGCGCTGTTCCTGGGGACTGCGGCCAACGCCGCAGTTCAGTCCATCGACAAGGTCGTGGCCATCGTCGACAACGATGTGGTCATGCAGAGCCAGCTGGACCAGCGTGTCCATGAAGTTCAGCAAACCATCGCCAAGCGCGGCGGTGGATTGCCTCCTGCGGGCGTCCTGGACCAGCAAGTGCTCGAGCGCCTGATCGTCGAGAACCTGCAGTTGCAGATCGGCGAACGCTCCGGCATTCGCATCACCGACGAAGAGCTGAACCAGGCCGTTGGCACCATCGCCCAGCGCAACAACATGAGCATCGACCAATTCCGCGCCGCCCTGGCTCGCGACGGCCTCTCCTATGAGGACGCCCGCGATCAGATCCGCCGCGAGATGGTCATCAGCCGTGTGCGCCAGCGCCGTGTCGCCGAACGCATCCAGGTGTCGGAACAGGAAGTGAAGAACTTCCTCGCTTCAGACCTGGGCAAGATGCAGCTGTCCGAAGAGCTGCATCTGGCAAACATCCTGATTCCTACCCCGGAAAGCGCCAACTCCGAAGCGATTCAGAGCGCTTATCGCCAGGCCATGGACGTCTACCAACAACTCAAGCAAGGCGCGGATTTCGGCCAGTTGGCCGTCGCCCGTTCCGCCAGCGAAAACGCCCTGGAAGGCGGCGACATGGGCTGGCGCAAGCCCGCCCAGCTGCCGCCACCGTTCGATCGCGAACTGAGCGCCATGGCGGTAGGTGACATTACCCAGCCGGCGCGTACACCCGGCGGTTTCATCATCCTCAAGGTGCTGGAGAAACGCGGTGGCGCAACCCAGGTACGTGACGAAGTGCATGTTCGCCACATCCTGATCAAGCCAAGTGAAATCCGCAGCGAAGCCGAGACCAAGCGTCTGGCGGAGAAACTCTACGACCGTATCGAAGCGGGCGAAGACTTTGCCGAACTGGCGAAGAATTTCTCGGAAGATCCAGGTTCTGCCCTCAACGGCGGCGACCTGAACTGGGTGGATCCGAATGCACTGGTGCCCGAGTTCCGCCAGGTCATGGCTGAAACGCCTCAAGGCCAGCTGTCCAAGCCGTTCAAGAGCCCGTATGGCTGGCACGTGCTGGAAGTCCTTGGCCGCCGCGCCACTGACAGCACCACCCAGGCCCGTGAGCAGCAGGCGATGACCGTGTTGCGCAACCGCAAATATGACGAAGAGCTGCAAACCTGGCTGCGTCAGATCCGCGACGAAGCCTACGTTGAAATCAAACTTCCTGGTGCAGACCAGGCAGCGCAGTGAACCCCAAGCGTTTCGCGCTGACACCCGGCGAGCCTGCCGGCATCGGTCCCGACCTGTGCCTGCTGCTCGCCTCGCAACCCCAGCCGCACCCTCTGATTGCCATCACCAGCCGCGACCTGCTCATCGAGCGGGCCGCGCAGCTGGGGCTGGTCGTCGACCTGCTACCAGTGACGCCGCAGGCTTGGCCGGATGCCCCGGCACCCGCCAATAGCCTGTATGTCTGGGACACGCCTCTCGGTGCCCCAGTTGTCACGGGGCACTTGGACAAGGCCAACGCCGCGTTCGTCCTTCAGACCCTGACCCGTGCCGGCCAAGGCTGCCTCGATGGCGCTTTCGCAGGCATGATCACCGCACCGGTGCACAAGGGCGTGATCAACGAATCCGGGATTGCCTTCTCCGGGCACACCGAATTCCTCGCGGACCTGACCCACACCGCGCAAGTGGTAATGATGCTCGCCACCCGCGGCCTGCGCGTGGCGCTGGTGACGACTCACCTGCCCTTGCGGGACATCGCCGATGCCATCACCCCGGAGCGTTTGGAGCGTGTCACGCGCATTCTCCACACCGACCTCCAGGAAAAATTCGGCATCGCTCGACCGCGTATCCTCGTGTGCGGGCTCAACCCCCACGCCGGTGAAGGCGGTCATCTGGGCCGGGAAGAAATCGACATCATAGAACCCACCCTGGAGCGCTTGCGCAGCGAGGGCATGGACCTGCGTGGCCCGCTGCCTGCCGACACTCTATTTACCCCCAAATATCTGGAGCACTGCGACGCAGTGCTGGCGATGTATCACGACCAGGGCCTGCCCGTACTGAAGTACAAAGGCTTCGGCGCGGCGGTCAATGTGACCCTGGGCCTGCCGATCATCCGCACCTCCGTGGACCATGGTACTGCCCTGGACCTGGCCGGCAGCGGCAAGATCGATACCGGCAGCCTGCAAGTCGCGCTGGAAACCGCCTACCAGATGGCCGAGACCCATTTATGACTGAGCAATACCAACACCGCGCGCGCAAGCGCTTCGGCCAGAACTTCCTGCATGACCCGGGCGTGATCGATCACATCCTGCGTTCCATCCATGCCAAGCCTGACGATCGCCTGCTGGAAATCGGCCCGGGCCAGGGCGCCTTGACCGAAGGCCTGCTCGACAGTGGCGCGCAACTGGACGTGGTGGAACTGGACAAGGACCTAGTCCCGATCCTCAACCAGCAATTCGCCTCAAGGAGCAATTTCAACCTGCATCAAGGCGATGCGCTGAAGTTCGACTTCAATAGCCTGAACGCTGCGCCGAACAGCCTGCGGGTCGTGGGCAACCTGCCATATAACATCTCCACGCCGCTGATCTTCCACCTGTTGAGCAATGCCGGCCTGATCCGTGACATGCACTTCATGCTGCAGAAGGAAGTCGTCGAGCGGCTCGCTGCCGGCCCTGGCGGAGGTGACTGGGGACGCCTGTCGATCATGGTCCAGTACCATTGCCGGGTCGAACACCTGTTCAATGTCGGCCCCGGCGCCTTCAACCCGCCGCCCAAAGTCGATTCGGCCATCGTTCGCCTGGTCCCCCATGCGGTCCTGCCGCACCCGGCCAAGGATCATCGCCTGCTCGAACGGGTGGTTCGCGAGGCGTTCAACCAGCGCCGTAAAACCCTGCGAAACACCTTGAAACTTTTGCTCAGCAACGCCGAGATCGAAGCCGCCGGCGTCGATGGCAGCCTGCGCCCTGAACAGTTGGACCTCGCGGCTTTCGTGCGCCTGGCCGATAAGCTCAGTGAACAGGTCACTGCGCACGCGGACGCCAGCTGACAGTGATGAACGCTATCGGGCAGGACGCCGCTCTGGTCTACTACCCGATACTTGGCCTAGACTGATCCCATCAGTCACGCCCGCGTCCCGCTTCGCTTTTAAGGCCCTTTTGCATGTCCGATCCTCGCTACCAGGTCGACGTCAGCGTCACCACCCGCTTCTTGGCAGAACAGTCGCAACCCGAGCTCAACCGTTTCGCCTTCGCCTACACCATTACCGTGCGCAACAACGGCTCGCTGCCGGCCAGGTTGATGTCGCGGCACTGGGTCATCACCGACGGCGACGGGCATGTCGAGCAAGTGCGGGGCGAGGGCGTGGTCGGCCAGCAACCCCTCATCGACGCCGGCAAAAGCCACAACTACAGTAGCGGCACCGTGATGACGACACGGGTCGGCACAATGCAGGGCACTTACCAGATGCTGGCTGAAGATGGCAAACGCTTCGACGCCATCATCAAACCCTTCCGCCTGGCCGTGCCGGGGGCCCTGCACTAATGGCCACGTATGCGGTCGGCGACCTGCAAGGTTGCCTCGACCCACTCAAGTGCTTGCTGGAACGGGTCGCCTTCGACCCTCAGAACGACACGCTGTGGCTGGTGGGAGACCTGGTCAACCGTGGCCCGCAGTCACTTGAGACTTTGCGTTTTCTCTATAGCATCCGCCAGTCACTTGTGTGCGTGCTCGGCAACCACGACCTGCATCTGCTGGCCGCGTGGCAGAACATCGAGCGCCTGAAAAAATCCGACACCCTGGGCGAAATATTCGCCGCCCCCGATTGCGTCGAACTGCTGGAGTGGCTACGCCAGCAAAAACTCATGCACTACGACGAACAGCGCAACCTGGCGCTGGTCCATGCCGGGATTGCGCCCCAGTGGTCGCTGCGCAAGGCACTCAAGTGCGCCGGCGAAGTCGAGCAGGCGCTGCGTGACGACAACCTGTTCGCCCCCTACCTGGATGGCATGTACGGTAACGAACCGGTCAAATGGGACAACGACCTCACCGGCATCGCCCGGCTTCGGGTCATCACCAACTACTTCACTCGCATGCGCTTCTGCACCGTCGAGGGCAAGCTTGACCTCAAGGGCAAGGAAGGCATCGAGACCGCCCCGCCCGGCTACGCCCCCTGGTTCAAGCACAAGGAGCGCAAGACCCGCAGCCTGAAGATCATTTTCGGTCACTGGGCGGCCCTGGAAGGCCAATGCGACGAGCCCGGGGTCTACGCCCTCGATACCGGCTGCGTATGGGGCGGCGCGATGACGCTGATGAACATCGACACTGGCGAGCAATTGCGTTGTGATTGCGACGAACAGGGCCACGCCAGGGCCCCTCACCCGAACACTGCATCGATGCCGGCCGGTACCGCCTGTTGACCGGCACCGAGCCAAGCTATAAGGAGTCCCCTATGTCAGCCTTCAAACGTATCCCCCCGGAACAGGCCCAAGCCTTGCGCGAACAAGGCGCGGTCGTCGTCGATGTCCGTGACCCGGCCACTTTTGCCGCCTTGCACATCAGTGGCTCCACGCATCTGGATAACCACTCCATCGCCGACTTCATCCGTGCCGCCGATCTCGATGCGCCGGTTGTCGTGGTCTGCTATCACGGCAACTCCAGCCAGAGCGCAGCCGCTTACCTGGTCAGCCAGGGTTTCACCGATGTGTACAGCCTGGATGGCGGTTTCGAGCTGTGGCGCGTGACTTATCCTTCGGAAATCGCCCAAGGCACGCAGGAATAAATTTTTATGCCGTGCCAAGCCCACGTGAACCGTGGGCTTGAGCGATGGCAGACGAACGGTCAGCCATAACTAATTACGTATTCATCCTTTACCTCGCCGATTCCGAACTATCCTTAGCCTCAGGCCATCCAAAACAGGGGAGAGCCGGTACACCGGCGCGCGGGTCATCGGGAGTCAGCTTTCAGGAGCCTGCATTCTTGGAAGCATTCTGGGGGGTAAACGGCCACTGGGGTCCCAGCGGCTGTCCAGCAACGACTGATTGATCCGACACCGGCTCCACGTATCGAGCGAGGTGACGTCATGAGTATTTTTAGCCACTTCCAGCAACGTTTCGAGTCCACGCGGCAGGAGGAATACTCGCTGCAGGAATACCTCGAACTCTGCAAGCAGGACCGCAGCGCCTATGTGTCGGCTGCGGAGCGGCTGTTGCTGGCAATCGGAGAACCGGAACTGCTGGATACCTCGACCAATTCGAGGCTCTCGCGGATCTTCTCCAACAAGGTGATCCGCCGCTATCCGGCCTTTGCCGACTTCCACGGGATGGAAGAATGCATCGAACAGATCGTGTCCTATTTCCGCCATGCCGCCCAAGGCCTGGAGGAAAAGAAACAAATCCTCTATCTGCTCGGCCCCGTGGGGGGCGGTAAGTCGTCCCTGGCCGAGAAACTCAAGCAACTGATCGAAAAAGTGCCCTTCTATGCCATCAAGGGTTCGCCGGTGTTCGAATCGCCCCTGGGGCTGTTCAATGCCACCGAGGACGGCGCGATCCTCGAGGAAGACTTCGGCATCCCGCGTCGCTACCTCAACACCATCATGTCGCCATGGGCCACCAAGCGCCTGGCCGAGTTCGGCGGTGACATCAGTCAGTTCCGGGTGGTCAAGCTCTACCCCTCGATCCTCAACCAGATCGCAGTGGCCAAGACCGAACCGGGCGATGAGAACAACCAGGATATCTCGGCACTGGTGGGCAAGGTCGATATCCGCAAACTGGAAGAATTCCCACAGAACGACGCCGACGCCTACAGCTACTCGGGTGCGCTGTGCCGGGCCAACCAGGGCCTGATGGAATTCGTCGAGATGTTCAAGGCGCCGATCAAGGTACTGCACCCTCTGCTGACCGCCACCCAGGAAGGCAACTACAACAGTACCGAGGGCCTGGGGGCGATTCCGTTCACCGGCATCCTGCTGGCCCACTCCAACGAGTCGGAATGGCACACCTTCCGCAACAACAAGAACAACGAAGCCTTCATCGACCGTATCTACATCGTCAAGGTGCCGTACTGCCTGCGCGTATCGGATGAAGTGAAGATCTACGACAAGCTGTTGTTCAACAGCTCGCTGTCCAAAGCCCATTGCGCCCCGGACACCTTGAAGATGCTTGCCCAGTTCACTGTGCTGTCGCGCCTCAAGGAGCCGGAGAACTCGAACATCTATTCGAAGATGCGCGTGTACGACGGTGAAAACCTCAAGGACACCGATCCGAAGGCCAAGTCGATCCAGGAGTACCGCGACAACGCCGGCGTCGACGAAGGGATGAACGGGCTGTCCACGCGCTTCGCGTTCAAGATCCTGTCCAAGGTCTTCAACTTCGACCCCCACGAGATCGCGGCCAACCCGGTTCACCTGCTGTATGTACTCGAGCAGCAGATCGAGCAGGAGCAATTCCAGGCTGAAACCCGCGAGCGTTACCTGCGCTTCCTCAAGGAATACCTGGCGCCGCGCTATATCGAGTTCATCGGCAAGGAAATCCAGACGGCGTACCTGGAGTCCTACAGCGAATACGGCCAGAACATCTTCGACCGCTACGTGCTGTACGCAGACTTCTGGATTCAGGATCAGGAATACCGCGACCCGGAAACCGGGGAAATCCTCAACCGCGTGGCGCTGAACGAAGAACTGGAGAAAATCGAGAAGCCCGCCGGTATTAGCAATCCGAAGGATTTCCGCAACGAAATCGTCAACTTCGTCTTGCGCGCCCGGGCCAACAACAACGGCAAGAACCCAACGTGGCTCAGCTATGAAAAGCTGCGGGTGGTCATCGAGAAGAAAATGTTCTCCAACACCGAAGACCTGCTGCCCGTTATCAGCTTCAACGCCAAGGCCAGCAAGGAGGACCAGCAAAAACACAACGACTTCGTTACACGCATGGTCGAACGTGGCTACACCGACAAACAGGTACGGCTGCTCTCCGAGTGGTATCTGCGGGTCCGGAAATCGCAGTGAGGCAGTAGCAAGCTACAAGCTACAAGCTGCAAGTAAAAAAGCGCATAAGCCTGATATCCGGGTCAGCGCGTCTACTTGCAGCTTGTAGCTCAAAACTTGAAGCTGCCCGGAGGGCCACCTATGAGTTATGTGATCGACCGACGCCTTAATGGCAAGAACAAGAGCACGGTGAACCGCCAACGTTTCCTGCGGCGTTACCGTGACCACATCAAGAAGGCCGTCGAAGAGGCGGTCAGTCGCCGTTCCATTACCGACATGGAGCACGGCGAGCAGATCAGCATCCCCGGCCGCGACATCGACGAGCCGGTGCTTCACCATGGCCGCGGCGGCAAACAGACCGTGGTGCATCCCGGGAACAAGGAATTCACCAGCGGCGAGCACATCCCTCGCCCGCAGGGCGGAGGCGGCGGCAAGGGGCCCGGCAAGGCCGGCAACTCCGGCGAAGGCATGGATGAGTTCGTCTTCCAGATCACCCAGGAGGAATTCCTGGAGTTCATGTTCGAAGACCTTGAGCTGCCGAACCTGGTCAAGCGCAACCTGACGGGCACCGACACCTTCAAGACCGTGCGCGCCGGTATCAGCAACGAAGGCAATCCGTCACGCATCAACATCATTCGCACCCTTCGCTCGGCGCATGCCCGGCGTATCGCCCTATCGGGCAGCAGCCGGGCGAAATTGCGCGAAGCCAAGGAAGAACTGGCCCGTCTCAAGCGCGAAGAACCGGACAACTTCGGCGATATACAGGATCTGGAAGCGGAAATCGAAAAACTCAGCGCACGCATCCACCGAGTGCCGTTCCTAGATACGTTCGACCTCAAATACAACTTATTGATCAAACAGCCCAACCCCAGCTCAAAGGCGGTGATGTTCTGCCTGATGGACGTCTCCGGCTCCATGACCCAGGCCACCAAGGATATCGCCAAGCGCTTCTTCATCCTGCTGTACCTGTTCCTGAAGCGGAACTACGACAAGATCGATGTAGTGTTCATCCGCCACCACACCAGCGCCAGAGAAGTGGACGAGGAAGAGTTTTTCTATTCCAGGGAAACCGGCGGCACGATTGTTTCCAGCGCCCTGAAGCTGATGCAGGAGATCATGGCGGAGCGCTACCCGGCCAATGAATGGAATATCTATGCGGCCCAGGCCTCCGACGGTGACAACTGGAACGATGATTCGCCGATCTGCCGGGACATTCTGATCAACCAGATCATGCCGTTCGTCCAGTACTACACCTATGTGGAAATCACTCCACGAGAACATCAGGCTTTGTGGTACGAATACGAACGGATAGCCGAAGCGTTTTCCGACACATTTGCCCAACAGCAACTGGTCTCGGCCGGGGATATCTACCCGGTCTTCCGTGAACTCTTCCAGCGCAGGTTAGTGACATGACCGCCAAAAAAGAGCAGAAGCGCCAACCCATTTCCACCGGCTCCGAATGGACGTTCGAGCTGATCCAGGCCTACGACCGCGAAATCAGCCGTATCGCGGACCGTTATGCGCTCGATACCTATCCGAACCAGATCGAAGTGATCACCGCCGAGCAAATGATGGATGCCTACGCGTCCGTCGGCATGCCACTGGGCTATCACCACTGGTCCTACGGCAAGCATTTCCTCAGCACCGAGAAATCCTACAGCCGCGGCCAGATGGGGCTGGCCTATGAAATCGTGATCAACTCCGACCCCTGCATTGCCTACCTGATGGAAGAGAACACCATCTGCATGCAAGCCCTGGTGGTGGCCCATGCCTGCTACGGGCACAACAGCTTCTTCAAGGGCAACTACCTGTTCCGCACTTGGACCGATGCCAGCTCGATCATCGATTACCTGGTGTTCGCCAAGCAATACATCATGCAATGCGAGGAGCGCCACGGCATCGATGCGGTGGAAGACCTGCTGGACTCCTGCCACGCCCTGATGAACTATGGCGTTGACCGCTATAAACGGCCGTATCCGATTTCCGCCGAAGAAGAGCGCCGGCGCCAGAAAGACCGCGAAGAGCACCTGCAAAAACAGATCAACGATCTATGGCGCACCATTCCCAAAGGCGCGGACAAGTACAACGAGAAGGACAGCGCTCGCTTTCCTGCCGAGCCGCAGGAAAACATCCTGTATTTCATCGAGAAACACGCGCCGCTGCTGGAGCCATGGCAGCGGGAAATCGTGCGCATTGTGCGCAAGATCGCCCAATACTTTTATCCACAGCGCCAGACGCAGGTCATGAACGAGGGGTGGGCCACGTTCTGGCACTACACATTGATGAACGACCTGTACGACGAGGGTCTGGTCACGGACGGCTTCATGATGGAGTTCTTGACGTCCCACACCAGCGTCGTCTTCCAACCTGGCTTCGACAGCCCGTACTACAGCGGCATCAACCCCTACGCACTGGGCTTCGCCATGTATCGCGATATCCGGCGCATGTGCGAGAACCCTACCGAAGAGGATCGTCGCTGGTTTCCCGAGATCGCCGGTTCGGACTGGTTGTCTTCGATCAAATTCGCCATGAGCAGTTTCAAGGATGAGAGTTTCATCCTGCAGTACCTCTCGCCCAAGGTGATTCGCGACCTGAAGCTATTCAGCATTTTGGATGACGATCAGAAAGATGACCTGCTGGTGCCTGCGATCCATGATGAAAGCGGTTATCGCATCATCCGCGAAACCCTGGCTGCACAGTACAACCTGGGCAATCGCGAGCCCAATGTGCAGATCTACAGCATCGATCGCCGGGGAGACCGCTCGCTGACGCTGCGGCACCAGGCACACAACCGCAAACCACTGGGCGACTCCACTGATGAAGTGCTCAAGCACCTGCATCGACTCTGGGGCTTCGACATTCACCTGGAAACCCTGCAAGGCGACCAAGTGATGAAAACCCATCACGTGCCCCCGAGAAACGAACAAACCGAAGGCGATTATGGGCGTCTAGACCTGGCCGTCATTCATCTCTGATTCCGTTTTCGCCTCCGCAGGTCTCGACGCAAAGGTTATCCTGTCGGACCAACGGAGGTTTTTTATGCAGATCTACAAAGTTGGCGGCGCCGTTCGCGACCGCTTGCTGGGCATTCCTGTCACTGACATAGACCGGGTCGTCGTCGGGGCAACCGCCGAGGAAATGCTCGCCAAGGGTTTTCGTCCTGTGGGAGCCGATTTTCCAGTATTTCTCGACCCGAAGACCGGTGAGGAATACGCCCTCGCCCGCACCGAACGCAAAAGTGGCCGGGGTTATGGCGGCTTCGTGTTCCATGCCAGCCCTGAAGTGACTCTTGAAGAAGACCTGATCCGCAGGGACCTGACGATCAACGCCATGGCGGAAGATGAGCATGGCAATCTAACCGATCCGTACCATGGCCAGCGTGATCTCGAAGCTCGCGTACTGCGCCACGTATCCCCGGCATTTGCCGAAGATCCGCTACGAGTCCTGCGTGTTGCCCGCTTTGCCGCGCGTTATGCACCGCTAGGTTTCAAGGTAGCGGACGAAACCCTCGAACTGATGCGCCAGCTCAGCGATTCCGGTGAGCTGGAGGCGTTGACGGCCGAGCGCAGTTGGAAAGAAATCTCCCGCGCCCTCATGGAAAACCAGCCACAAGTGTTTATCCAGGTGTTGCGCGACTGCACGGCCCTGAAGATGTTGATGCCGGAGGTCGACGCACTGTTTGGAGTGCCGCAACCCGAAGCTCATCATCCGGAAATCGATACCGGCGCCCACACCCTGAGCGTGCTGGAGCAGGCAGCGCGGCATAAACAACCACTGACGGTCCGCTGGGCCTGCCTGCTCCATGACCTGGGGAAAGGCTTGACGCCCGAGCACGAATGGCCGCGACACATCGCTCATGAACACAAGGGGCTGAAACCGATCAAAGCCGTCAACGAGCGCTTCAAGGCACCACGTGATTGCCAGGAATTGGCTCTGCTGGTTGGCCAATACCATACCCATGGCCATCGTGCGCTTGAGTTGAAAGCATCCACCTTGCTTGAGCTGTTGCAAAGTTTTGACGTTTACCGCCGCCCACAGCGTTTTGAGGAATTCATCGCCGCATGCGAGATGGATGCCCGAGGGCGCAAAGGACTTGAAGAACGAAGTTATCCACAGGCTGACTACCTGCGGGGCGCAGCGGCGGCGACTCGCGGGGTGGCGGTGCAGCCGCTGTTGGAGAAAGGCTTCAAGGGGCCGGAGCTGGGAGAGGCGATCAAGCGGGAACGCCTGAGGGCACTCAAGGCGTACAAGGCAGCCGCTAACTGACTGGAGCGTCGTCCCAGCTCACATTTTCGCAGGTTGTACAGCCGTCATCGCGAGCAAGCTCGCTCCCACATTGGACCGCATTCCTACTGAAGAAACACGGTTCCTGTGGAAGCGAGCTTGCTCGCGATAGCGGCAGAAGGGTCAAAGCAGACTCGATGGCGTAAGCTGCTTGCCCCGCCATTCGAATGCCACCGGCGCCAACACCTGGTCTATCTGTGATTCCTCCCACAACGTGGCAAAGCTCTTGCCTACGCCGGGATGAATCCGATCCGGTGCGATCAACGACAACGGCCACAGGACAAAAGCATTCTTGAGGATTTCGGCACGTGGCAGAATCAGCCCATCGAAGTTGCCGACCTGTTCGCCATACAACAAGACGTCGATATCCAGCGGCAATCCCCTGCGGTCCGGTGCATAACGACCGTTATCCGCCTCGATGAACTTGAGGCGACGATCCAGCTCCATCAGCGGCAAGTCCGTGAAGGCCGACACGACAAAGTTGAAGAATGGCCCGCTCTTGATACCCACCGGCTGGCTTTCGAACACGGCCGAACAGCGTATATCCGCGAGGAAACCGGCCAAGGCCTCAAGGCCCGCGCACAAGTGGGTTTCGCGCTCGATATTGCTGCCGAGCCCGAGGTAAACCTGAGTCAGCGACATCCGCGCTCGATCTCCACGCCAACGCCACTGGCCGCCGGTACGGCGCCTGGCTTGGTCACTTTCAGACGCAGCCAGGTGATCTTGAATTCGTCCATGAGCTCCTGGGCCAGCCGTTCGGCAAAGGTCTCGACCAATTGGAACTGCGCCTGTGCGGCAAACGCCTGGATGCGCGCCGATACGCTGGCGTAATCGAGCGCCAAGGTCAGGTCATCGCCTGCAGCGGCCGGGCGGTTATCCCAGGCGAAACTCAGATCAAGTCGAAGACATTGTCGTATGCCTCGCTCCCAGTCGTAGGCACCGATTACCGTGTCGACTTCCAGGCCCTCGATAAACACTCTGTCCAAGCACTTTTCTCCGCAGCACGACAAGGGCGCATTGCGCCGTTAGAATCAGGGCGTCCTCGCCCGGAATAGTTAGCATGTTTTGGTTACTGGCGATTCTCGCCTACCTGCTCGGCTCGCTGTCCTTCGCCATTTTGCTCAGCCGCCTGACCGGTCGTCCGGATCCGCGAATGAGTGGCTCAGGCAATGCGGGCGCCACCAACATGCTACGCCTGGCCGGACGCAAGCTCGCCGTCCTGACCCTGCTTGGCGACCTCTGCAAAGGCCTGGTGCCGGTGTTGATTACCAGCCTTGCAGGGCTTTCGTTGCAGCAACAGGCCTGGATCGGCGTCTGCGCCGTCATCGGTCATCTGTTCCCGTTGTACTTTCGCTTTCGCGGCGGCAAAGGTGTCGCCACTGCCGCCGGCATGCTGCTGGGCCTGTATCCACCCGCCGCCTTGCTGGCCGTCTGCGCCTGGCTGCTGACGTTCTACCTGACCCGCACCAGCTCCCTGGCCGCCTTGATCGCCACGCCGCTGACCCTGCCGCTACTGGCCTGGCAGGAACCGGCGGCGTTGCTGCCAATGACCGCACTGGTGGCATTGATCGTCTGGCGCCACCGGGGCAATCTACGCGACCTGTTCGCCGGGCGCGAACGGCATTTCTAAATGATGCGTCACAGCGGCGCCAGTTGCTCCATCGGCCAGCGCGCCTGCACGCTGATCGCCAGGCTTTCGTGCTGGCCGGCCTGCAAGCGCTGGCAGCCGGCAAAGGCAATCATCGCGCCGTTATCTGTGCAGAACTCCGGGCGAGCGTAGTAAACGTCGCCCTTCATGTCGCCAAGCATTTTTTCCAGCGAGACCCGTAAAGCCTTGTTCGCACTCACACCGCCGGCAATCACCAGGCGCTTGAGTCCAGCCTGTTTCAAGGCGCGCTTGCACTTGATGGTCAAAGTCTCCACCACGGCCTGCTGGAACGCCAGCGAGATGTCGCAACGGGCTTGCTCGCTGTCGTCCCCGGCGCTGACGCGCTGCTGCCAGGTATTCAGGGCGAAGGTTTTCAAGCCGCTGAAACTGAAATCCAGGCCTGGCCGGTCGCACATCGGGCGTGGGAACACGAAACGTCCTTCGACCCCTTGGGTAGCGAGCCGTGAGATTTCCGGCCCACCGGGATAATTGAGGCCCATCATTTTCGCCGTCTTGTCGAATGCTTCACCGGCAGCGTCATCGAGGGTCTCGCCGAGCAGTTCGTATTGGCCGATGCCATCGACGCGAATAAGCTGCGTATGACCGCCGGAAACCAACAAAGCGACGAACGGGAATTGCGGCGGTTGCGACTCCAGCATCGGTGCCAGCAGGTGACCTTCCATGTGATGCACGCCCAAGGCCGGAATGCCCCAGGCAAAGGCCAGCGCCTGGGCACAGGAAGCGCCCACCAGCAGCGCGCCCACCAGGCCCGGACCGGCCGTATAGGCTATGCCGTCGATCTCGGTCGGCACGCAATCGGCCTCGGCCAACACCTGGCGGATCAAGGGCAGCATGCGCTTGACGTGATCGCGGGACGCAAGCTCGGGCACGACCCCGCCATAAGCGCGGTGCAGGTCGATCTGGCTGAACAGCGCGTCGGCCAGCAGGCCGCGTTCACTGTCGTAAAGTGCGACGCCGGTTTCGTCGCAGGAGGTTTCTAATCCCAGTACTAGCATGGGTTTGCGCCTTGTAGAGGCTGAATTCGAAGGCGCGCATAATAGTCGTCGCGTTGTGCCCCGACCAGCGGTTTTCGATCAGAGGCTTTGCATTCCGAGCGTTGAGGGGTTAACATCCGCAACCCTTAAAAACCGACGTCTTCAAGTGCTCTTTTGCCGCGAGGATGTTGACCCCGGTAATGAATGAAGGTAGCTCTGGATGCCAGCCGTCAAAGTAAAAGAGAACGAACCCTTCGACGTAGCTCTGCGTCGTTTCAAGCGCTCCTGCGAAAAAGCCGGTGTTCTGGCTGAAGTTCGTAGCCGCGAATTCTACGAGAAGCCGACTTCTGAGCGTAAGCGCAAGGCAGCAGCCGCTGTTAAGCGTCACGCCAAGAAAGTTCAGCGCGAACAGCGCCGCGCCGTACGTCTGTACTAATACACAGACGTCCGTAGCAAGCTTCTGCCAAGCCCGGCCCTCAAGCCGGGCTTATGGCATTTGCGGAATAACGCTTGATGCTTCACCGTCAAAGGCCGCAGACGCGACCGAGACAATCTGCTTCACCGCGTCAGACCTGGCTCTTTTGCCAGCGGTGCACGTCTTTTCTGACGAGCCTTCCAAGGCTACTGACGAGCACACCCCTGATTCCTCTAACGACGATCAGCCCAAGGCACCTACCTGCGTGCCCGCTTCATGAGCTATCCGAGGCCTGACCGGCCGTTACCGGACTCAGCACAACATATTCAAACAGTCGAATACTGATAGTTATTAACGTCAGTGGATTATCGGCAGATACACTTCCCGACAGCGATGATGCAGACGACCCGGTCGAGCCACCGATTGACCGTGCCTCCAACCAGGCCCCGGTTACGCTTGCTGATTTGCGGGTCCCCATTTCGCGCAGTGACGATGAGAACGCCATGGCCGGGCTTATTCCCCAGAGCTTTATTGACGACCTCCTGAACCGCACCGACATCGTCGACGTGGTCAGCTCTCGCCTGCAAATGAAGAAAGCGGGCAAGAACTACACGGCCTGTTGCCCGTTCCACAAAGAAAAAACCCCGTCCTTCAGCGTCAGCCCCGACAAGCAGTTCTACTATTGCTTCGGCTGCGGCGCCGGCGGCAACGCCCTCGGCTTCATCATGGACCACGACAACCTGGACTTCCCCCAGGCTGTCGAAGAACTGGCCAAGGCCGCCGGCATGGAAATCCCCCGGGAGGAAAGCGGTCGCCAGCACAAGCCGCGCCAACCGACCGATTCGCCGCTGTATCCGCTGCTGACGGCGGCAGCGGATTTTTATCGCCAGGCCCTCAAGAGCCACCCGGCGCGCAAGGCCGCGGTGGATTACCTCAAGGGCCGCGGCCTGACCGGCGAGATCGCCCGAGACTTCGGCCTCGGCTTCGCCCCGCCCGGCTGGGACAACCTGTACAAGCACCTAAGCAGCGACACCCTGCAGCAACGCGCCATGATCGACGCAGGCCTGCTGATTGAAAACGCCGAAACAGGCAAGCGCTACGACCGCTTCCGCGACCGGGTGATGTTCCCGATCCGCGACACGCGCGGGCGGATCATTGCCTTTGGCGGCCGAGTACTGGGCGACGACAAGCCCAAGTACCTGAACTCCCCGGAAACCCCGGTATTCCATAAGGGCCAGGAACTCTACGGTCTTTATGAGGCGCGCAAGAACAACCGAAACCTCGACGAAATCATCGTTGTCGAAGGCTATATGGACGTGATCGCCCTCGCCCAGCAGGGCTTGCGCAACGCCGTTGCGACCCTGGGCACCGCCACCAGCGAAGAGCACATGAAACGCTTGTTTCGCGTCGTGCCGAACGTGCTGTTTTGCTTCGACGGCGACCAGGCCGGCCGCAACGCCGCCTGGCGCGCACTGGAAGCCACCCTGCCCTGCCTGCAGGATGGACGGCGCGCGCGCTTTTTGTTCCTGCCCGAAGGCGAAGACCCGGATACCCTGGTGCGCTCCGAAGGTACCGATGCGTTCCGTGCGCGGATCAACCAGCACGCACAACCGTTGGCCGATTATTTTTTCCAGCAACTGACCGAAGAAGCCGATCCACGCTCGCTCGAAGGCAAGGCTCACATGGCCACCCTGGCAGCGCCGCTGATCGACAAGGTGCCCGGCGCCAACCTGCGCACGCTCATGCGCCAGCGCCTGACCGAGATCACCGGCCTGAACAGCGAAGCGGTCAACCAACTGGTCCACAGTGCGCCCCAGGAGGCACCGCCGGCTTACGATCCGGGCATCGACTACGACGCGCTGCCGGACTTCGCCGACTATCATCAACCCCAGCAGGATTACGCGCCCCAGCAAGAATGGACGCCGAAAAAACCCGGCAGCGGCGGTAAGAAATGGGACAAGAAAACCTGGGACAAGAACGGTAAGCGCGGCGATCGCGACCAGCCACGTGCCCCGCGCGTGCCGGCGGCCGTCGAACCACCAACACTGGCGGCATTGCGCACTTTGCTGCATCACCCGCAATTGGCCGGAAAAGTTGAGGATGCAGGGCACTTCGCCGCCGAGGACCACAGCAATACACAATTGCTGGTCGCACTCCTTGAAGCCGTGCAGAAGAACCCCAAGCTAAACTCATTCCAGTTGATCGCGAGGTGGCACGGTACCGAGCAGGGACGCTTGTTGAAGGCCCTGGCCGAGAAGGAATGGCTGATTGATGGAGACAACCTTGAACAACAGTTTTTCGACACCATTACTAGCTTGTCCGCCCGCCAACGCGAGCGAAACCTGGAGCAACTTCTGCGCAAAGCTCGCCAGAGCGAGTTGACCAGCGAAGAGAAAAACCAATTGCGCGACTTACTCAGCCGCAATGTTTGCGCATCAAACCCGACCTCAACTGGCGCGTGAGGTCACAGCTCAGGTATAATCCTCGGCTTGTTTTTTGCCCGCCAAGACCTTCAGTGGATAGGGTGTTATGTCCGGAAAAGCGCAACAGCAGTCTCGTATCAAAGAGTTGATCCTACTGGGTCGTGAGCAGGGCTACCTGACTTACGCGGAGGTCAACGACCACCTGCCGGAGGATATTTCAGATCCGGAACAGGTGGAAGACATCATCCGCATGATCAACGACATGGGGATCAACGTATTCGAGGTTGCTCCAGATAAGGATGCCCTTATGCTGGCCGACGCCGATACCGACGAGGCGGCCGCTGAAGAAGCGGCCGCAGCGTTGGCAGCGGTCGAGACCGACATTGGTCGCACCACGGACCCCGTGCGCATGTACATGCGTGAAATGGGTACGGTAGAGCTCCTCACACGTGAAGGCGAAATCGAAATCGCCAAGCGTATTGAAGAAGGCATCCGTGAAGTGATGGGCGCAATCGCGCACTTCCCTGGCACGGTTGACCATATTCTCTCCGAGTACACCCGCGTCACCACCGAAGGTGGCCGCCTGTCGGACGTCCTGAGCGGCTACATCGACCCGGACGACGGCATTGCGCCGCCTGCCGCCGAAGTGCCGCCACCCATCGACGCGAAAGCCGCCAAGGCGGACGACGACACCGATGACGACGACGCCGAAGCCAGCGACGACGAAGAAGAAGCCGAAAGCGGTCCGGATCCGGTCATCGCTGCACAGCGTTTCGGCGCTGTGGCCGACCAGATGGAAATCACCCGCAAGGCGCTGAAAAAGCACGGCCGCAACAACAAGCAGGCGATTGCCGAGCTGTTGGCGCTGGCTGAGCTGTTCATGCCGATCAAACTGGTACCGAAGCAATTCGAAGGCCTGGTCGAGCGTGTACGCAGTGCCCTGGATCGCCTGCGCCAGCAAGAGCGCGCCATCATGCAACTTTGCGTGCGTGATGCCCGCATGCCGCGTGCCGATTTCCTGCGTCAGTTCCCTGGCAACGAAGTCGACGAAAGCTGGACCGATGCACTGGCCAAGGGCAAGAGCAAATACGCCGAAGCCATTGCCCGCCTGCAACCAGACATCGTTCGTTGCCAGCAGAAGCTCAGCGCGCTGGAGGCCGAGACAGGCCTGAGCATCGCCGAGATCAAGGACATCAACCGTCGCATGTCGATCGGCGAGGCCAAGGCCCGTCGCGCGAAGAAAGAGATGGTTGAAGCGAACTTGCGTTTGGTGATCTCCATCGCCAAGAAGTACACCAACCGTGGCCTGCAATTCCTCGATCTGATCCAGGAAGGCAACATCGGCTTGATGAAGGCAGTGGACAAGTTCGAATACCGTCGCGGCTACAAGTTCTCGACTTATGCCACCTGGTGGATCCGTCAGGCGATCACTCGCTCGATCGCCGACCAGGCCCGCACCATCCGTATTCCGGTGCACATGATCGAGACGATCAACAAGCTCAACCGTATTTCCCGGCAGATGTTGCAGGAAATGGGTCGCGAACCGACGCCGGAAGAGCTGGGCGAACGCATGGAGATGCCTGAGGACAAGATCCGCAAGGTGTTGAAGATCGCTAAAGAGCCGATCTCCATGGAAACCCCGATCGGTGATGACGAAGACTCCCATCTGGGTGACTTCATCGAAGACTCCACCATGCAGTCTCCGATTGACGTCGCCACCGTTGAGAGCCTCAAGGAAGCGACTCGCGAAGTACTCTCCGGCCTCACAGCTCGTGAAGCCAAGGTATTGCGCATGCGTTTCGGCATCGACATGAATACCGACCACACCCTCGAGGAAGTCGGTAAGCAGTTCGATGTGACCCGCGAGCGGATTCGCCAGATCGAAGCCAAGGCGCTACGCAAGTTGCGCCACCCGACGCGAAGCGAGCATTTGCGCTCCTTCCTCGACGAGTGACCCCAAAACCCCCGGCCCAGCCGGGGGTTTTGTTATCTGCCGATAAAAACCCCTCCGTTACGCCCCTCCCCACCCTATTGCCCGTCTACACTCGAAACATCCTATCCAAGCCATAACGAGACAGTGATGCCCAGACTGACGGCCGCGCTTTTGCTGTCATTGATGACCTGGACCGCAACAGCTGGCGCGTTGACGCTCACCGATGAGGAGCTCCGCTGGCTGAAGGACCATCCCGACCTGCGCCTGGGTGTCGATGCCTCATGGCCGCCGTTTGAGTTTCGTGATGATCAGGGCCGCTACCAGGGCTTGGCCGCCGATTACGTCGACATCATCCGTGAGCGGTTGGCCATCAAGCTGACCCCCATCGAACCGGCCAGCTGGACTGAAGTGCTGGAGCAGGTCGTACAGGGCAAGATCGACCTTCTCCCGGGCATCATGTCCACCCCCGAACGGCAGAACTACCTGGCCTTTACGCGGCCTTATCTCGACTTTCCCATTGTCATCCTCGCCCATCATGGCGGCGCCCAGCCTCACAGTCTCAAGGAGCTCTATGGCCTCAAGATCGCCGTGGTGGAGAACTACGCGCCGCACGAACTGCTGCGCAACCACCATCCGGACCTGAACCTGGTAGCGCTGCCCAACGTCAGTTCAGCCCTGCAAGCATTGGCGACCGATGAAGTGGACGCGGTGGTGGGCGACTTGGCCTCCAGCGTCTGGAGCCTGCGCCAACTCAAGCTCGAGGGCCTGTATGTCAGTGGGGAAACCCCTTATCGCTATCAGCTGGCGATGGGCGTCCCCCGAGACAACAAGATCTTGGTGAGCATCCTGGACAAGGTCTTGGCGGACATGAGCCCGGCCGAGGTCAACGAGATCCAGCAGAAATGGGTCGGCAATGTGCATGATTACCGTCAGTTCTGGTCGGACCTGCTGGTTTACGGCTTGCCTACGCTGCTGGTGCTGGTCGGCATCCTGGTGGTGGTGATTCGCATCAACCGCCGCTTGAGCTCCGAAATCGCCCGGCGTGTCGACCTCGAACAGGAATTGCGCAGCAGTGAATACCATTACCGTGGGCTGGTGGAGAGCCTTTCGGCGATTGCCTGGGAAGCACGAGTCAGCGATTTCACCTACAGCTACGTCTCTCCCCATGCCGAAGAATTGCTCGGCTATCCTCTTGCCCATTGGCTGATCCCGGGATTCTGGCGCAACATCATTCATCCCGCCGACCTGATCCGCGCCCAGACTTATTGCGATCATGAGGTGCTGGCGGGCCGCGACCACTGCATCGATTACCGCGTGATCACCGCCGATGGCCGTTGCCTGTGGGTACGCGACATTGTCAGCCTGATCGAACATGGCCACGAGCCAGTTATGCGCGGGCTGATGATCGATATCAGTGAAGCCAAGCGCACCGAGGAAGCGCTGCGCCTTTCGGAGCAGAAATTTGCTTCGGTGTTCCGCCAGTGCCCAGACATCCTGGTGATTGCGCGCCTGCTGGATGGCTGCCTGCTGGAGGTCAATACGGCTTTCGAAGAGCAGATCGGCCTGAGCGCCGCAGAAGTGGTCGGCCGCAGCGCAACCGAACTGAACATCTGGGGCATCCAGGGCGTGGGCCCGAGCCTGTTGCAACGTTTGCAGGCCGGGAGCATCCGCAACCTGGAAATGCCCTTTCGCCGCAACAACGGCCAAGTGTTCACCGGGCTGATTTCCGCCGAACCTTTTGACCTCGACATGACGCCTGCCCTGGTCGTGGTCGTGCGTGACATCAGCCAGCTCAAGGAAACCCAGCAGCAGTTGCAGACCTCGGAAGAGAAGTTTGCCAAGGCGTTTCATGCGTCACCCGACGGCCTGTTGCTGTCCCGGCAAAGCGACGGCCTGCTGATTGAAGTGAATGAAGGCTTCAGCCGCATCACCGGTTTCAACAGCGCCCTTTCTGTGGACCGGTCGACACTGGACCTGGGTATCTGGGTCAACCTCAACGAGCGCAAACAGATGCTCGACCTGCTGAAACGGGACGGGTTCGTCAGGGATTTCAGCTGCCATATCCGCCGCAACGACGGGCAGATCCGGCTCTGCGAAGTGTCCAGCCGGCCGCTGCCCATCGGCAACGAAGATTGCATGCTGACCATCGCCCGGGACATCACCGAGCGCCATCTGATGCAGGAGAAACTGCAACAGGCGGCCACCGTTTTCGAAAGCACCGCCGAAGGCGTGCTGATTACCGATACGCAACAGCACATCAGCGCCGTGAACCGCGCCTTCACTGAAATCACCGGCTACAGCGAGACGGAAGCCTTGGGCCATACGCCGCGCTTGCTCGCCTCCGGGCTGCATGACAGCGCGTTTTACGCGGCGATGTGGCACCAACTGACGGCGGAGGGACACTGGCAAGGAGAGATTTCCAACCGGCGCAAGAATGGCGAGCTGTACCCCAGTTGGCTGACCATCAGTGCGGTGCGCAACCGGGAGCAGCAGATCACCCATTTCGTCGCGGTCTTCGCCGATATTTCCAGTCTCAAGCATGCCCAGGCCCGGCTCGATTACCAGGCTCACCACGACCCCCTCACCGGGCTGCCGAATCGCACCTTGTTCGAAAGCCGCTTGCTGACGGCCCTGAACAACCAGCAGGAAAACGGCGGCCAGGGCGCGGTGCTGTTCCTGGACCTGGATCGCTTCAAGCACATCAACGACAGCCTCGGGCATCCAGTCGGCGACCTGTTGCTCAAAGGGATCGCCGTGCGCCTGCGTGAACAGTTGCGCGACATCGACACCGTCGCGCGCCTGGGCGGCGACGAGTTCATCATCCTGCTCCCCGGCCTGCAGCAGCCTAGCGATGCCGAACACATCGCCCAAAAACTGCTGAATTGCTTTGCCGCGCCGTTCCAGGCCGGCGAGCACGAGTTTTTCATCAGCGCCAGCATCGGCACCAGCCTCTATCCACAGGACGGCTGTGATGTCGCCACACTGGTCAAGAATGCGGATGCCGCGATGTACCGCTCCAAGGCCAAGGGACGCAACCGGGTGGAGAGCTACACCCGCGACCTCACCGCCCAGGCGAGCGAACGCGTGGCCTTGGAGCATGAGCTGCGACGGGCAATCGAGCGCAACGAGCTGTCATTGTCCTTCCAACCGAAAATCAGCCTTGCCGATAACCGGCTGGTGGGCGCCGAGGCGCTGATTCGCTGGTATCACCCGACGTTTGGCGACGTGCCACCGGAACACTTCATTCCGCTGGCGGAAGAAAACGGCATGATCCTGCAGATCGGCGATTGGGTACTGGAGCGTGCCTGCCGCCAACTTTGCGAATGGAACAGCACCTACGAAAGCCTCGGTCCCCTGTCCGTCAACCTGGCCGGCGCCCAACTGCGCCAACCCAACCTGCTGGGGCGCATCGAACAACTGCTGCGCGAGAACCGTCTCCAGCCTGACTTATTGCAACTGGAAATTACCGAAAACTTCATCATGAGCCAGGCCGAAGAAGCCCTGACAGTGCTGCACCAACTGAAAAAACTGGGCGTGCAACTGGCCATCGACGACTTCGGCACCGGCTACTCATCCCTGAGCTACCTCAAGCGCCTGCCGCTGGACATCCTCAAGATTGACCAATCCTTCGTTCGCGGCCTGCCCGACGACCCTCACGACGCGGCTATCGTGCGGGCAATCATCGCCCTGGGCCGCAGCATGCAATTCACCATCATTGCCGAGGGCGTCGAAACCTTGGCGCAGCAGCAATTTCTCACCGAAGAAGGGTGTGAACAGATCCAGGGCTACATCGTCAGCCTGCCCCTGTGCGCCGATGAGTTTGCCGCCACGTTTCTTCGTATGACCGTATCGGATTTTTCGGATAGCACAGCCGAGAAACCGTCGCTATAATCCGCGGCCTACTGAGGGCCTATAGCTCAGTTGGTTAGAGCAGAGGACTCATAATCCTTTGGTCCACGGTTCGAGTCCGTGTGGGCCCACCAAACAAAAAAGCCGCGCATTGCGCGGCTTTCGTGTTTTCCCCTTTCCTTGTTCCTGGACTCGCCTGAAGTAATACTTTGAAGAATAAACGACGGGCTACCCCCTTCGCCCAAGCCGTTCAACCTTCTCCAGCGAGATTCCCTATCATCGCCAGCCCCAGCCTTCCCCGCCTGTTTCTCGATTTGTTCTGGCAACTCGGCCTCCTGCTGGTGCCGGCTTTTTTCGTCACGATATTGCCTCCCCCGTTGGCTTTGTTGGCCGTATTGTTCTTCGGCTTGTTGATGGGGCTTGCCACGCGATTCGGTTTTCCATCGGCCGCAAGGGTCTGTGGCAGATTGATCGTCGGCGCCGTGTTCGGCCTGGGTTTCAGCGTGGGCAGGGCGTTGCCTGAGTGGTGGGGGATTTTCGCGGCCATTGCCAGCATCGTCGGCGGACTGGCGTGCGTCAGTAAATGGGAGCGGCGTCTGGGCTTGGCGGCCGTGTCCAGCAAGGGCGCCAGCGCCTGGGGTGGAAGCGAGCCGCAACTGACGCCTGAAGGCGAGCCGATCCGGGTGTTCAACCACAGTGAAATCGCCATGGGGGGTCCCACTTATTGCGACTACCTGTTCCCCGATGGCGTGCTTGTGCAAGGCCTGGGTTCCTCGGCACTGTTTTCCCGCGATGGGCGCTATTTCGCGGCGACGGTGCCTTCTCGGCAGGAATGGGGGCTGGTTGTTCTCGACCGTCAGCAACGCCGGCTGTATCGCTGTGCCGACAGTGAATTCTGGGAGCTGGACACTTTTGAGCAGGACGTATTGAGCGGCCGCCATAGCCCGCTGATAGACGACAGCGTTCGCCAGCTCCGGCTGGATGAGTTGATGAAAACAGCAGAAATGATCGAGCTGATTCCTGTCGCGGACCTCTGGCTCGAGCCTGGCTGGCATCCTGACAATATGCCGCACACCTTCGCACGACCCAGCGCCGATGGCCGACAGCAGTTGGCGGGCCAGATCATTTTACCCGCGACCCTCCGTGATCTGGCCCAGCCACTGGAACCGCTGTATGCCCCGCGTTATGCCATCAGCGTCAACGACCAGCCGTCAGGGCTGATCATGGCCGCCGATGCGCCATTGGTTTGGGGGGCGGATCATTGCGCCTTGGTGTGCCTGGCCCGCGAGCAGGCCAACGATGCCGAAGGCGACCAGTATTGGTTCTGGCAATCGGACCACGGCTGGCGCGCACTGCCCTCGCCTTGGGTGAAGACCGCCGCTGAACCCTCTTTCTACTGGCACGAATTGCTCAGCCTCGATGCAAGCCATGTCCATGTCGGTGCGTACCTCGACTATCCCCGACCGAGCGCCGGCCGCTACGGCTACCGCCTGGACAGCATCCACAGCGATACCGAGACCCAGACCGGTCATGACGCCCAAGGTCGGGTGCAGGTCGATGAGTTCAAACTGACCCGCACGGCTATTGTGATGCCCCTGGACAGCCAGGGCCGACGAGGCGACTCTGGCATCGAGACGCAACCGCTGCAGGATGGGACATGTGCTCGTCTGACCTGGCTGGGCGACAACCGCGAAGGGCTTGGCGGTTATCGCTGCCAGATCGGCGACTGGCTTTTGCCTGGGGCTTGGCTACTGGATCATCGAGTCTCCGATTGCGGGCGCTACCTGGCGCTGCTGCCCTTTGAAAACTCAACGACCGTCACCACCCATGCGGTGGTTGCTGATCTGCAACATCGGCGCCTGCTGCAAGGGCCTGATTTGTGGGTAGAGCGGATACTCGATTTCCGTGATGGCCGGTTGAGCCTGGCGGTGGTCGCAGGTCGCCTGGATAACGAGCTGGAAAGCAGTCCTCTGCAACGTTTCAACGTCGCCGCGCCACCGGTCGGTGATGACGCGTCCTTCTGCCGTCCCAGCGATCAATATCGGTTGTACTACACCACCGTACAGCTGCAACCAGAAGACGCCCAGCTAAGCGCAATCGCCCCTTGGCGCCGGGTGGACGGCCCGCAAGCGGCGACTGCCGATGGTGACTTCATCCAGCCCTCACCGACCCAGCGTGATGCGGCCTGGCTGTTCGGCAGCGAGACGGAATATGCCGACAGCTGGGTACGCACCGGCACACCACGGCTTGGAGGCCATTTACTGACGGCATCGGGCTGTGCGCTGGACAACTTGGCGCCCTCGATGATCTGGTCAGCGCAGGGCCGCTATCTTGCCTTGACCCGTATGGCGACCGACGTGACAGAGCTGTGCGGAAGCTACCGCGGCTGGCAATTGCTACTCCTCGATACCCAAGAGCACACACTGCGCGAGCATCCCCAATGGCTGGGCAACAGACCCCTCTTCGAAGGCTTCGATGCAAGCCAGCTACGGATCCGGTGTTACGAACGCGATTGGGAAGCTGAAGACGATGAGG
The DNA here is from genome assembly GCF_001269755.1 of Pseudomonas sp. Q12-87. NCBI lineage: Bacteria > Pseudomonadati > Pseudomonadota > Gammaproteobacteria > Pseudomonadales > Pseudomonadaceae > Pseudomonas > Pseudomonas sp. Q12-87. Next base: position 386,291 of record NZ_LHVI01000004.1, on the reverse strand, counting down.
ATCCAGGTTCAGTGCAGCCGTTCTCATTGGACTTGCTGTTGCAATTGCCCGCTGAGCAGCTCATTTGCCAAGACGGGCTCTGGCTCAAGTCTTCACAGGCGCACTTGGCACCTGCCTGGCGCGCACTGGCTTTACCTGACATCCACTATTTCAAGCGAGAGAGCCTGTAACATGCCTGCCACTGATGCCCGCGCCGGAGCCGACCTTGCCTGATTCCCGTCCTTGCGTCCTTGATGAAATCGATCGCCAACTGATCGCGGCCCTGCAAATCAATGCGCGGGAAAGCGTCGCCATGCTTGCCCGGCAGTTGGGCATTGCCCGCACGACCGTGACCTCGCGGTTGGCGCGGCTGGAAAAAACCAAAGTGATTACCGGATACGGCGTGCGCCTGGGGCAGCGGTTGATTGACGGCGGTTTGCAGGCCTACGTCGGTATCAAGGTCCAGCCGCGCTCCGGAAAAGATGTGCTGCGGCGCTTGAGCGCCATGGCCCAGGTGCAGCAGTTGTGTGCGGTCAGTGGTGAATTCGATTACGTCGCCTGGCTGCGCACCGACTCGCCCGAACAGCTGGATCAACTGCTGGACCAGATTGGCAGCGTGGACGGCGTGGACAAGACCACCACCTCGATCATTCTCAGCAGCAAGATCGATCGGGGGCAGCCGGTCTAGGGCCTATCTGAATCTGTGGGAGCGGGCTTGCTCGCGAAAGCGGTGCATCAATCGCCATAAATGTTGAATGTGCTGTCGTATTCGCGAGCAAGCTCGCTCCCACAAGAACGTTTCGTCATTTAGATTTATTTCTACGGCGAAATGACTGACGACAGAGCAAAACGACGACACATTGCGTCTTATTAACGTGCTCTATGCTCCCTAGAATGGCTGGCATCTTTTCCTATACTCAGACGCGAACACCGCGTCGAGTCGCCTAACAAGGTCAGCCATGAACAAGAACAATCGCCACCCCGCAGACGGTAAGAAGCCCATCACCATTTTTGGACCGGACTTTCCTTTCGCCTTTGACGACTGGATCGAACACCCGGCCGGCCTGGGCTCGATCCCGGAGCACAACCATGGCACGGAGGTGGCAATTGTCGGGGCTGGGATCGCCGGTCTTGTGGCGGCCTACGAGCTGATGAAGCTGGGCCTCAAGCCTGTGGTCTACGAGGCCTCGAAAATGGGCGGGCGCCTGCGCTCGCAGGCCTTCAATGGCGCCGAAGGCGTGATTGCCGAGCTGGGGGGCATGCGTTTCCCGGTGTCGTCCACTGCGTTCTATCACTATGTCGACAAGCTGGGCCTGGAGACCAAGCCGTTCCCTAACCCGCTCACCTCGGCGTCGGGCAGCACCGTCATCGACCTGGAAGGCCAGACCTATTACGCAGAAAGCATGACTGACTTGCCGGCGTTGTTCCAAGAAGTGGCCGACGCCTGGGCCGACGCGCTGGAGGCCGGCTCGCGCTTCGGCGAGATCCAGCAAGCGATCCGCGACCGTGATGTGCCGCGCCTCAAGGCGCTATGGAACACCCTGGTGCCGCTGTGGGACGACCGCACCTTCTATGATTTTGTCGCCACCTCGAAAGCCTTCGCAAAACTTTCGTTCCAACACCGCGAGATATTCGGCCAGGTCGGTTTCGGCACCGGCGGCTGGGATTCGGACTTCCCCAACTCGATGCTGGAAATCTTCCGCGTGGTGATGACCAACTGCGACGATCATCAGCACCTGGTGGTAGGCGGCGTGGAGCAGGTCCCTCACGGGATCTGGAAACATGTGCCGGAGCGTTGCGTGCATTGGCCAGAAGGCACCAGTTTGAATTCGTTGCACCTGGGCGCGCCGCGTAGCGGGGTGAAGCGAATCGCCCGTGCCGACAACGGCAACTTCAGCGTGACCGATGTCTGGGATAACACCCGCGAATATGCCGCCGTGCTGGTGACCTGCCAGAGCTGGCTGCTGACCACCCAGATCGAATGTGAAGAAGCGCTGTTCTCGCAAAAGATGTGGATGGCCCTGGACCGCACCCGCTACATGCAGGCGTCCAAGACATTCGTGATGGTCGACCGGCCGTTCTGGAAAGACAAGGATCCCGAAACCGGTCGCGACCTGATGAGCATGACCCTCACTGACCGCCTGACCCGGGGCACCTACCTGTTCGACAACGGCGACGATAAGCCAGGAGTGATTTGCCTGTCGTATTCCTGGATGAGCGATGCGCTGAAAATGCTCCCGCATCCGGTGGAAAAACGCGTGAAGCTGGCCCTCGACGCCTTGAAGAAAATCTACCCGAAGGTGGACATCGCCGCCCGGATCATCGGCGACCCGATCACCGTGTCCTGGGAGGCCGACCCGCATTTCCTCGGTGCATTCAAGGGTGCCCTGCCCGGCCACTATCGCTACAACCAGCGCATGTACGCCCATTTCATGCAGGACGAGATGCCGGCCGAACACCGAGGGATCTTTATCGCCGGCGATGACGTCTCATGGACACCCGCCTGGGTTGAAGGCGCGGTACAAACCTCACTCAATGCCGTGTGGGGAATCATGAAGCACTTCGGCGGTGAAACTCACGCCGAGAACCCGGGTCCAGGGGATGTATTCCATGAGATCGGTCCGATCGCCCTGCCCGAATAAAAGGAGTTGTCGATGCGTGTAGCCCTTTACCAATGCCCACCGCTGCCACTGGATCCGGCAGGCAACCTGCAGCGCTTGCATCAAGTCGCGCTGGAGGCCAGGGGCGCCGATGTATTGGTGCTGCCGGAGATGTTCATGACCGGCTACAACATCGGCGTCGACGCGGTGAATGTCTTGGCCGAGGTCTATAACGGCGAATGGGCGCAGCAGATCGGCCGTATCGCCAAGGCAAGCCAACTGGCGATCGTCTATGGCTATCCCGAACGCAGTGAAGATGGGCAGATCTACAACTCGGTCCAGCTCATCGACGCCCAGGGCGAACGCCTCGCCAATTACCGCAAGAGCCATTTGTTCGGCGATCTGGATCATTCGATGTTCAGCGCCGGCGATTCGACGCTGCCTGTCGTGGAACTCAACGGCTGGAAACTCGGCCTGCTGATCTGCTACGACCTGGAATTCCCGGAAAACGCCCGGCGCCTGGCCCTGGCCGGGGCCGAGCTGATCCTGGTGCCTACCGCCAACATGCAGCCCTACGAGTTCATTGCCGATGTCACCGTGCGTGCGCGGGCCATCGAGAACCAATGCTTCGTGGCCTACGCCAATTATTGCGGTCACGAAGGTGAATTGCAGTATTGCGGACAAAGCAGCATCGCCGCTCCAGATGGCAGCCGCCCCGCCCTGGCGGGGCTCGACGAGGCGCTGATCGTCGGCGACCTGGATCGACAGTTGATGGACGCCTCCCGTGCGGCCTACAACTACCTGCACGACCGCCGCCCCGCCCTTTATAACGACTTGCTCAAGCACTGAGCCGGGCTAATCCGCTAGCATGAGCGCATCCCTGTTCTGGAAGCGCTCATGCCGGTCCCTGATTCCCTACGCCCTCATACTCAAACCCTGGCCAATGGCATCGGGGTGACAGTTCGTCATGTCCCCGGACTCAAGCGCAGCGCCGCAGTGTTGCGCGTAGCGGCCGGCAGCCATGATGCCCCCCTGGCCTGGCCTGGGTTGGCGCACCTGCTTGAACATCTTTTCTTCCTTGGCACCGAGCGGTTTCCCACAACAGACAACCTGATGGCTTACGTGCAGCGGCACGGCGGCCAGATCAACGCTCGTACCAGTGAACGCACCACCGATTATTTCTTCGAATTGCCACCTGCCGCCTTCGCCGGCGGATTGGAGCGGCTGGCAGACATGCTCGCTCACCCGCGACTGGACGAAGCCGATCAACTGCGCGAGCGAGAAGTGCTGCAAGCCGAATACGTCGCCTGGTCCCAGGACGCGGCAGCCCAGCGCCAGGTTGCGCTGCACGAAGGCCTCGCGGCGAATCATCCGCTACGGGGCTTTCATGCGGGCAATCGCGACAGTCTCGAAGTCACGCAGCCTGAATTCCAGGCGGCATTGCATGACTTTTACCGCAGGTTCTACCAGAGCGGCCAAATGACATTGAGCCTGGCCGGCCCGCAGAGCATCGATGCGTTGAGCGCACTGGCCCGGCAGTTCGGCGACAGCGTGCCGGCGGGCGACGCGGTTGCCAGGCCTTTGCCACCGAAGCTGATGGCGGCGCCCCAGGCCAGTTATCAACAGGTCGGCGAAGAACATTTCGATCTGCTGTATGCCCTCGAAAATCTGCCTGAAGCTTCACCGCAAGCCCTGGATTTCCTCTGCACGTGGCTGAACGCCAGCAAACCAGGCGGTTTGCTCGCCACCTTACGTCAGCGCGGTTTGGCTGACAGCCTCCAGGCCACCGTGCTGTATGAATTTGCCGGGCAGGCGCTGCTGCACATCGAATTCAAGCGCGACAATGCTCGGGCCCCGGATGAAATCCAGGCATTGCTGCACGATTGGCTGGGTTTTTTCGCAGCCCAGGACGACTGGGCACCGTTGCGCCAGGAATTCACCGCACGCCTGAAGCGTCGACAGGAGACAGCATCTGCCCTGCAACTGGCGCGCTGGGACTGTGAGAAACGTGACGGTCCGCTGTCGGAAAGCGACCTTGTCAGACTCAGGACAATCCTCAGGCAACTTGAGCCTGTGGATAACGTGACGGGCCCATGGCAACTGCCCACGCCCAATCCGTTCCTGCAAACGGCCAGCGAACCAGCCCGCGCCGGGCTGATACGTGGCCAGACCAGCGCCCATCGCGGTTTGCGCACCTTCGCCCAGGACCGCTCCCGGGGCCGGCGGGAGCGCTCGCCCATGCAATTCAGCCAGGCATTTGCCGATGACAGCCGCGAAGGTGCGGTGTACCTGCGTTGGCGGTTGGCGGCCTCGCTCGATCTTCAAGCCAGACTCGATTGGCACCTGCGGGACTTGCGTGAAGATGCTCGCCAGGCTGGCGTGGAGGTGTCCTTCGATTGCGCCGACGATCAATGCCTGTTGAGGCTGGTAGGGCTGCAAGCTCCGTTACCGTTGGTGCTGGAGCACATCTTGTCCATGCTGAGCCAGCCGCTGCCGGCTGTCCCGCCCCGCAACGAAACGCCGCTGATGCCGATCAGACATTTGTTGAAGCACTTGTCGGACTACTGCCAACGCGACCGGCAAGCTTCGGCACTGCCACTGACGGACAGCCCGTGGGCAAGTGCCCGGTGGGATGGCCTGGCCATCGGCTTGTCGACGGCCACCCAGGCGGCCATGGGCCCAGTTTTGGCCCAAGTGCCCGGCATCGCCAGCCAGGAAGCCGAACCGAGGACGCCGTCCACGCATCGTGTCTGGCACCAGCTCCAGGCCCAGGGCGACGAACAGGCCGTGCTGCTGTTTTGCCCAACGCCGACCCAGGCCTTGCCCGACGAGGCGGCATGGCGGCTGCTGGCGCAGCTGTGCCAGACCCCGCTCTACCAGCGCCTGCGGGTCGAGTTGCAGTTGGGTTACGCCGTGTTCAGCGGGTTGAAGCAAGTTGATGGGGAAACCGGCGTGCTGTTTGGCGTGCAATCGCCCGATGTCTCGGCGGGGCAGTTGATTGCCCATATAGAGGAGTTCCTCAGCGGTTTGCCGGCGCTGATCCAGCAAATCGATGATTCAACCCTGGCTCATCGGCAGCGGGCCCTTGCCGCCCAATTCGAAAGCGCCGCCCTGCCCTGCGCCGAGGCGGCCGAACTGCTCTGGCAGGGCAAGCTGGCGGACCGGCCGTCGGATTACCTTGAGCAGTTATCCGCAGCGATTATGCGTCTGGACCGCGAGCAGCTACTGGCGGCCGCCCGGCGTTTGATCGACGCACACGGTGGGCGGATTTGCCTGAGCAACGGAGCCTGTCCGGGCGCTCCCTGGCATGCAGCGGATTGATCATTGCAATCGCTGCAATGAGCTTTCTCGGAGAATCGCGGCGAACGAATTTGTCAGATTTAGTAACATAGCCGCCTAAGCATCTGAACATCTCCGAACGGAGGTGGACTATATGTATAGATTCCAACCGCCCCACCCCAACCAAAGGAGTATTCCCATGTCTTGGTCCAAACCCGCATATATCGACCTGCGTATCGGTTTCGAAGTCACCATGTACTTCGCCAGCCGTTGATTGCTGCAGGCGGTTAAGCACGCAGCACAACGCCTCGGTCAGCCGGGGCGTTTTTATTTCGGTTTGCAGATGGAGCGGCCATGTTTGTCCAGATTCTAGGTTCCGCCGCCGGTGGCGGTTTCCCCCAATGGAACTGCAACTGCGCCAATTGCGCAGGTTTTCGCGACGGCAGCCTGCGGGCCTTGGCGCGCACCCAATCGTCCATCGCAATTTCCGATGACGGTGTGAACTGGGTACTGTGCAATGCCTCGCCGGACATTCGCGCCCAGCTCCAGGGTTTCGCCCCGATGCAACCTGGCCGGGCGCTGCGGGACACCGGCATCGGCGCCATCATCCTGATGGACTCGCAGATCGACCACACCACCGGCCTGCTCAGCCTGCGCGAAGGTTGCCCCCATCAAGTCTGGTGCACCGACATGGTCCATGAAGACCTGAGCACCGGCTTCCCGTTGTTCAACATGCTGACCCATTGGAACGGTGGGCTGAGCTGGAACCGCATCGAACTCGACCGCAGCTTTACCATCGCTGCCTGCCCGAACCTGCGCTTCACCCCGCTGCCGTTGCGCAGTGCCGCGCCGCCCTATTCGCCGCACCGCTTCGACCCGCACCCGGGCGACAATATCGGGCTGATCGTCGAAGACCTGCGCACCGGCGGCAAGCTGTTCTACGCCCCGGGCCTGGGCAAGGTCGACGGGCCGTTGCTGGAGATCATGGCCGGTAGCGATTGCCTGCTGGTGGACGGCACTATGTGGGACGACGATGAAATGCAGCGCCGTGGCGTCGGCACTCGCACTGGCCGGGAAATGGGCCACCTCGCGCAGAACGGCCCCGGCGGCATGCTGGAAGTGCTGGGACAACTGCCCGAACAGCGCAAGGTCCTTATTCACATCAACAACACCAACCCGATCCTCGATGAAGACTCCGCCGAACGGGCCGAGCTGGTGCGGCGCAATGTCGAAGTGGCTTACGACGGCATGAGTATTGAACTGTAGGAGCAACTGAAATGACTGACATCCCCCTGTCCCTCGCCGAGTTCGAAGCGGCCCTGCGTGCCAAGGGTGCGTATTACCACATCCATCACCCTTACCACGTAGCGATGTATGAAGGCCGCGCCACCCGCGAGCAGATCCAGGGCTGGGTCGCCAACCGCTTTTACTATCAAGTGAACATCCCGCTCAAGGATGCGGCGATCCTCGCCAACTGCCCGGACCGGGAGATCCGCCGCGAGTGGATCCAGCGTTTGCTCGATCATGACGGCGCGCCCGGCGAAGACGGCGGTATCGAAGCGTGGCTGCGACTGGGACAAGCCGTGGGGCTGGACCCCGATCAGTTGCGCTCCCAGGAATTGGTGTTGCCCGGCGTGCGTTTCGCGGTGGATGCCTACGTCAACTTTGCCCGCCGGGCCAGTTGGCAAGAAGCCGCCAGCAGTTCGCTGACCGAGCTCTTTGCCCCGCAGATCCACCAGTCGCGCCTGGACAGCTGGCCGCAGCATTACCCATGGATCGACCCGGCCGGTTATGAATATTTCCGCACCCGCCTGGGTCAGGCCCGGCGTGATGTGGAGCATGGCCTGGCGATCACTTTGCAGCACTACACCACCCGCGCGGGCCAGGAGCGCATGTTGGAGATTCTCCAGTTCAAGCTGGATATTCTCTGGAGCATGCTCGATGCCATGACCATGGCCTACGAATTGAACCGCCCGCCCTATCACAGCGTGACTGGGCAACGGGTTTGGCACAAAGGGATCACTCTATGAGTTTCGACCGCGGCAAGACCCCGCGCTGGCGCCCCGGCTATCGTTTCCAGTACGAACCCGCCCAGAAAGGCCACGTGCTGCTCTATCCTGAAGGCATGATCAAGCTCAACGACAGCGCTTCGCTGATCGGTGGCCTGATCGATGGTGAACGGGACGTCGCAGCGATCATCGGTGAGTTGGCGAAGCAATTCCCCGACGTGCCGGAACTCGGTGACGACATCGAGCAATTCATGGAGGTCGCCCGTGCAGAGCACTGGATCGAACTTGCCTGACACCACCGGCCTGCCGCCAAAGCCTGAAGTCGGCCTGCCGCTGTGGTTGCTGGCGGAGCTGACCTACCGGTGCCCGCTGCAATGCCCGTACTGCTCCAACCCGCTGGACTTTGCCGAGCAAGGCAAGGAGCTGAGCACCGAGCAGTGGTTCAAGGTGTTTCGCGAGGCCCGGGAGATGGGCGCCGCGCAATTGGGCTTTTCCGGTGGCGAGCCGTTGGTGCGCCAGGACCTGGCCGAACTGATTGGCGAAGCGCGCAGGCTGGGTTTCTATACCAACCTGATCACCTCCGGCATCGGCCTGACCGAGCAGAAAATCAGCGACTTCAAGAAAGCCGGCCTTGATCATATCCAGATCAGCTTCCAGGCCAGCGACGAGCAAGTCAACAACCTGCTCGCCGGGTCAAAGAAGGCCTTCGCGCAAAAACTGGAAATGGCCCGGGCGGTCAAGGCCCACGGTTATCCGATGGTGCTGAACTTCGTCACCCATCGGCACAACATCGACAAGATCGACCGCATCATCGAGCTGTGCATCGCCCTTGAAGCCGACTTCGTCGAGCTCGCCACCTGCCAGTTCTACGGCTGGGCGCAGCTCAATCGCGTCGGCCTGTTACCCACCCGTGAGCAACTGGTCCGCGCCGAGCGCATCACCAACGAATATCGTGCCAAGCTGGAAGCCGAAGGCAATCCGTGCAAGCTGATCTTCGTCACCCCGGACTACTACGAAGAACGCCCCAAGGGCTGCATGAATGGTTGGGGCAGCATCTTCCTGACCGTCACGCCGGACGGCACTGCACTGCCCTGCCACGGCGCACGACAGATGCCCGTGCAATTTCCCAACGTGCGCGAGCACAGCATGCAGCACATCTGGTACGACTCGTTCGGCTTCAACCGCTTTCGCGGCTATGATTGGATGCCCGAACCCTGCCGTTCCTGCGATGAAAAAGAGAAGGACTTCGGTGGCTGCCGCTGCCAGGCGTTCATGCTGACGGGCGACGCCAGCAACGCCGACCCGGTGTGCAGCAAGTCCGAGCATCACGGGATCATTCTGCAGGCTCGCGAAGATGCCGAGCACGCCACGCAAACCATTGAACAACTGGCTTTTCGCAATGAACGAAACTCGCGCCTCATCGCCAAAGGCTGATCCTTTCAGCGCCGCCCAGGCCGTTGCCGCCGGTACCGACTTCGCTGAATTGCGCGTCGGCCCCCTGGGCCTGTTCTGGAACGAATACCGCCCCGAAGACAGCGCCTGCCGGATCTGGCATTGGCAGGACGCCAAGGCCCGCTGCCTGACGCCAAATGGATTCAGCGCACGCAGCCGGGTCTATGAATACGGCGGCGGTGCGTTCTGTTTGAGCGATGACGGCGTGCTGTTCGTCAATGAGGCCGATCAGCAGATTTATCACCAAACCCTGGCTGGCGAACGTCCGGTGGCGCTGACCTCGGGCGACTGTCGATACGGGGATCTAGGTTTCGCCGACGGCCAGGTGCTGGCGGTGGAAGAACAGGCCAACCAGCATCGCCTGGTGTCGATCGGATTGGCCGATCATCAGCGGCATGTGCTGGCTGAAGGCACGGATTTTTATGCTTCGCCGACGGTGAGCCCGGACGGCCAGCGGTTGGCATGGATTGAGTGGAGTCGTCCGCATCAGCCGTGGACGGCAACGCGATTGATGCTGGCCGAGCGCAACGTGAGCGGTTGGGGCGAACCGCGCTGCGTGGCGGGTAATGCTGAAGAAGAGTCGATCCAGCAACCGCGTTTCGATGACTCGAACCGGTTGTATTGCCTGACGGATCGCGCCGGTTATTGGCAACCCTGGGTGGAATCGGCCCAAGGTCTTGAGCCGCTGCCCGCCGCCGAAGCCGATCATGCGTCCGCTCCGTGGCAACTGGGCGGCTGTACTTGGCTGCCCCTGGATTCACGCACTTATCTGGCGAGCTGGACCGAGGCAGGCTTTGGTCGCCTGGGCGTGTGCCGCCAGGATGCCAGCGAGGACTACACCGGTACTTACACGCGTTTGCGCAGCCTCGCGCTCGATGACTCCTTCATCTATGCCATCGCCGCTTCGCCGACGAGCCCATCGGCGGTGATTGCGATTAAACGACAAAGCCACGCTGTAACAGTCCTGGCCGGCGGCCTCGCGCCGCTGCCCGTCGAACAGATCAGCCGTGCGCGTACGCTGCGCTACCCCTCGGCGTCGGGTGAAGCCCATGGGTTCTTTTACCCGGCGATGAACACCGAAGAGAAACCGCCCTTGGTGGTCTTCATCCATGGTGGCCCCACCTCGGCCTGCTACCCGGTGTTTGATCCGCGCATCCAATACTGGACCCAGCGCGGCTTTGCCGTTGCCGACCTCAACTACCGTGGCAGCAGCGGCTATGGACGGGCGTATCGGCAGGCGCTGCATCTGAGCTGGGGCGTGGTGGATGTCGAAGATGCCTGTGCGGTGGTCGCTTACCTGGACGAGCAACACCTGATCGATGGCCGTCGGACATTCATTCGTGGCGGCAGTGCCGGCGGCTATACCACCCTGTGCGCCCTGGCGTTCCACGATGTATTCCGCGCCGGCGCCAGTCTTTACGGTGTCAGCGACCCCGTCGCCCTGGGCCGTGCTACGCACAAGTTCGAAGGCGATTACCTGGACTGGCTGATCGGCGACCCACAGCAGGACGCCGAACGCTACCGCGCCCGTACGCCGCTGTTGCATGCAGACCGGATTCGCACACCGATGATCTTTTTCCAAGGGGAATTGGACGCCGTGGTCGTGCCGCAGCAGACCCGGGATATGGTCGAGGCGTTGGAGGCGAATGGCGTTACGGTCGAGGCGCACTACTACCCTGATGAGCGCCATGGCTTTCGCAAGGCGGCGAACCAAGCGCATGCCCTGGAGCATGAGTGGCTGTTTTATCGCAGGGTGATTGATAGCGATCTCTAACAACAGCGGTCACTGTGGCGAGGGAGCTTGCTCCCGCTCGATTGCGCAGCAATCGCAAAGCACATTGGGACCGCTGCGCGATCCAGCGGGAGCAAGCTCCCTCGCCATAGATAAATCCCGCATTGCGCGATCAGCGCTTGGCGATGATATACACCGCATGCACGATGCCTGGGATGTAGCCCAACAGCGTCAGCAGAATATTCAGCCAGAAAGCCCCGCCGAAACCCACTTGCAGGAACACACCCAGCGGCGGTAGCAAGATGGCGATGATGATACGAATGAAATCCATGGATGACTCCTGATGGCCGATGGCTAAGTTGCCTTAGCTGATGGACACCTGACCGCTCGCCAGGGTTCAGTGGCACATCCGCAGGAAACTGCCCAACCGGGCGAGGCCGTGGGCAAATAAAAAACGCACACAAAAGAAAACCCCGCCGAAGCGGGGTTTTGCAGACTGTTTCCCTGACATCCATTTCACTCCGCCGTCCTGGCAGAATCCTACGTGTCCGTGTTGTTTACTTTGCGCGTCCTGCGCTACGTCCATGGAAAGTAGATTAGCCCTGGATCCAATCCGCCGGTAGAGGGAAAATGCCAGCACGCTGTGTAAGCAAATGCTTACACAGCGCTCTTGTCTCAGAATTGGCCAGCTTCCAGCAGGAACAGCGATTCACTGCCCGCCCTTACCGAAGCGCTCAGGGAATGAATACGCGGCAGCAGGCGTGCGAAGTAGAACCGTGCGGTGCCCAATTTGCTGGCGTAGAAATCATCCTGGTTCTCCTTGCCCAAGGCCGCCCTGGCCATCAGCGCCCACATGTAGGCATAGGCGGTGTAGCCGAACACTTGGAGGTATTCCACTGAAGCCGCGCCGATTTCATTCGGGTTGTTTTTGGCCCGGTCCAGCAGCCACTCGGTCAGTTGATCCAGCGTACTGACAGCATCGTTCAGGGGTTTGGTGAACTCGGCCAGGTCGCCGCCCGCAGTGGCAGTGAAGTGACGAATTTCATCGGCAAACAACCTATAGAACGCACCGCCGCTGCCGACGATCTTGCGCCCGACCAAGTCCAGGGCCTGGATGCCGTTGGTCCCTTCGTAGATCTGGGTGATGCGCACATCACGCACCAGTTGCTCCTGGCCCCATTCACGGATGTAACCATGACCGCCGAAAATCTGCTGGCCATGAACAGTGGTTTCCAGGCCTAGGTCGGTCAGGAAAGCCTTTGCCACCGGGGTCAGCAAGGCCACCAGGTCTTCGGCGCGCTTGCGGGTCGCCGGGTCTTCGCTGAATTTCGCGGTGTCCAGTTGCATCGCCACGTAGGTGGAGAATGCGCGGCCACCCTCGTTCGATGCTTTCATGGTCAGCAACATCCGGCGCACGTCGGGGTGGACGATGATCGGGTCCGCGACCTTATCCTTGTTCTGCGCGCCGGTTGGGGAACGGCTCTGCAAGCGGTCACGGGCGTATTCGATAGCGTTCTGGTAGGAGCGCTCACCGGTCGCCAGGCCTTGGATACCGACGCCCAGGCGCTCGTAGTTCATCATCGTGAACATCGCCGCGAGGCCTTTGTTCGGCTCACCCACCAAGTAACCCACGGCTTCGTCGAAGTTCATGACGCAGGTGGCGGACGCCTGGATACCCATCTTGTGTTCGATCGAGCCGCAGTTGGCCGCATTTCGCGCACCCAGGCTGCCATCGGCATTGACCATGAACTTGGGCACCAGGAACAACGAGATGCCTTTCGGGCCGGCCGGTGCGTCCGGCAGCTTTGCCAGCACCAAATGAATGATATTTTCGGTAAGGTCGTGCTCACCACCGGTGATAAAGATCTTCGTGCCGCTGACCTTATAGGAACCGTCGGCCTGGGGCTCGGCCTTGGTGCGAATGATCCCCAGGTCCGTACCGGCGTGGGGTTCGGTCAGGCACATGGAGCCGGCCCAGACGCCAGCGTACATATTCGGCAGGTACGCGGCCTTCAGTTCTTCGCTGGCGTGGGCATTGATCGACAGGCAAGCCCCGGCGGTGAGCATCGGGTACAGGCCGAAGGACAGGCTGGCCGAATTGACCATTTCCTCGACCTGGGCCGAAACGGCCTTGGGCATGCCCATGCCGCCGTACACCGGATCGCCGCCGACACCGACCCAACCGCCTTCAGCGTAAGTCTTATAGGCCTGTGGGAAACCTGCCGGCGTGGTGACGGCACCGTCGGCCCAATGACAACCTTCTTCGTCAGCCGCGCGGCTGAGGGGGGCGATGCTCTTGCTGGTGACTTTGCCGGCTTCTTCGAGGATCGCCTCGACGGTTTCCGCGTCTACGGTATCGGCCAACGCTGGCAGTTGGGCCCAGAGCTTCGCAACCTCGAACACTTCATTGAGGACGAAGCGCATATCGCGCAGGGGCGCTTTGTAGTCAGCCATGGCAAACCTCGCAGGATCTAAACAGTTGGTTCGTAAGATACGGTTTTCGCATGGGCCCGAGTGTACATCAACAACTTTTGCGACACATAGGGTCAACCAGTGACCATTTTGTTATTTTTAGTCACGACCAGGTTTTAGAGATCCATCGTGGCGAGGGCGCTTGCTCCCGCTGGGCTGCGTAGCAGCCCTTTTTTATGAATGATGCGCACACTCAAGCGGGAGCAAGCTCCCTCGCCACGCTTCAGAGCGCAAACAACTCCGCCGGCAGTTTCATCAGACAATCGCTTCCAGCTTCGACCGCAGCCCGATGGGCGCTCGTGCGTGGGAGCAGGCGCTTGAAGTAAAACTCACAGGTCGCCAATTTACCGCGGCATAGATCTTCGTCGCCTTGGCCACCGTCGAGTTGCGACTGGGCCACCAAGGCCATGCGCAACCACAGGTAGGCCAGGATGATGTAGCCGCTGTACATCAAATAATCCACGGAAGCGGCGCCGACCTCATCGGGATTCTTCATGGCAGCCATGCCCACCCGTGTGGTCAGCTCGCCCCATTGCTGGTTGAGCTCGTTGAGTTGCGCGACGTAATCCTTGAGCTGCGGATGTCCGGCATTCGCCGCGCAGAATTTATGGACGATTTTGGTAAAGCCACGCAGCAACTTGCCCTGGCTGCCCAGCACCTTGCGTCCCAGCAGGTCGAGGGCCTGGATCCCGTTGGTGCCTTCATAGATCGGCGCGATGCGGCAGTCGCGCACCAGTTGCTCCATGCCCCATTCGCGAATGAAACCGTGGCCACCGAACACCTGCATGCCGTGGTTGGTCACCTCAAGCCCGGTGTCGGTCATGAAGGCCTTGCAGATCGGTGTGAGGAACGCCAACAGATCTTCCGCCTCCTGACGGGCCGCCTCGTTCGCGTCCAGGTGCGCGGTGTCCAGCAACTGCGCGGTGAAGTACGTCAGCGCCCGGTTGCCTTCATTGAAAGCCTTCATGGTCAGCAACATCCTGCGCACATCGGGATGGACGATGATCGGGTCGGCGGCTTTTTCCGGCGCCTTGGGGCCAGTCAGCGAGCGCATCTGCAAACGGTCATGGGCATACTTGATCGCGCCCTGGAAACTCGCTTCCCCCAGGCACAGGCCCTGCATGCCGGTGCCGAGCCGGGCATGGTTCATCATGGTGAACATGCAGGTCAGGCCCTTGTTCGGCTCGCCGATGAGAAAGCCCCTGGCGTCGTCGAAGTTCAACACGCACGTGGCCGACGCCTTGATGCCCATCTTGTGCTCGATCGAGCCGCAGGAAACGCCATTGCGCTCCCCTGCCTCGCCGCGCGCGTCGGGCAGGAATTTGGGCACGATGAACAGCGAGATGCCTTTGGTCCCGGCCGGAGCATCCGGCAGCTTGGCCAGCAACAAGTGGATGATATTGTCGCTCATGTCGTGCTCACCGGCAGAGATGAAAATCTTGCTGCCGGAGATCGCATAGCTGCCGTCGGCCTGGGGCACGGCGCGTGTCTTGATGATGCCCAGGTCCGTGCCGCAATGGGCTTCGGTCAGGCACATGGTGCCGGTCCACTGGCCGGCGGTGAGTTTGTTCAGGTAGGTCTGTTTCTGCTCTTCGGTGCCATGGGCGTGGATGGCCGACATGGCGCCATGGGTCAGGCCCGGGTACATGCCCCAAGAAGTATTGCTGGAACCGACCATCTCGCTGATGACCAGGCCCAGGGAACTGGGCAAGCCCTGGCCGCCATAGGCCGGATCCGCCGCCAGCCCGTGCCAGCCGCCTTCCACGTATTGGGCGAAAGCCTGCTTGAAACCGGTAGGCGTGGTCACGACACCGTTATCGAAGTGGCAACCCTCCTCGTCACCGGAGCGATTGAGCGGCGCCAGCACGTTCTCGCAGAACCTGGCGCCTTCCTCCAGGATCGCGTTGATCATGTCCGGGCTGGCATCGCTGGCGCCCAGGGCGGCGTAACGGCCATGAAAGTCAAAGACATGATCGATCAAAAAGCGCATGTCGCGCAGGGGGGCTTTGTACTCGGGCATGGTGGTTTTCTCCGGTAGCAGATCGTTCCAACCTACTGCCGGTCACCGAGGCCCACAATCACAGTCCAGACGCTGAATGCGCCATCATCACTCAACCCGCGGCGGCTTCCATGCGCACCGCACCGCGGCGGTTCTGCCCAAAGGCAACTACGCAGTTACGCCCCGCGCCCTTGGCGTTGTAGAGCGCCTGGTCGGCGGATTTGAGCACTTCTTCGGGCGTGCGCTGCTCGAGGCGTTCCGCGACGCCGATGCTGACCGTCACCGAGACGCTGGACGCACCGGCCCCACCGCGACGCTGGCGTCCTTGTTGATCATCCTGGGGCCGGTTGTCGGGGTTGCGTAGCTGAATGCTGTAGGTCTCGATGGACTGGCGGATGACCTCCAGGTGAGGCATGCACTCATCAATGGTCTTGCCTGCAAACACCAACGCGAATTCCTCACCGCCGTAGCGATATGCCCTACCGCCGCCGCCGATTTTCGACAGTTTGCTGGCCACCAGGCGCAGCACTTGGTCACCCACGTCGTGACCGTGGGTGTCGTTGAATTTCTTGAAGTGGTCCACGTCGCTCATCGCCAGCACATAGTTGCGTCCCAGGCGTTGCATGCGCTCATTCAGTGCCCGTCGGCCCGGCAGACCGGTCAACTCGTCCCGGAAGGCCATCTGATAGGCCTCATGAGCGACTGCCGCTGCGATCATCAGCATCACCTGGCTGCACATGATGTTGAGGGTGAACGGCAGGATGAAGGTTTTAGGCAGCATCCAGAACAACCCCAGCAACCCCACCAGTTGCGCCGCGTGCAGTGGTCGGGGGTTGCGCCAATATTGCCAGGCCAGCAACAAAAACGCGGCGGCGAACATCGGGTAGGACAATTGGATCAGGCTCATCCAGGCGCCGTGCAACGCCGGCCAGCGGATCTCCGAAAGCCACAGCAGCAATGCCTGGGGAAAACTTTGCTCCAGGGCAAGGGCCACGCTGCCGAAGACCAGCAGCACCGCGAACCGCGCCACCATGTCCTGGAACAAATGGGTGCGCTCCTGCCATGCCGCGAACAGACCGAACAACAGCGGCAACAGCAGACAAACCAGATGGAACACCACCGCCGCGTCTTCGCGCACCTTGCCGTTGTCGCGGTAAAAATCGGTCTGGGTGTCCAGCAGGTAATAGGCGATGTACACCGTCACCATCAGAAACAGCTCGCGTTGGCGCCGATAGACCGCGCAATACGCACCGCCCAGCAACAACACCAGCGTAGGGAGGACGTTGAACAGCGAGGTGAAGAACACGTTGAGATCTTTGACGTAGGCAGCCGCAAGCCCCGCCAGCAACAGCAGCAATGAAGGTAGGAAATGGCTGAAACGTACAGCGGAAGAACGCGGCAAGGGTAAAGCTCCGACCCGGCTGATCAAAGATGGCATTGTGCCTGCTATTGGCGCAGTTACGCACGGGCGATGTGACAGATGTCACACTGCCATCGCTGTAACGGCCGAGGGACAGGTTTTTTTAGGGTGGAGCTTGATGAATATTGTTTCAGGATCACCACTGACCTCTGTGGGAGCGAGGGGATTTGTGGCGGGCATGAAAAAGCCGCCGCTTCCGAAGAAGCGGCGGCTTTTTCGAACAATCGCTTAAGGCTTAATAGCCCAGCGCGAAGTTTTCTTCTTTCATGTCCATCAGGTTGTTGGCGCCCGACAGCATGGTTGCTACGTGAGTGCGGGTACGCGGCAGGATGCGCTGGAAGTAGAAGCGCGCGGTCTGCAGCTTGGCGGTGTAGAACGCCTCCTCGGTGGTGCCGGCCGCGAGTTTTTCCGCTGCCAGGCGCGCCATGTCGGCCCAGAAATAGGCCAGGCAGGCGTAACCGGAGTACATCAGGTAGTCCACCGACGCCGCGCCGACTTCTTCGCGATCCTTCATGGCCGCCATCCCGACCTTCATGGTCAGTTCGCCCCATTCCTTGTTCAGCGCAGCCAGGGGTTCTACGAACTCCTTGACCGCGTCGTTGCCTTCATTGCTCTGGCAGAACTTGTGAACGATCTTGGTGAAGCCTTTGAGAGCCTCGCCTTGGGTCATCAGCACTTTGCGGCCCAGCAGGTCGAGGGCCTGGATACCAGTGGTGCCTTCGTACAGCATCGAGATGCGGCTGTCGCGAACGTTCTGCTCCATGCCCCACTCGGCGATGAAACCGTGGCCGCCATAGATTTGCACGCCATGGTTGGCCGATTCGAAACCGACTTCAGTCATGAAAGCCTTGGCGATCGGCGTCATGAACGCCAGCAGCGCATCAGCTTTCTTCTTCTCTTCCTCGTCCACGCCGTACTTGACGATGTCGACCTGCTTGGCAGTGAAGTACACCATCGCCCGGTTACCTTCGGCGAAAGCCTTCATGGTCAGCAGCATGCGGCGCACGTCAGGGTGCACGATGATCGGGTCGGCGGCCTTGTCCGGAGCTTTCGGGCCGGTCAGGGAACGCATTTGCAGGCGGTCACGGGCATATTTCAGGCCGCCCTGGAAACCGATCTCGGCGTGGGCAAGGCCTTGCAGCGCGGTGCCCAGGCGTGCGGTGTTCATGAAGGTGAACATGCAGTTCAGGCCCTTGTTCGCCGGGCCGATCAGGAAACCGGTGGCCGCGTCGAAGTTCATCACGCAGGTGGCGTTACCGTGGATGCCCATCTTGTGTTCCAGGGAACCGCAGCTCACCGCGTTGCGCTGACCGATGGTGCCGTCGGCGTTAGGCAGGAACTTTGGAACGATGAACAGCGAAATGCCCTTGGTGCCGGCCGGTGCGTCCGGCAGGCGCGCCAGGACGATATGGACAATGTTGTCGGCCATGTCGTGTTCGCCGGCCGAAATGAAAATCTTGGTGCCGGAGACTTTGTAGGAACCGTCGGCCTGAGGCTCGGCCTTGGTGCGCAGCATGCCCAGGTCGGTGCCACAGTGCGGTTCGGTCAGGCACATGGTGCCGGTCCATTCACCGGAGACCAGCTTGGTCAGGTAAGCCTCTTGTTGTTCGGGCGTACCGTGTTCGGAAATCGTATTCATCGCGCCATGGGACAGGCCCGGATACATGCCCCACGACCAGTTGGCTTCGCCGACCATCTCGCTGACCGCCAGGCCCAGGGACTCCGGCAGGCCTTGGCCGCCATGTTCCACATCGTGGGCCAGGCTTGGCCAGCCGCCTTCGACGAATTGCTTGTAGGCTTCCTTGAAGCCGGTCGGAGTCTTCACGCCGGATTCACTCCAGGTGCAGCCTTCGATATCACCCACGCGGTTCAGCGGAGCCAGCACCTGCTCACAAAACTTGGCGCCTTCTTCGAGAATGGCGTCAACCATGTCCGGAGTTGCGTCCTGGCAAGCCGGAAGGCTCTGATAATGCGCTTCGTAGCCGAGCAGTTCGTCACGAACGAAGCGAATATCACGCAAGGGGGCCTTGTAGTCAGGCATAGCGATAAACCTCTGCTGATGTAACCGGGAATGAACGACCGCGTGGATTTGTTGTAGCGGTCAAACAGTTGTTTGAAACATACGTTTACGCCCAAATCTTGTCAAGCGCCGATCTTTTGCCGTTCGTCATCGACTGGCAAAAAATGTCAGACACAGGAAATCCACCACGGTGAAGGATCCGCAATGCGCGTAGGAAAAGATTAGTTGAGCAACAGGACGTTAGAGACCAAAACGCCGCGGATAATCGCGGCGTTTTTGCAAATCTGGAAATACAAGATCAGGCAAACGTATCGATCAACGTCCCGAGCATTTCGTCGGATGCCTTGGCCACGTTCACGCCCAGTTGCACCTGGAACTTGCCTTGGGACATTTCGACCATGCTACTGGCCAGGTCCGATTGCTGGCTGCGATCCACCGAGCGCAGTCGATCAGCCTGTATATCGGACGACTGACTGGTGACCGAACGCTCGATCGTGGTGTTGGCGATCTGGCCAGCCGCCTGATCGACACGGTTCTGCCCTGTCTGAATCGTGCTCAGACCGGCATAGAACGCGGTGTTTCCTGAGATTTCCATGGCAGGGCTCGTCATCTTGAAGGGTCGACAGCGGTCATTGAATCAGAAGCCCTGGGAAAAGGCCCGACAAAAACCCTAATGGCACAGTGCCTTGTCATAGCCAAAACCTTGGCCCTGAACGATTAATCCAGCAGATCCAGGTGCAGATGCTCAGCCACGATGTCAGCAGTGATGCCCTTGATCCTCGGTACTCGCCCCAGACACGGCGCCGGGAGGCGCTCGGCCAGGGTGGCGAGGTTTTCTTCCAGGCGCGAGGTCTTGGGATCGATGATATTGGCGACCCACCCGGCCAGTTGCAGACCGTCCCGGGCGATGGCTTCGGCGGTCAGCAGGGCATGGCTGATGCACCCCAGGCGTACACCCACCACCAGAATCACCGGCAGGCCCAGGGCCATGGCCAGATCCGACAGGTTATCCTGATCGGCCAACGGTACCCGCCATCCTCCTGCGCCTTCAATCAGAGTGAAATCGGCCTTCAGGGCAAGCACGTCACGCATCGGCATCAGCAACGATTGCACCGTCAAGGCCACGCCGGCTTCCCGCGCCGCCAAGTGAGGCGCAATAGCCGGCTCAAATGCCAGCGGATTGACCTGCGCGTATTCAAGCGGCACCGAGCACTCAGCCAGCAACGCCAGGGCATCGGCGTTGCGCAGGCCCTTGGGGGTAACCTCGCAACCGGAGGCCACGGGTTTGCCGGCGGCGGTGCTCATGCCGGCCTGCCGAGCAGCATGCAACAGACCGGCCGCGACCGTGGTCTTGCCCACATCCGTGTCAGTGCCGGTAATGAAATAGGCCTGGCTCATAGCGGTTTCTCCAAGACGGCGTAGACCACTTGATAAGTCGCCGGCAGGCCCTGGGCCTGGCGGAATTGTTCATAAGCCTCGACCAGCTCCAGGATCCGCGCCCTGCCCGTCAACCCACCCGGTCGACCGGGGTTCAGATTATGCGCGCCCAAGGCTTTCAATTCGTGGGTCAGGCTGCGCACGTCGGGGTAATGCAATACATGGGGCCGCTGTTCAAGACTGACGACATCCAGGCCGCTGGCCGCGCACAGCTGTTGATACGTCTCGAACCCACGGAAACGGTTGACGTGCACCAGGCCATCTACCTGACGCCAGCTGTCGCGCAATTCGTACAACGTACCGACGCAGAGGCTGGCAAAGGCAAACACTCCGCCCGGCTTCAAGACACGGTGGGCCTCGCTCAGCACCGAGGCAAAATCCGCACACCACTGCACCGCCAGGCTGGAGAACACCAGGTCGCAACTCGACGCCTGCAAAGGCAACCGCTCCGCGTCCCCGGCGATGAAATACGCAGCGCCACCTTTTGGACGCGCATGGTCAAGCATGCCCTGGGCAATATCCAACGCCAGGCCGGTCGCCTCGCCGAAGCGCGCACCCAGGGCCCGGGTGAAATAACCAGTGCCGCAGCCCAGATCCATCCAGCGCGCGGGCTGCAGTGAAGCCGGCAACCGCTCGAGCAATCGCAGCCCCACATCGCGCTGCAATTCAGCCACGCTGTCATAGCTGGACGCGGCCCTGGAAAACGAGGCGGCAACCTGACGCTTGTCGGGCAAGGCGCCGGGCCATTTAGGAGCGGACAAATCAGTCATCACCGGACTCATGCAAAAAAGCCTGGATCGCCCCTGCCACACCGTGGGGGTCTTCCAGTAGGAATCCGTGGCCGGCCTGTTCGATCAGGCCGATTTCGACATCTGGCAGCAAGACCAGCAATTGACTCGCGGCTTCGGCCGGCACCAAGGCGTCGAGGCCGGCAAACAAATGCAGTTGCGGCCCTCGAAAACTCTGCAACGCGGCGCGAGTATCCAATTGCGCCAGCAGTTCCAGCCCTGCCATCAACACGTCGGGGGATGTACTTGGCGCCCCGGCCAGCAGCAACCGCGACAACCCGCGCGGATCGCTGCCGCCCTGGGCGCACAACAAACTGAACCGCTTGAGCGTCAGGCGTGGGTCGCCAGCGCAGCCGGCGAGAAAGCCGTCGAACGTTTCGCCCGCCATCGCGCTCGGCCACTGCTCATGAGCCACGAAGCACGGATTGCTGGCCAGAGTCAGCAGGCCACAGCAGCGCTCTGCGCGCCGTGCCGCCAGCGCCGAGGCCAACATGCCGCCCAGGGACCAGCCACCCAGCCAGGCGTCCTGGGGCACGCACGCATCCAGCTCTTCGAGCCATTCTTGCGGGTCGCTCGATGCCAGGGCCGGAAGCGGCTCGATTTCCACCCGCAGGTGTTCGTCCAGCCCCTGCAACGCCGCCGCCAGCGGCTCCAGCGGTGAGACCCCCAAGCCCCAACCGGGCAGCAGTATCAGTCGATCACGCATGACATGGCTCCGGCCCCAACAGGGCAAAACAATCGGACAATGCCGCTAACAGTCGTTGCACCTGGGCTTCGCTGTGGGCAGCCGTCAGGGTCACACGCAACCGGGCACTGCCAGCCGGCACGGTAGGCGGGCGAATGGCGGTAACCATCAGCCCTCGCTCGCGCAACATTTGTGACATCCGCATTGCCCGCCCCGCGTCGCCGATCACAATCGGCTGGATCGGCGTGAAACTGTCCATCAATTGCAGGCCGATCTGTTCGGCGCCGTGGCGGAACTGGCGGATCAACAATTGCAGATGCTCGCGCCGCCAATGCTCGCTGCGCAGCAGTTCAAGACTCTTGAGCGTCGCGCAGGCCAGCGCCGGTGGTTGGCTGGTGGTATAGATGTAGGGGCGCGCGAACTGGATCAAGCTCTCAATCAACTCCTCACTCCCGGCGACAAACGCACCGGCAGTGCCGAACGCCTTGCCCAGGGTGCCCACCAGCACCGGCACATCGTCCTGGTTCAAGCCGAAATGCTCGACGATACCGCCGCCATTGGCCCCCAGTGGACCAAAGCCGTGGGCATCATCGACCATCAACCAGGCGCCCTTGGCCTTGGCTTCGCGGGCCAGGGCCGGCAGGTCGGCAAGATCGCCGTCCATACTGAACACACCATCGGTAACGACCAGGGTATTGCCGGTGGCTTTCTCAAGACGGTTGGCCAGGCTTTGGGCATCGTTATGCAGGTAACGGTTGAAGCGCGCCCCGGACAACAACCCGGCATCGAGCAACGAGGCATGATTGAGCCGGTCTTCCAAAACCGTGTCGCCCTGCCCGACCAGCGCCGTGACCGCACCGAGGTTGGCCATGTAGCCCGTGGTGAACAGCAACGCCCGCGGGCGGCCAGTCAAATCAGCCAAGGCTTCTTCCAAGGCGTGATGGGGGCCGCTGTGGCCGATGACCAAATGCGAAGCGCCACCACCAACGCCCCAGCGGGCCGCCCCGGCGCGCCAGGCTTCGATCACCTGCGGATGGTTGGCCAGGCCCAGGTAGTCGTTGTTGCAGAACGCCAGCAACGGCTGGCCATCCACCACAACTTCTGGCCCCTGCGGGCTTTCAAGCAACGGGCGCTGGCGGTAGAGGTTTTCGGCACGACGGGCAGCCAGGCGTGCGGCGAGATCAAAGGGCATGCAGGCCTCGGGATGAATCATTATTTTGAAAACAATGAAATCCAATGTGGGAGCGGGCTTGCTCGCGAAGGGGTCATCACATTCAACATGTGTATTGACTGTTGCGCCGCCTTCGCGAGCAAGCCCGCTCCCACACTTGGTTTTGCATTGACTCAAACAGCCGCGTTATAGAACTGCGCGCTGCTCTTCTGCTCCACCAACGCCTGTTCAATCGCTGCCTGATGCACTTCATCGGCATGTTCCTCACGGGCTTCAGGCTGGATGCCCAGGCGTGCGAACAGCTGCATGTCCTTGTCGGCTTGCGGGTTGGCGGTGGTCAGCAGCTTGTCGCCGTAGAAAATCGAGTTCGCACCGGCCAGGAACGCCAGGGCCTGCATCTGTTCATTCATCGCTTCGCGGCCGGCGGAGAGGCGCACATGGGACTGAGGCATCATGATCCGCGCCACGGCGAGCATGCGGATGAAATCGAACGGATCGATGTCCTCGGCATTCTCCAACGGCGTGCCGGCAACCTTGACCAGCATGTTGATCGGCACCGACTCCGGATGCTCCGGCAGGTTGGCCAGCTGGATCAGCAGGTTGGCGCGATCGTCCAGGGACTCGCCCATGCCCAGGATGCCGCCGGAGCAGATCTTCATCCCCGAATCGCGCACGTAAGCCAGGGTTTGCAAGCGCTCGCTGTAGGTGCGGGTGGTGATGATGCTGCCGTAGAACTCTGGCGAGGTATCGAGGTTGTGGTTGTAGTAATCCAGGCCGGCCTCGGCCAGCGCTGCGGTCTGGTCCTGGTCGAGTCGACCGAGGGTCATGCAGGTTTCCAGGCCCATGGCCTTCACGCCCTTGACCATCTCCAGCACGTAAGGCATGTCCTTGGCCGACGGGTGCTTCCACGCCGCGCCCATGCAGAAACGGGTCGACCCGATGGCCTTGGCGCGCGCAGCCTCTTCGAGGACTTTCTGCACTTCCAGCAACTTCTCTTTATCCAGGCCGGTGTTGTAGTGACCGGACTGCGGACAATATTTGCAATCTTCCGGGCAGGCGCCGGTCTTGATCGACAACAGCGTGGAAACCTGCACGCGGTTGGCGTCGAAATGCGCGCGGTGCACGGTCTGCGCCTGGAACAGCAAGTCATTGAAGGGCTGGACGAAGAGTGCTTTGACTTCGGCCAAAGACCAGTCATGACGCAGGTTGGCAGTGGTGCTGGCGCTCATGGGCATTTCCTTGATTATGCTTGGCAGGCGCCTGGGATGCGTAATACCCACAGGCGCGACACGGATGTTCGGCATATTTAAGGAAGAGTCATGCGCTGTCAACCACGATACGAAGGACCGGTTTACATCTGGTTAAAAAACAAACAATTCTGCCTGCTCTGCGGGGACGCCACCGATACGCCACAACCGCTCTGCACCCCTTGTGAAAGCGAATTGCCCTGGCTCGGCGACCAATGCGAAGTGTGCGCCCTGCCGTTGCCCATGGCCGGGCTGCGCTGTGGACAATGCGCGGCACGGCCGCCGGCGTTCGAGCGGGTCCTGGCGCCCTGGGCCTATGACTTTCCGGTGGACAGCCTGATCACCCGTTTCAAGCACCAGGCGAAATGGCCCCTCGGCCGGCTCATGGGCGAGCTGTTGGCGCAGTCGCTGCAACATCATTTCGACGAAGGGCTGGAGCGGCCCGACGCGCTGGTACCGGTGCCCCTGGCCGCCCGGCGGTTGCGCCAGCGCGGGTTCAACCAAGCCACGCTGCTCGCCCGCTGGCTCAGCACTTCGCTGCAAATACCTTGCGAAGAGACCCTGCTGCGACGTACCCAGGACACCCCTGCCCAACAGGCACTCGATGCCAAAGCCCGGCAGCGGAACCTGTGCCAGGCCTTCGCCTTGGCCCCGAACGCGTCGGCGCAAAATCTACACTTGGCGCTGGTGGACGATGTGCTCACCACCGGCGCCACCGCCCAGGCGCTGGCCCGTTTGCTGCGCGAAGCCGGTGCCGCGCGGGTCGACGTGTATTGCCTGGCACGCACGCCAAAACCCGGCGAGCCGGCTTGACGCGCCGCGTCCAAGGCGCCAACGTCCGCTCATCGTCCCTTGCCGCAGTTGTCCGTCATGTCATTGCCCACGCTCCTGACCCAACACATCGTCCGGCGTCCACAACGCATCGCCCTGTTGCAGCACATCGCCGAACAGGGCTCCATCACTCGCGCCGCCAAGAGCGCGGGCTTGAGCTATAAGGCCGCTTGGGATGCCATCGATGAGTTGAACAACCTGGCGGACCAACCCTTGGTGGAGCGCAGCGTCGGCGGCAAGGGGGGTGGCGGCGCCAAGCTGTCGGAAGAAGGGCAACGCGTCCTGCGCCTGTATCAACGCTTGCAAACCTTGCAGGCCCAGCTGCTGGAGGCCAGTGAAGATGCCAATGACCTGGGCCTGCTAGGCCGCCTCATGCTGCGCACCAGCGCGCGCAATCAATTGCACGGCAAAATCCTCGCCATCGAGGCACAGGGACACAACGACCGGGTACGCCTGGAGCTGGCTCGGGGCTTGATCATCGAAGCCCAGATCACCCACGACAGCACCGTGCGCCTGGAACTGACCATCGGTACCGAAGTGGTGGCACTGATCAAGGCCGGCTGGCTGGAGTTGCACCCCGCCGAACCGTCGGCAAGATCGGCCATCAATTCGCTGCGAGGAACGATCGAGCAAGTCTGCGCCGCCGAAAATGGCCCCAGCGAAGTGCGTATCGGCCTGCCCAATGGCCAGACGCTGTGCGCCCTGGCGGACCCGCTTGAACTGCGCGAACGAAAACTGCGCGACGGTTCGGCGGTGCAAGTGGAGTTTTCCCCCACGAATGTGCTGCTCGGCACGCCGCTGTAGCGCGCTGCAACAATAGTTTCATCGACCCGCTTTATGGTGACTGCCAAAACCTGCAGGGAGCCTGAGATGAGCCTATTAGAAGAAAACCAATCCACCGACCTGGAAAAAATCGTCGGCCTGAGCCGCCGTGGATTCATCAGCGCCGGCGCCCTGTGCGGCGCGGCGATGTTCCTCGGCGGCAACCTGCTGAGTCGCAGCGTGCTGGCCGCCGCCGTGAGCGAGGGCAACAGCAGGCTGCTGGGCTTCGACGGCATCGCCGCCGCCACGACCGACACCCTCACGCTGCCGCCAGGTTATAAATCCTCGGTGCTGATCAGTTGGGGCCAGCCGCTGCAAAAAAACGCACCGGCGTTCGACCCCAGCGGCAACGGCACGGCACGCGCGCAGGAGATGCAATTCGGCGACAACAACGACGGCATGAGCCTGTTCCCGTTCCCCGGTGACAACAACCGGGCGCTGATGGCGATCAACAACGAATACACCAATTACCGCTACCTCTTTGCCCATGGCGGCCAGCCGCAGTCAGCTGAAGACGTGCGCAAGGCCCAGGCCAGTGAAGGCGTGTCGGTGATCGAGGTCGAGCGTCGTCGCGGCCAGTGGCAGTTCGTCCAGCAATCGCGCTACAACCGCAGGATCCACGGCAACACGCCGATTCGCCTGCGGGGCCCGGCGGCCGGTCACGAGCTGCTGAAAACCAGCGCCGACAAGAGTGGCAAGAAAGTGCTGGGGACCTTTCAGAACTGCGCCAACGGCATGACACCGTGGGGCACTTACCTGACCTGCGAAGAAAATTTCACCGACTGCTTCGGCAGCAGCAAGGCCGACCTGCAGTTCGACGAGGCGCAGAAACGCTACGGCGCCACCGTCACCAGCCGCGACATCAACTGGCACCTGTTCGACCCGCGCTTCGACTTGGCAAAGAACCCCAACGAACTCAATCGCCACGGCTGGGTGGTGGAAATCGATCCGTTCGATCCGGAGTCCACGCCGGTCAAACGCACCGCCCTAGGCCGTTTCAAACATGAAAACGCAGCGCTGGCCCAGACCAATGACGGTCGTGCCGTGGTGTACATGGGCGACGACGAACGCGGTGAATTCATCTACAAATTCGTCAGCCGCGAGCGCATCAACCACCGCAATGCCAAGGCCAATCGCAACCTCTTGGACCATGGCACCTTGTACGTGGCGCGCTTCGACGCCGGTGACAGCAACCCGGACCACCCCAAGGGCAAGGGCCAGTGGATCGAGCTGACCCACGGCAAGAATGGCCTGGACGCCAGCAGCGGTTTCGCCGACCAGGCGCAGATATTGATTCATGCACGCCTGGCCGCCAGCGCCGTGGGCGCCACGCGCATGGACCGTCCGGAATGGATCGTGGTCAGCCCGAAAGACGGCCAGGTCTACTGCACCCTGACCAACAACGCCAAGCGCGGCGAAGACGGCCAGCCGGTGGGCGGGCCGAACCCCCGGGCCAAGAACGTCTACGGCCAGATCCTGCGCTGGCGCACCGACCGCGACGATCACGCAGCCAAGACCTTCGACTGGGACCTGTTCGTGGTCGCCGGCAACCCGACGGTACACGCCGGCACGCCGAAGGCCGGTTCGTCCAACATCAACCCGCAGAACATGTTCAACAGCCCGGACGGCCTGGGCTTCGACAAGGCCGGCCGGCTGTGGATCCTCACCGACGGCGACGTCAGCAATGCCGGGGACTTTGCCGGCATGGGCAACAACCAGATGCTGTGTGCCGACCCCAACAGCGGTGAGATCCGCCGCTTCATGGTCGGGCCGGTGGGTTGTGAAGTGACCGGGATCAGTTTCGCGCCGGACCAGAAGGCCTTGTTCGTCGGGATCCAGCATCCTGGGGAAAACGGCGGTTCGACCTTCCCCGAGCATCTGCCCAACGGCAAGCCGCGGTCTTCGGTGATGGTGATTACTCGGGAAGATGGCGGGGTCATCGGCGCCTGATACTGGTTTGGGCCGGGGGCATGACACTTTGTGGCGAGGGAGCTTGCTCCCGCTGGGTTGTGCAGCGACCCCATCTTTATGGGCGCTTCGCACCCAAGCGGGAGCAAGCTCCCTCGCCACATAGTCCTGTGCAAGTCACACCAATCAATCCAGTCTGCTTTGCGCTACCATGCTGGGCCGGACGCGGCAGCCCTGCCGCTGCGCAGGAGTCAGCATGTCCCATCCGTTTGAAACCCTCACGCCCGATTTGGTGCTCGATGCCGTTGAAAGCATTGGCTTCCTGAGCGACGCCCGTGTGCTGGCTCTCAACAGCTACGAGAACCGCGTCTATCAGGTCGGCATCGAAGACGCCGAGCCGCTGATTGCAAAGTTCTATCGCCCGCAGCGCTGGACCGACGAAGCGATCCTGGAAGAACACCGCTTTACCTTCGAGCTGGCCGATTGCGAAGTGCCGGTAGTCGCGCCATTGATTCATAACGGCGCCAGCCTGCACGAACATGCCGGGTTTCGATTCACGCTGTTTCCCCGTCGCGGTGGCCGCGCGCCGGAACCGGGCAACCTTGACCAGCTCTATCGCCTCGGGCAATTGCTCGGGCGCCTGCACGCGGTGGGCGCCAGTCGCCCGTTCGAGCATCGCGAGGCACTGGGCGTTAAAAATTTCGGCCACGACTCGCTTGCCACCGTGCTCGAAAGCGGTTTCGTACCGCGCAGCCTGCTGCCAGCCTACGAGTCAGTGGCACGGGACCTGCTCAAGCGTGTCGAGGAGGTCTACGCCGCCACGCCCCACAAAAACATCCGCATGCACGGCGACTGCCATCCCGGCAACATGATGTGCCGCGACGAGGTGTTCCACATCGTCGACCTCGACGATTGCCGCATGGGTCCGGCGGTGCAGGATTTGTGGATGATGCTTGCGGGTGATCGCCAGGAATGCCTCGGGCAATTGTCGGAACTGATGGACGGTTATCAAGAGTTCCACGACTTCGACCCGCGAGAGCTGGCATTGATCGAACCGCTGCGGGCCTTGCGCCTGATGCATTACAGCGCCTGGCTGGCACGGCGCTGGGATGACCCGGCCTTCCCTCGCAGCTTCCCGTGGTTCGGCAGCGAACGGTACTGGGGCGACCAGGTATTGGCGCTGCGCGAACAATTGGCGGCGCTGAATGAAGAGCCGTTGAAGTTGTTTTGATCAAGCTGCAGCAAACCCCTTGTGGGAGCGGGCTTGCTCGCGAAGGCGGAGTGACATTCAGAACTCATGTCGACTGACACACCGCCTTCGCGAGCAAGCCCGCTCCCACAGATGAATCCTCGGTGGGCCAAGATGCCTACAAAGGTTCGCAGCACAACCTGACAAATCTCCTTACAATCACACCTTTGTTAGCTGCCTAAGCAAGGACTCTGCATGCAAGCCGCCAACCCGCGTCGCGGGTACATCCTGGGCCTGAGCGCCTATATCATCTGGGGCCTGTTCCCGATCTATTTCAAAGCCATCGCCAGCGTGCCCTCCGTGGAAATCATCATCCATCGGGTGCTGTGGTCGGCGCTGTTCGGCGCGGCGTTGCTGATGGTCTGGAAGCACCCGGGCTGGTGGCGCGAGCTGCGGGACAATCCGCGTCGCCTGGCGATCCTGGCCTTGAGCGGCACGCTGATCGCCGCCAACTGGCTGACCTACGTCTGGGCGGTGAATAACGAACGCATGCTCGAAGCCAGCCTGGGTTACTACATCAACCCGCTGGTGAACGTATTGTTGGGCATGCTGCTGCTGGGCGAGCGGCTGCGACGCATGCAATGGCTGGCGGTCGTGTTGGCGGCGGTCGGCGTGGCGCAGCAGGTCTGGCAAGTGGGCAGCCTGCCGTGGGTGTCGCTGGTGTTGGCGCTGACCTTCGGTTTCTATGGCTTGATCCGCAAGCAGGCGCCGGTCAAGGCTTTGCCGGGGCTGGTGGTGGAAACCTGGATGCTGGTGCCTATCGCCATTGCCTGGTTGCTGTTCAACCCGACGGCCACCAGTGCCCAGGCAGCTTTCTGGACCACTTCCGAAGCCTGGTGGCTGGTGGCGGCCGGCCCCGTGACGCTGGTGCCGTTGGTGTGTTTCAACGCCGCAACACGGCATTTACCCTACACTACCATCGGCTTTCTCCAGTACATCGCGCCGACGCTGGTGCTGCTGCTCGCCGTGATGCTGTTCGGCGAGCATTTGTCGTCCAGCACGTTGGTGGCGTTCCTGTTTATCTGGGCCGGGCTTGCGGTGTACAGCATCGACGCGGTGATCAGCATGCGCCGCCGCAGCTGATCAAAAAACACCCAACCCTCTGCAGGCAACGGCTAGCGTGGCCTGCATCGATCCTTCCCAAGGTTATCCACAACCTGATCCCCGCCGTTTGTGCACAAGCCCTTGAAAACTGATGTTTTTTTGATCATCGCTCGCTGAGGCCCGGCGGACGTGGGCTGGCGCGGAGTCTCTACAGGTTATCCACAGGCAGGCGATGGTTTTCCTTGGATAACCTGGGTCACGCTTCGTCGCTGATCTTGAGCTCCACCATCAATTCATCGGCCAGGGTTTCCAGGCGCTCCTGCAAGGTGTCCAGCGAAAGAGTCAACGGCACGCCCAGGATCGCTTCGGCGTGAAACAGCAACTCACTGCTCATCGGTGCCGGCCGAACATGAGTCACCAACCGCTCGACGTTCACGCCCTGCTCGCTCAGCAAACGAGTGATGTCACGCACGATGCCAGGACGATCGTTACCCACCAATTCCATAGTGATGGGTTTCCAACTGCAGGATTCTGCCACTGCGCTTTCGGCAATCAACACGCGAATGCCGTGGGCCGATAGCCCCTGCAAGGCTTCAATCAACTCTTCATGGGATTCGGCCGGGGCGCTCAGGCGCAAGATCCCGGCAAACTGCCCAGCCAGGCGCGACATGCGACTTTCCAGCCAGTTACCGCCGTGCTCGGCGATGCAATCAGCGATGCGCTCGACCTGCCCGGGCCGGTCCGGGGCGAAAACAGTGATGACCAGATGGTCCATGGCATAGCCCTCTCGTTGTGGAAGAAACAGTATAGGCAAGCCATGAATCGGCACCGCCCTGCTTTCGTGGCGAGGAGCTTGCTCCCGCTGGGCTACGCAGTAGCCCCCCTAAATAGGGGAGCGCTTCGCACTCCAGCGGGAGCAAGCTCCCTCGCCACGGTAAATGTGTACATTAATTAGATTTATCTGGAACAATGATCCGTTTTTTTGAGAACATCCGCTACCGCGTCGTGACTGTACTGCTTTAGTCGGTCGCGGAACGACGCAATTAGTCTAATTTTCACAACCGCAACTGATCATGTAGTATGCCGCAGCGCGCACTACATAACGTTGGACCGATGTCTGCCAAGGCGCAGTCGCATCCCTGAAAAGCCCCGTCAGCAAGGCTTAACGCCGTGATAGGACCCACCCAGCCGCCAGCGATGGCATGTACTGGTTCCGGGGTTTGTGGTTTAAATGTCCCGAGGCTTCATTGTCAAAATCGAAGAGCTGAAAAGCGAAATAGCTGAGCAGAGTGAGGCAAGCAATGACTGAACACGTTCAAGTCGGTGGCCTGCAGGTCGCCAAAGTCCTGTTCGACTTCGTGAATAACGAAGCCATCCCCGGAACCGGCCTGACCGCCGACGCGTTCTGGGCCGGTGCCGACAAGGTCATCCACGACCTGGCGCCGAAGAACAAAGCCCTACTCGCCAAACGCGACGACTTCCAGGCGCGCATCGATGCCTGGCACCAGGCCCGTGCCGGCCAGGCCCACGACGCCGTGGCTTACAAAGCCTTCCTGCAAGACATCGGATACCTGCTGCCAGAAGCGGCGGACTTCCAGGCCTCGACCCAAAACGTCGATGACGAGATCGCCCGCATGGCCGGCCCGCAGTTGGTGGTGCCGGTGATGAATGCCCGCTTCGCCCTCAACGCCTCGAACGCCCGCTGGGGTTCGCTGTACGACGCCCTGTACGGCACCGATGCCATCAGCGAAGCCGATGGTGCGGAGAAAGGCAAAGGCTACAACAAGGTTCGCGGCGACAAGGTCATCGCCTTCGCCCGCGCCTTCCTCGATGAAGCGGCGCCCCTGGCAGCCGGCTCCCATGTCGACTCCAGCGCTTACAAAATCGTCGACGGCAAACTGGTGGTCACCCTCAAGGGCGGCAGCAACAGCGGTCTGCGCGACGATGCCCAACTGATCGGTTTCCAGGGCGATGCCTCGGCCCCGAGCGCGGTGCTGCTGAAGCACAACGGCTTGCACTTCGAAATCCAGGTCGATGCCAGCACCCCAGTCGGCCAGACCGATGCCGCCGGCGTCAAAGACATCCTGATGGAGGCCGCGCTGACCACCATCATGGACTGCGAAGACTCGGTCGCCGCCGTCGATGCCGATGACAAAGTGGTGATCTACCGCAACTGGCTCGGCCTGATGAAGGGCGACCTCTCGGAACAAGTCGCCAAGGGCGGCCAGACCTTTACCCGCACCATGAACGCCGACCGCGTATACACCGCAGCCGACGGTTCGAGCGTGACACTGCACGGCCGTTCGCTGCTGTTCGTGCGCAACGTCGGCCACCTGATGACCATCGACGCCATCTTGGACAAGCAGGGCAACGAAGTGCCGGAAGGCATTCTCGACGGCTTGATCACCAGCCTGGCAGCCATCCACAGCCTCAACGGCAACACCACCCGGCGCAACAGCCGCACCGGCTCGGTGTACATCGTCAAGCCGAAGATGCACGGGCCGGAAGAAGCCGCGTTCACCAACGAGCTGTTCGGCCGCGTCGAAGACGTGCTGAACCTGCCACGCAACACCCTCAAGGTCGGGATCATGGACGAGGAGCGCCGTACCACGGTCAACCTCAAGGCTTGCATCAAGGCCGCCAGCGAGCGCGTGGTGTTCATCAACACTGGCTTCCTCGACCGTACCGGCGATGAGATCCACACCTCCATGGAAGCCGGCCCGATGGTGCGCAAGGCCGACATGAAGGCCGAGAAGTGGATCGGCGCCTACGAGAACTGGAACGTCGACATCGGCTTGAGCACTGGCCTGCAAGGTCGCGCACAAATCGGCAAGGGCATGTGGGCCATGCCGGATTTGATGGCGGCGATGCTCGAACAGAAAATCGCTCATCCGCTGGCCGGCGCCAATACGGCCTGGGTTCCTTCGCCCACCGCCGCCGCGCTGCACGCGTTGCACTACCACAAGGTCGACGTGTTCGCCCGCCAGGCCGAACTGGCCAAGCGCACCCGCGCTTCGGTGGACGACATCCTGACCATCCCGCTGGCCGTCAATCCGAACTGGACGCCCGAGCAGATCAAGAACGAACTGGACAACAATGCCCAGGGCATCCTTGGCTATGTGGTGCGCTGGATCGACCAGGGCGTCGGTTGTTCGAAAGTGCCGGACATCAATGACGTCGGCTTGATGGAGGACCGTGCGACGCTACGTATTTCCAGCCAGCACATCGCCAACTGGCTGCGCCACGGCATCGTCACGCAGGACCAGGTTATGGAAAGCCTCAAGCGCATGGCGCCGGTGGTGGACCGCCAGAACGCCAGCGACCCGCTATATCGTCCGCTGGCGCCAGACTTCGACAGCAATATCGCCTTCCAGGCGGCGGTCGAACTGGTGATCGAAGGCACGAAGCAGCCTAACGGCTACACCGAGCCGGTGCTGCACCGTCGTCGTCGCGAGTTCAAGGCAGCCAATGGGTTGTGATTGAGCGGTAGTGATGAAACGCAAAAAGCCCTGATCGAAAGATCAGGGCTTTTTTTTATTGGGCAATAGTGCTTTTTGTGGCGAGGGAGCTTGCTCCCGCTGGGCTGCGAAGCAGCCCCCTTTCCCCAGCATCCGAAACCTCATTGACTGACTTGCGACTGCTGCGCAGTCGAGCGGGAGCAAGCTCCCTCGCCACAACAGCCTTGCACAATGGGATGCAGGCTACAGATCCATCCCCAACTCATGCTTGACCAACCCGAGCAGCTTCTCGGTATCGATCGGCTTGAGCAAAAAGTCCACCACGCTCAGGTGCATGGCCTCGATGGCGTCCTTCACGTCGGCATCGCCGGACACGATGATGATCGGCAGCGCGGCCCGTTCGGATTCGCGCACCAGCCGCACCAGTTCCAGGCCATCGACATTGCCCATGCGTAAATCGGTGATCAGCAGGCCGATCGAAGGCTTGGTTTCCAGCATCTTGAGTGCTGTTTCACCGCTGGCGGCGGTCATGCAGTGAATACCGTCCAGCGCCAGAATCTCTGACAGCAGCTCGCGGGCGTCCTTGTCGTCATCGACGATCAAGACGCGCTGTGGCGGCAGGTCAGGTTCCAGCATGACGGCACTCAGCGCCTCGCGCTCGGCGTCACTCAAAATATCGTGGTCGGGCATGGTGCTCTCTACGTTCTATAAAATCGATCCCCTGGCACAGTGGTCAGACATCGTTCTGCGGCGCTTCAATGTGCACTTCGTCGGATTTTTTTCCAAGAACAATCAATGAAGTTTTTTCCACGTTCAAACCTGGGTTTTTTCCGCGGTGGCGGCTCTTTGCGGCGACCTAGACTTACGTCCAATGGGCACCCCGCGCTCAGGAGCCGACCATGAGCGAACAGATCCGACCACAAAAATTCGAAAAAGACTGCGCAGGTTATGAAAAAAGCGGACGCCTTCATCCAGGCAGGAAAAACTGCGGTGTTGCAAAACATCCAGGGCACGCTGCAATTTCTCCAGCGGTTCCCCCCGTTCAATCAAATGGAAAATGCCCACTTGGCTTATCTGGTGGAGCAATGCCTGCTGCGCTTCTACGCCACGGGTGAAAGCATCATCAAACCGGCCGACGGCCCGGTGGAACACTTTTACATCGTCAAGCAGGGCCGCGTGGTGGGCGAGCGTCCCCATACGGCCAAGGGTGGCACCGAGACCACCTTCGAGATCACCACCGGCGAATGTTTCCCTCTTGCCGCGCTGCTGGGCGAGCGCGCCACACGCACCGAGCACCTGGCTGGCGAAGATACCTTCTGCCTGCAACTGAACAAGCCGGCCTTCATCAAGCTGTTCGCATTGTCCGGCCCCTTCCGCGACTTCGCCCTGCGCGGGGTCAGCAGCCTGCTCGACCAGGTCAACCAACAGGTTCAGCAGAAATCGGCCCAAACCTTGGGCACGCAGTACTCGCTCAATACCCGATTGGGTGAGCTGGCGATGCGTCACCCGGTGAGTTGCAGCCCCGAAACGCCCCTGCGTGAAGCCGTGAAACTGATGCATGAACAACAAGTCGGCAGCATCGTCGTGGTCAATGAACAGAAAGCACCGGTGGGGATTTTTACCCTGCGCGACTTGCGGCAGGTGGTGGCCGACGGCTCGGGGGATTTTTCCCAGGCCATTGCCGAGCACATGACCCAGGCACCCTTTTTCCTCTCGCCGGACCACAGCGCTTTTGATGCGGCCATCGCCATGACCGAGCGTCATATCGCCCACGTCTGCCTGGTCAAGGAACAGCGCCTGTGTGGCGTGGTGTCGGAGCGCGATCTGTTTTCCCTGCAGCGTGTCGACCTGGTGCACCTGGCCCGGACCATCCGCAGCGCCCCACGGGTGGAAAACCTCGTGGCCCTGCGCGGCGAGATCGGTCAATTGGTGGAGCGCATGCTGGCCCACGGGGCGTCGTCGACCCAGATCACCCACATCATCACACTGCTCAACGACCACACCGTATGCCGGGTCATCGAGTTGACCCTGGCCGACAAGGGCGACCCGGGCGTGCCCTTCAGTTGGCTGTGTTTCGGCAGCGAAGGCCGGCGCGAGCAAACCCTTCACACCGATCAGGACAACGGCATCATTTTCGAGGCACGAGACGCGGCCCATGCGGCGCAGATCCGTGGTGTTTTGTTGCCCATCGCTCAGCAGATCAACCAGAGCCTGGCTTTGTGCGGCTTCACCTTGTGCAAGGGCAACATCATGGCCGGCAATCCCGAGCTGTGCCTGTCCCGTGCCGAATGGGCCCGGCGCTTTGCGGCATTCATCCGTGAAGCGACGCCGGAAAACCTGCTGGGCTCAAGCATCTATTTCGACTTGCGAGTGGTCTGGGGCGACGAACAGGGCTGTGAGCAATTGCGCCAGCAGCTTCTTGAACAAGTCGCCGATAACCGTTTGTTCCAGCGCATGATGGCTGAAAACGCGCTGCGTCATCGCCCACCGGTGGGACGCTTCAGGGATTTCGTGCTGAGTCGCAAGAACGGCGAGAAGGCAACCCTCGACCTGAAAGTGCAAGGCCTGACGCCCTTCGTCGACGGGGCTCGCCTGTTGGCGCTGGCCAATGGCATCGAAGCCAACAACACCCTGGAACGTTTGCGGCAACTGGTCATCAAGGAAGTGATCGAGCCCCTGGACGGCGCGGCTTACGAAGAGGCCTATCACTTCATCCAGCAGACCCGCATGCAGCAACATCAGCTGCAGACCCGCGAGAACCTGCCCTATTCCAATCGCGTCGACCCCGAGAGCCTCAATCACTTGGATCGACGTATCCTGCGCGAATCCCTGCGCCAGGCCCAACGCCTGCAAAGCAGCCTGACGCTGAGGTACCAGCTGTGAGCCTGTTTTCCTGGCTGCGCCCGGCCCAGCCGACGCTGCCCGACGGCTTGCAGCAGCACCTGGAGCGTCTGCCCGCGCCCACGCCGCTGGGTGAGTGCAGCCTGCGGGAACAGCGCTGGGTGGTGCTGGACCTGGAAACCACCGGGCTGAACCTGAACAAGGATCAAGTGCTGTCCATCGGCGCAGTGGTCATCGAGGACGGCGCCATCGATTTCAGCCAGCAATTCGAACGCACCTTGCAGTGCGACAAGCAGAAACTGGGGCCCAGTGTGTTGATCCACGGCCTGGCGCCCAGCGCCATCGCCGCCGGCAGCAATCCGGCCGAGGCGCTGTTGGCGTTCATGGCGTTTGTGGGCGATAGCCCGCTGCTGGCGTTCCATGCGCCGTTCGACTCTCACATGCTCGGGCGGGCATTGAAGGATTATTTGGGTTACCGCTTGCAGCATCCGTTCCTGGACGTGGCTGACCTGGCCCCGATGCTTTGCCCCCAGGCCAACCTGCGCAAGGCTGGCCTGGATGAGTGGATCGACTGGTTCAAGCTGCAAGTCTTCGACCGTCACAACGCCAGCGCCGACGCCCTGGCCACCGCCGAACTGGCGCTGATCCTGTTCAGCCGCGCGCGCCAGCAGCAAATCCAGAGCCCGCTTGAGCTGCAACAGCGGCTGGGCCAATGGAAACGCCGACAGCAGGCGCCTTCGCTTTAACCTGAAATTTACGAATACCGAGCTTTTGTGGGAGCGGGCTTGCTCGCGAAAGCGGTGGGTCAGCTTGCGTCGATGGTGAGTGTGCAGCCGTCTTCGCGAGCAAGCCCGCTCCCACATGAGCACAGCGTCATGCAACACCGCCCGACCAGCGCCAATTGCTTTCTTTCCCCCGCCTCTGCCACAATCGCGAACAATTCTCGTTACTTAAAACGTCGGTGATGCTCCGTGTCGTCAATCCCTAGCCCCCACAGTGATCTGGTTGGTGCGTTGTACCGTGACCATCGCGGTTGGCTATTGGCATGGTTGCGGCGCAATGTGGCGTGTGCACAGCGGGCCGAAGACCTGAGCCAGGACACCTTCGTGCGCCTGCTCGGCCGGCAAGAACTGACGGCGCCCCGCGAGCCCCGCGCGTTCCTGGTGGCGATCGCCAAAGGGTTGTTGTTCGACCATTTCCGTCGGGCAGCGTTGGAGCAGGCTTATCTCACCGAACTGATGCTGATCCCTGAAAGCGAACAGCCGTCCGTGGAAGAACAGCAACTGATCCTCGAAGACCTCAAGGCGATCGATCGCTTGCTCGGAAAATTGTCCAGCAAAGCCCGCGCAGCCTTCCTCTATAACCGCCTCGACGGCCTCGGCCACGCCGAAATTGCCGAGCGCCTGGGGGTCTCGGTGCCGCGGGTACGGCAATACCTGGCCCAGGGCATTCGTCAGTGCTACATCGCCCTCTACGGTGAGCCCACATGAACCCCGCCCACGCCAAACCGGTCTCGGCCAGCGTCCTGGAGGCCGCGATTGCCTGGCAGCTATCGCTTGACTCTGGCAGCGCCCAGGAGCGTGAAGCGTTCGCCCGCTGGCACGCCGCCGATGAAGAGCACGCCCGGGCCTGGCGGCAGCTGGGCATGCTTGACCAGCGTTTCAGCGTCGCCAGCGGGCCGGCGCGGGCCGCGTTGCTGCAATCGCGGGCGAGCATCAGGCGCCGGGTGCGCAAGGTCGGCAGCGGCCTGGCCACTATGGTTGCAGTCATCGGCTTGGCGCTGTTTGCCGGGGACCGCTACGTGCCATTGGAATACTGGCTGGCCGATCAGCGCACCGCCACGGGCGAGCAACGCACCTTGCGCTTGGCCGACGGCACGCTGATCAACCTCAATACCCACAGTGCCTTGGATGTGCGCTTCGATGACAAGCAGCGGCGCATCGTCCTGCAAGAAGGCGAGATTCTTGTGGAGACCGGTCACAACGACCCGCGTCCCTTTATCGTCGAGACTCGCGACGGCAGCATGCGTGCCCTGGGCACGCGGTTCCTGGTCAAGCGCGAGGAGGAAGGCACACGCCTGAGCGTATTGAAATCGGCGGTGGCGGCACACCCGCAGGCGACCGACGCCGAGCAGATCCTGCGCGAAGGCCAACAGGTGCTGATGCGCCACGACGGTCTCGGCCCGACCCTTGCCTTGAACCCCGGCGCCGATGCCTGGACCCGCGGCATGTTGGTGGTGGACAACGCGCGCCTTGAAGATCTGGTTCACGAATTGGGGCGCTATCGGCGCGGATACCTGGGCGTCGAGCCGCAAGTGGCGGATTTACGGATCACCGGCAGCTTTCCGTTGCACGACACCGACCTGGCCCTGATGGCGCTGCTGCCGACCTTGCCAGTGCAGGTCGAGCATCACACACGGTGGTGGGTGGTGGTGGGGCCCAGGACCGAGGCCAAGCGCTGAGCAATGTTGTGTCAGGCAGTCAGCCTTCGCGAGCAGGCTCGCTCCCACAGGGAATTGCGGGCGGCTCGGTCAGTGTGGGAGCGAGCTTGCTCGCGAAGAGGCCACCCCACACAAAACAAAACCCAAGCCGATCCAAAAACTAAATCTAAATTATTTTCATCCAGCCCTATCACTTTTCAATTTTCGTCCGGCACTGAGGCAATTGAGAAATATTTCCATTCAGGAGCCGCCATATGTCCCGTCCGCTAGACAACCTGTTGCGCCCCAGCCTATTGGCCGTCGCCATTGCCTTTGCCGTTCCGCTCGCCAGCAGCCCGCTGGTGGCTGCCGAACAGGCTTCCAGCATGCGCGCCTACAACCTGCCCGCCGCGCCACTGGCCAGCACCTTGAACCAGATCGCCAGCCAGGCCGGCCTCGCCCTGAGCCTGAACCCGTCCCTGGCTTCGGGTAAAACCTCGGCGCCGGTCCAAGGTCAGTTCGACGCCACGGGCGCGTTGCGCCAGGCCCTGCGCGGTACCGGCCTGCAACTGGAACAAAGCAGCGCCGGCACCTACAGCCTGGTGGCAGTACCGGAAGGCGTGATGGCCTTGCCGGAAACCAGCGTGATCGGCGCTGGCGTCAGCGAAACCGCGTGGAGCCCGTCCGAAGGTTACGCCGCCACCCGCACTGCCGCCGGCACCAAGACCGATACGCCGATCGTCGAACTGCCCCGCTCGGTTTCCGTGGTCACGCGCCAGCAGATGGAAGACCGCTCCGTCCTCAACCTCAATGACGCCCTGCGCTACACCGCCGGCGTGCAGAGCAGCGGCTACGGCTCGGACTCACGTAATGACTGGCTGTTGGTGCGTGGTTTCGTGCCGACCCAGTTCCTCGATGGCCTGCCATTGCCCAGGGGCAACTACATCACGCCGAAAATCGAGCCCTGGAACCTTGAGCGCATCGCCGTGCTGCGCGGCCCGGCGTCTTCGGTCTACGGCCAGACGCCACCGGGCGGCATGCTCGACATGGTCAGTCGTCGCCCACAAGTCGAAAGCAGCAACGAAGTCGAACTGCAGGCCGGCAGCTACGAGCACAAGCAGATCAATTTCGACAGCACCGGCAAGGTCGATGACGAAGGCCAGTTCCTCTATCGAATCAGCGGCACCGTGCGCGACAGCAATTCCCAGGTCGACCACATTCCGGACAAGCGCTACAACATCGCCCCGAGCCTGACCTGGAATATCAACGAAGACACCCGCCTGACCTTCCTGTCCCAGTACACCCGCGACGACACCGGTATCACCGGCCAATTCCTGCCGTTGCAAGGCACCAAGCTGTCCTCGCCGGCCGGCAAGATTTCCCATCACAAGAACCTGGGTGATCCGGATTGGGAATACTACGACCGCACCTATTACGCACTGGGCTACAACTTCGAGCATCGCTTGAACGACACCTGGCAGTTCCGCCAGAACTTGCGTTATACCAAGAGCGATCTGTCGTTCCAGGGCATCTCCGCCGGCGGCTCGTTCTGGCCGGACGGTCCGGACGAATCCGTGAGCGCCGATGGCACCGTGAAACGCAGCGCCAGCATCGTTGATGAGGACATCAGCCAGTTCGCGGTGGATAACAACTTCCAGGCCGATTTTGAAACCGGGGCCTTGGACCATACGTTGTTGCTGGGCCTGGACCACCAGCGCTCCAACAGCAACGCCCGTTGGCGGTGGGGGTCGGGCGGCGTGCCAACCAGCAACGTCAATAACCCGAGCTACGGCCAGGACTTCTCCAACGTCCAGTTCTTCGACATGTATGACTACAACCAGAAAACCAACCAGACCGGCCTGTATATCCAGGATCAGATCGCCTTGGACAACTGGCGCCTGACCCTGGGCGGCCGTGAAGATTGGATTCACACCGGCACCGTGTTCCACAACCAGAACGATGCGACCAACACCCAGCGCGACAAGAAATTCAGCGGTAACGCCGCGCTGAGCTACGTCTTCGACAATGGTGTGACGCCTTACATTTCCTTCGCCCAGTCGTTCCAGGCAGCGGCAGGCTCGGTTGTCACCAGCACCGAAGCATTCAAGCCGACCGAAGGCGAACAGTACGAGGCCGGCATCAAGTACCAGCCTCCAGGCACCAAGACTTTGCTGACAGCAGCAGTGTTCGACCTGACCCAGAAAAACAACTCGGTGACCGAAAACAACGTCACCCGCCAAGTGGGTGAGGTTCAAGTGCGCGGCCTGGAGCTGGAAGCCTCGGGCGACGTGACCGACAACCTGAAGCTCATCGGTTCCTACACCTACAACGACAGCGAAATCACCAAGGGTACCGCGGCAGAGAAAGGCAAGCGCATGGCCCAGGTGCCACGCAACCAAGCCACCGCCTGGGCCGACTACACCTGGCACAACGGTCCGCTGGATGGCTTCGGTGTGGGTGCCGGTGTGCGATACGTCGGCGACACCTACGGCAACACCACCAACACCGATTGGGGCCATGTCGGCTCATACACCGTGTACGACGCCTCGGCCCATTACGACCTGGGCCGTTTGAACAAGACGCTCCAGGGCGTCACGGTGGCGGTGGACGCGAAGAACGTTTTCAACAAGGACTACCTGTCCACCTGCGACGGTTTCTATTGCTACTACGGCGACCAGCGCAACGTCGTCGCCAGTGTGAATTACAAATGGTAAACGGTTAGCATTTGCAAAACCTTTTGAGGACATCTGTACCCGAGACCTGTCAGTCAAATGAAATCCCTGTGGGAGCGAGCTTGCTCGCGAAGACGGCGTAACAGTCAACATTGATGTTGTCTGGCACACCGCTTTCGCGAGCAAGCTCGCTCCCACAGGTTTCGCGGCTTGACTGACGGGGCTCAGGCATCGAGGCCCTCTTGCATTCGGATCGCTCATGAAAAGCAAAACCATCCGCCGCTGGTCCTTCGTCCACACCTGGACCAGCCTGATCTGCACGGTGTTCCTGCTGATGCTGGCAATCACCGGGCTGCCATTGATTTTCCATCATGAAATCGAACACCTGCTCGGCGACGCCCCGGAGTTTCGGCAACTGCCAGCCGACACGCCACCGCTCGACCTGCAACAACTGGTGGAAAAAGCCAAGGCCCATCGTCCGGGTGAAGTGGTGCAGTATTTTGGCTGGGACGAGGACGAGCCCAACGGTGTCATCACCATCATGGCGCCAACACCCGGCACCGAGCCCAACGCCTCCCACACCTTCATGCTCGACGCACGCACCGGCGAAGCCCTGGAGATGCCCTCGGCCAACGGCGGCTTCATGATGGTCATGCTGCGCCTGCACGTGGACATGTTCGCCGGTTTGCCGGGCAAGTTATTGCTGGCATTCATGGGCCTGTTGTTCGTGGTTGCCATCGTCTCCGGCGTGGTCTTGTACCTGCCGTTCATGCGGCGCTTGAAGTTCGCCACGGTGCGCCAGGACAAATCCACGCGCCTGCGCTGGCTCGATCTGCACAACCTGATTGGCGTTGTCACGCTAGTCTGGGCACTGACCGTAGGCGTTACCGGCGTCATTGCCGCATGCGCCGACCTGATCATTGCCGCCTGGCGCAACGACAGCCTCAGCGCCATGGTCGAACCCTACCGCAACGCCCCGCCGCTGACGCAATTGGCACCGGCGAGCCGTTTGCTCGACATCGCCAAGGACGTCACGCCGGGCATGGAGCCCAGTTTCATCGCCTTCCCCGGCACGCTGTTTTCCAGTCAGCATCACTACGGCGTGTTCATGAAAGGCAGCACCCACCTGACCTCGCATTTGCTCACACCGGTACTGATCGATGCCAGCACGCTCCAGGTCACCGCCGTGGCCGAACGGCCGTGGTACATGGACGTCATGAGCCTCTCGCTGCCGCTGCACTTCGGCGACTACGGCGGCCGGCCGATGCAGATCTTCTGGGCCACGCTCGATGTGCTGACCATCATCGTCCTGGGCAGTGGCGTTTACCTGTGGCTGGTGCGGCGCAAAGCGGCCAAGCGTGCAACCGCCGCGGCGGGAGTCGCCTCGTGAAGCCACGTCAGTCGAGTTTCTGGAAAGTATTTGGCGTGCCCGTGGTGATCGGCGTTCTCTGTGCCGCCGGGCTTTTCAGCGCACTGCTGGGTGACGGCTTGTGGGACGCCGTCAGCTGGCTGGGGCTGGGCCTACCTTCGTTGTTGGCGGTGCGCGGGTTGATCCCGCGCCGCTGAGCCATCCGGCTGCCTTTCGCCTGATGGGGCAGCCTTTTCTCTCCTCATACGATAACCATCGATACGCCGGTTGTTACACATCGCCGAAGCTTTGACATATTTGTTGACAATTTAATCATTGCGCCACTATAAATGCGCACGTTGTACGACAACCTACAACATGACATGCGACGCCAAATCCAAAAATAATTGATGGTGAAGTGATGAAAATCAAAGGCATCCGCTGGTGGATGGTCGGCCTGGTCACGGCCGGCCTGATGGTCAACTACCTGGCTCGCAATACCCTCTCGGTGGCTGCGCCCACCCTGATGAGTGAAATGAACATCTCCACCGAGCAGTACTCCCACATCGTCGTGGCGTGGCAAATCTGCTATGCCCTGATGCAGCCAGTGGCCGGGTACATCATCGATGCCATCGGCACCAAAATGGGCTTCGCCATTTTCGCTTTCGCCTGGTCCATCGCCTGCGCCGCAGCGGCCATGGCTTCGGGCTGGCAAGGCCTGGCGTTTTTCCGTGGCCTGCTCGGCCTGACGGAAGCCGCTGGGCTGCCGGCTGCGGTAAAGACCTCAACCGAATGGTTCCCGGCCAAGGAACGCTCGGTGGCCATCGGCTGGTTCAACATCGGTTCGTCGATCGGCGCCGTGCTGGCTCCGCCGCTCGTGGTCTGGGCGATCCTGAACAGTGGTTGGGAATTGGCGTTCCTGATCGTTGGCGGCCTGGGCGTGGCCTGGACGTTCCTCTGGCTGATCTTTTACAAGCATCCACGCGACCAGAAGCTCCTGGGCGACACCGAGCGTGACTACATCCTCAGCGGCCAGGAAGCTCACTTTCAAGACCCGACGCCGAAGAAAGGCAGCTGGAAACGCATCATCGCCAGTCGCAACTTCTACGCCATCGCCAGTGCGCGGATCCTCTCCGAGCCGGCCTGGCAGACGTTCAACGCCTGGATCCCGCTGTACCTGATGACCGAGCGGCACATGAACATCAAGGAAATCGCGATGTTCGCCTGGCTGCCGTTCCTGGCCGCCGACCTGGGCTGCGTGCTGGGCGGCTACCTG
This sequence comes from Pseudomonas sp. Q12-87, assembly GCF_001269755.1. NCBI lineage: Bacteria > Pseudomonadati > Pseudomonadota > Gammaproteobacteria > Pseudomonadales > Pseudomonadaceae > Pseudomonas > Pseudomonas sp. Q12-87. Next base: position 342,133 of record NZ_LHVI01000004.1, on the reverse strand, counting down.
AGCCCGTTCTTCCACAAGTACTGCAAGGTGTCGTTGTTCACCTCGCGCAAGATGGTCCTGCTGTTCGGCGCCTCGTGCATGATCGGTCCGGCCTGCATCGGCCTGGTCGCCAGCCCATACACCGCGATCGCCCTGCTGTGCGTCGGTGGTTTTGCCCACCAGACCTTGTCCGGTGCGCTGTACGCCATCACGTCCGACTCGTTCGGCAAGAATGAAGTCGCCACCGCCACCGGCATGGGCGGGATGTTCGGTTACTTGGGCGCTGCGGCGTTCACCCTGCTGTTTGGCGTGATGGTCACCAAGATCGGCTACAGCCCGCTGTTCGTGCTGCTGGCCATCTTCGACGTAATCGCAGCGTTCATCGTCTGGACCGTCGCCCGGGAGCTCAAGCAGCAACCAACCACCTCGGCGCCAGCACCACAGGTGCTTCAACCCGTCGCCTAAAGCGCCGCGCGACCGGGCTTGTTCGCCTCGGTCGCGCCTGCCTTGCGCATGGATGAACGCGCTATGCTGCGCAGCAAGCCCCTGACCGAGACGTTGCCATGTCCACCCCCAGCATGACGCTGTTCCACAACCCCGCTTCGCCCTTCGTTCGCAAAGTGCTGGTCCTGCTGCACGAAACCGGTCAGCAGGACCGCGTGGCGTTGCAGCTCAGCCTGCTCACGCCGGTCAAACCCGATCAGGTCCTCATCGACGACAACCCCCTGAGCAAAATCCCGGCCCTGCGCCTGGCTAACGGCAGTGTCATCCATGACAGCCGGGTGATTCTCGATTACCTCGACCACCAGCACGTCGGCAACCCGCTGATCCCTCGGGATGGCGCGGCTCGCTGGCGGCGCCTGACCCTGGCCTCCTTGGCCGACGGGGTCATGGATGCGGCGGTGATGATCCGCTACGAAACCGCGCTGCGCCCGGCGGAAAAACATTGGGACGAGTGGCTCGATGCGCAGCGGGACAAGATCCGCCGCGCCTTGGGCATGCTCGAAGCCGAGGCGATTGCCGAATTGGCGTGCCATTTCGATGTGGCGTCCATCAGCGTGGGCTGCGCCTTGGGCTACCTGGACTTGCGCCATCCCGATCTGGAATGGCGCAAGGCCAACCCGCAATTGGCGGCGTGGTTTGCCGAGGTGAGCTTGCGGCCTTCAATGCTTGAGACAGTGCCCCGGGTCTAGTTCTGCGCTGACTGCACCGGCCTCTTCGCGGGCAAGCCCGCTCCCACAGGTTCTGCGCAATATTTGTGGGAGCGGGCTTGCTCGCGAATGGGCCAATACAAATCCGAAGGAAACAAATCAACAATCAGCGCCACCAATATTGCCCCCTCCCGCTGATCCTCACGCAACCCCAGCGACCGGCTCATTTCACCTCTCCCAAGTCGAAGCTCATCGCTGCCGCCGGCTTCGCCCCGACCCCATACCAATCCAATTTACGGGTCAGCACCATGAACACGCCCAACAGGCCGAACAGCAACAGCGAGCCCATCAGCAGTGCGTAATCTTCAGCACTCAACAAGCCGTAGAGCAAGCCGTACAACCCCGCCAGCCCCGCCGAAAACCCCAACCCATGGCTCACGCTGCGCAGCACATGGCAAACATAAAACCCGATCAACACCACACAGGCACTCGCCGATACCAGATACGCCAGGGTGAAGCCGATGTGCTCCGAGAGTGACAACAGCAGCAGGTAAAAGAATGCCAGCGCCACGCCCACCAAGGCGTACTGGACCGGGTGCACCGCCAGGCTCTTGAGCACCTCGAAAAGGAAGAAACCGGCGAACGTCAGGGCGACGAACAACAGCGCATATTTGATCGCCCGGTCGGTCTTGAGGTATTGGTCCACCGGGTCGATGAAGCTCACACCGAAGGCACGGCTGCGGAACGCTTCACAGCCATCGCTCGGCTCACAGGCTTGCAGTGTTTCCAAGAGGTTGGTGGAGAAAAACGACGTCTGCCAGTCGGCACTGAAGCCCTGCTCATTGATGTCGCGTTTGATGGGCAGGAAGTTGCCGATAAAACTAGGGTGCGGCCAGTCGGCGGCCAGATGCACCTTGGTGGATTTACCCACCGGCAGAATCTGCAGCTCGCCAGTGCCTTGCAGGCGCAGGTCGAAACCGAAGGTCAGCTCGGGGCTGCCCTGGGCAGTGACCATCGGCAGCGGTACGTGCACGCCCTGCCCCAGCCAGCCGAGCCGCGAGCCAGGCAGGAAGTCGACGGTCTGCTGGTTGAGCGTCAGGGTCAGCGCGTTCTCGATGCCGCGGATGTCGCTGATGCCGACGCTCAGGTACGGTTCATCGAAGCGGTAATCGGCAAAGTCCTTGGTGGCGACACCGTAGTGTTCAGGCACCTTGAAGCGGCCATCGATCCGGCTGTCGGCATGGAACAGCCGCGCTTCGTAGATGCCCCGGGCACGAGTTTCAGTGCGGACCTGGCCGTCGAGCTCGAATTCTTCCGGTAAAAAATACAATTCGCCACTTTGCTCAACGGTTTCCAGGAACCGTACCCCGGTTTTCTCGTTGGTATTCCAGACCTTCACGTTCTTGCGAAACGGCACCACGATCATCGGCCCGATCAGTTGCTGGCTGTGGCTGGAACTGCGGGCGATGTCCTGCAACACACCGTCGCGCAGCTCCTGGCGCTCGTCGATGAGGCCGTTGATCATCAACAGCGGAATCATCAGCAGGAGGATCAATAGGGCAATCATGCCCAGTTTTAATGCGAGGCTGCGGTTCATGTGGGGCTCTCCCTGTTCGAATGAGAGAGAGTCTGGGGTGGCTGTATGGGATGTTTATGGGAGAAGTGTGGAGATTGTGTGGAGAAGCGGTTTCAGGGCAACCGCAACACCACTTCCACGCCACCCTCGACATTGCCGATGCCGAACTCGCCGCCATGCAACTGCACCACTTCTTCCACGAAGTTAAGCCCCAAACCGGTGCTCTTGCGGCCGCTGCCCGGGCGCGGCAGGGAGTAGAAGCGTTCGCTCAGGCGCGGCAGGGCGTAGTCGGGAATCGGCTCGGCCTGATTGAACAGGCGAACCTCGACGCGGTTCCCGCTGCGCTCGGCACTGATGCGCAGCAGCCCGTTCTCGGGGGTGAAGTCCAGGGCGTTTTCCAGCAGGTTGCCCAAGGCCTGGCGCAACAGGAACGGCTCGCCCATCAACGTAAGGTCAGCGGCGAGGTGCCGTTCGACCCGCAACTGTCGATGCTCGATCCAGCCACCGCGAGTCTCCAGCAGTTCGTCCCACAGCGCCGCCAGCGGCACGGCGACCACTTCCTCCAACCCTTGCCGCTGTTCGACCTGGGCCAGGTTGAGCAGCCGCTCGATCAACTGTTGCATGCGCACGCTTTCGCTGTCGATGTTGCTGACGAAGCGCTGGTGCTGGGCGGCTGGCATGTCGCTTTGCAGCAGTTCGGCGGCACCGCGAATCGCCGCCAGCGGACTCTTGAGTTCGTGGGTCAAGGTATGCACGTAGCGCTCGACGTAAGCCTTGCCTTCGAGTTGGGTGCGCATGTGTTCCACCGCGCCCGCCAATTGTTCGAATTCGCCGCCGCGATAATGCGGCACTTCTACCCGCCGGCCTTGGCTGACTGCCTGTGCGTAGGCGGTCAAACGGCGCAACGCCGCACTGAGCCACCAAGACAGCGCGCCCCCGAGCAACAAGCCCAAGGCAACCAGCACCGCGCCATACACCAAGAGACGGCGCTCCGTGCGGTCGACATACGGCTGCAACGAACTGTTGGGCTTGGCGACGGTGACCACGCCGATGATCCGGCCATTGTCGCGGATCGGTGCGCCAACGTGCATCACCGAGGAAGCCGGATCGTCCGGATCGCTGCGACTTGAACGGGCGCCGTAATGGCCTCGCAAGGTTAGATAAACGTCATTCCAGCGCGAATAATCCTGGCCCACCGCCACGCCACTGGAATCGAGCACCACGATACCGTTGGCGTCCGTCACGTAGATGCGATGGCTGACCTGGTTTTTCGGCAAGCCCCAGATGGTCGCCGCCGGCTGACGCTCGCCGTAGGCATGGAGCAATTGCGGCCAGCGATTCTGGCTGAGCGTGCCGGCCTTGAAATCGTCCCGCAAGATCTCGGCCATCAGGTTGGCCGTGTCCACCAGGGTTTCCTCGGTGGACTGGCGCACGCCGGGACGGATTTCCTCCATGACTGTGTTGAGCACGAAATACCCGGTCAAACCAATGAACAGCACATACACCAGGAAAATCCGAATCCCCAGCGACATCAGCTGTGCCCCGGGCTGTAGCTATAGCCCAGGCCTCGATGCGTCTGGATCGGCTCCGCCTCGGCCCGGACCAGGCGCAGCTTGGCGCGCACGCTCTTGATGTGGCTATCGATGCTGCGCTCATAGCCGGCATCACTGGCCACGCCCAGGGCGTCGAGCAGTTGTTCGCGGCTGAAGACCCGTTCCGGTTGCTCCAGCAGGCAGGTGAGCAGGCGGAACTCGTGGCGGGTGAGGTTCAGTGGCTTGCCGCGATAGTTGATCTGCACCCGGTCGCTGTCCACCTGGAACAACGCCGTACCCAAGTCCGCCGCCGGACGCGGCGCCACGCGCTTGAGGATCGCACGGACCCTGGCCGCCACCTCGCGGGGGCTGAAGGGCTTGACCACATAATCGTCGGCACCGATCTCCAGGCCAACGATCCGGTCGATCTCGCCATCCCGAGCTGTAAGAAAGATGACCGGAACGTCGCTGAAACGTCTGAGATTTTTACAAGTTTCGAATCCGCTGATATCCGGCAGGCCCACATCGAGGATGATCAGGTCGGCCGGGGTGTTTTTCTGGTGATCGAGGGCAGCGGCGCCAAGGCTCAGCCACGTGGTGTCGAACCCCTCCCCTTGCAGGGCAAACACCAGCGTATCGGCGATGGCGGCTTCGTCTTCGACAATCAGGATATGAGGCATGGCTTGCGAGCCCGGCAATAAAGTTGCCGGAACGGTGCCGCAAGGCTTGGGGCACGTCAATGGTAGTTGAGTTTGTCGGTGGATGGTCGTTGTGCCTAACAGTTCTGATAGTGGCCAACCGCTGAAAAGCGGCTGATGCTAAGGCCAGTTATTTTCGGACTTCGGATGGAGCTCAGTCGATGCCTGCCTCCCCTCGTGAAACCGTATTGTGCCGCTACCGCTACGACCCGCTCGATCGCCTGGCCGATTGTGCACCGTCCACCGAGGCCAGCATTCAGCGCTTTTACTGCAAGAGCCGATTGGCTACTGAGATACAGGGCGCGGTGCAACACAGCGTCTTCCAACACGACGAACAGCTGTTGGCGCAACTACGACGCGAAGATGCAAAGATCGAAACCACCCTACTCGCAACCGATCAACAGCGCTCGGTATTGAACGCCCTCGATGCAAGCCGGTTTCATCCCCTTGCCTATACCCCTTACGGTCACCGCCCGGCGGAAAATGGTTTGCTCAGTTTGCTTGGGTTCAATGGTGAACCGCCCGATCCGGTGACAGGGCATTATTTATTGGGTAACGGGTATAGGGCTTTCAATCCGGTGTTGATGCGGTTTAACAGTCCGGACAGTTTGAGCCCGTTTGGGGAGGGGGGATTGAATACGTATGGCTATGGTATAGGGGACCCTATTAATCGGAGCGATCCGACAGGGCACATCCCACCCTTTCACAAACCGCCTACACTCGGGGCAGCTACCTCAACACTTACCAAAGCGCGGGGTGGACGAGTCACCAAACGTATTCCAAATCCAAAGCCAGTTATAACGGGAGGAACCTATGCAGAAAAACGAGCCATAGTGAAAATCGCAGAAGCCAATGAGAAAAAATTAGGGAGGCACGATTTCTTTACCCCTAACAAACTTCCAACCGACAACCCAACACTACTTTGGCATCTATATCAGGCCCTTCAAACAGCACAAGGCTTTAATAAAAATCCAAGTATATATAAAAAGTTAACTGGCCTACGACCTGACGGGACCGAAATACTTAGCACTCTACCTTTTGATACAAGGATCAACCTTGCGGAAAGCTTAAGTTACACAGCAAACGTTAGAATGGTAAACAATTTCCTTCGCGAGAACGGGTTACTCAAACAGCAAAGTCGACTCACGGGAAGGGGGTTATCGACGCAAAAATCGCTCGTTTCAACTATATACACAACTCTATCGGACTCGATTTTACACGCAACCTTACCGAACTCGACTTAATATACTACTTTACCGGACTCGACTTAAGGCAAAAGACCAGCTAACCTCGAACGCATTAAAACATCACGAACTTATACACAACACTATAAAAACTTCACGTTGCCCAGGCTCCGAAAAATCACCTATCTTTTCGGAGCCTTGATCGGCATTTCTGAACCAGACTATCAGCAGTCCGGCTTATCCGCCGTAAACCGTCGCGCCGGGTTCACCGCCGCGCCGAACTCACGCAACGCCTTGGCGCCGATCAGCAGCGGGTAATTGAAGCTGCTGCGGTCGGTCAGGTTGACCTCCACGGTGCGCTTGACGTTACCCAGGCACAGCTCCAGATCAACCACGGGGCGCTTGGTCGGCGCGATTTTTTCGTCGTCCTCTTCATCTTCTTCGGAACGGGTCTTGATCTTGCTGATGCGCGCGATCTTGTGTTCGTAGACCTTATTGCTCGCATCCTTGGTCGCCAGGCGGAACCGTACCCAGTCGTCACCGTCGCGGGTAAATGTTTCGATGTCCTTGGCCGACAGCGAGGCGGTCAGGGCGCCGGTGTCCATCTTGGCCTTGAGCACTTCGCCACCGATTTCCGGCAGCGCGATGTATTCGTAGCGCCCGTACAGGGTCGGCTCGGCGGCCAGCGCTGGAAGGGCCACCAAGGAAAGCAGGGCGAGAATGGATTTCATGCAATGGGGCTTCCTGTGTGGGGTGGGATTTTAGACCGTGGGCGGTGAATTCGTTCGGTTGATCTCAATAGCCATGGCTAAAAGAAAACCCAACCAAGCACTGCCCTTGTGACCACAAAAGCAAACCCAGCATACCGGCCAAAAGGTGAAACATTCGTCCACACCAATTTGGCCTGTCGCCCGAAGCTGCTTATCATGGCGCGCCCACCCGTTTGCAAGAGTCATCTATGCGCCGCCCGCTCACCGGCTGTTTCGTCACGTTGTTGCTGTTGCTCAACACCCTGGTGTTGTTCGGGCCGCTGATGGTGTTCGCCCTGCTCAAACTGGTCCTGCCCGGACGCTTTCGCGACTACGCCTCGTGGGCGGTGATGTGGATCGCCGAGACCTGGGCCGAGATCGACAAACTGATCTTCGCCCTGTGCATCCCCACCCGCTGGGACATTCGCGGCGGCGCCGACCTGCGTCGTGATACGTCTTATCTGGTGGTCAGCAATCATCAGTCCTGGGTGGACATTCCCGCCCTGGTCCAGACCCTCAACCGACGCACGCCGTTCTTCAAGTTTTTCCTCAAGAAAGAGCTGATCTGGGTGCCGTTCCTCGGCCTGGCCTGGTGGGCGCTGGATTACCCCTTCATGAAGCGCTACACCAAGGCCTTCCTGGCCAAGAATCCGGAGCTGGCCGGCAAAGACCTGGAAATCACCAAGGCCGCTTGCGAGCTGTTCAAGCGCCAACCGGTCACCGTGGTGAACTACCTCGAAGGCACGCGCTTTACCGCCGCCAAAAGCCAACAGCAGCAGTCACCCTTCATCCACTTGCTCAAGCCCAAGGCCGGCGGCGTGGCGTTCGTGCTGGCGGCGATGGGTGAACAACTGGACGCGGTACTGGACGTTACGGTGGTGTACCCACAAGAGCGGATTCCCGGGTTCTGGGATTTGATCAGCGGCGCGGTGCCCCGGGTCATCGTCGACATCCAGACCCGCGAGCTGGACCCGGCGCTGTGGCAAGGGGATTACGAGAACGATCCGGTGTTTCGCCAGTATGTGCAGGATTGGGTTAATCGGTTGTGGGCTGAGAAGGATCGGCGCATTGCGGTGTTGAGCAGTGAAACAATGAGTTCCTAACAGTTCTGATAGTAGGCAGCAGCGGCGAAAACTCCGATGCTGGAGGTCCGTTTTTTTGGACCCTTGCACGGAGCCCGGCGCATGCCTACCGCCCCTCGCGAAACTGTATTGTGCCGCTATCGCTACGATCCACTCGATCGCCTGACCGATTGTGCGCCCGGCGCCGAGGCCCGCACCCAGCGTTTTTATTGCAAGAGCCGATTGGCGACCGAAATACAGGGTGCGGTGCAGCACAGCGTCTTCCAGCACGACGACCAACTGCTGGCGCAACTACGGCGCGAGGATGCCAGGGTCGAACCCACGCTGCTGGCGACCGATCAACAGCGCTCGGTATTGAACGCCCTTGATGCAACCCGTCCTCATCCCCTCACTTATACGCCTTACGGTCATCGCCCGGCGGAAAACGGCTTGCTCAGTTTGCTTGGGTTTAATGGCGAGCGGCCGGATCCGGTGACGAGGCATTATTTGTTGGGGAATGGGTATCGGGCGTTCAATCCGGTGTTGATGCGGTTTAATAGCCCGGACAGTTTGAGTCCGTTTGGGGAGGGTGGATTGAATGCGTATGCGTATTGCGCAGGGGACCCGAGGAATTGGATAGATCCATCAGGGCATTTTTGGGGGATTGGGAAACGTTTCAGAAGTCTATTAAATATCACACCGACTGTTCCTAGAAGCAAAACCCCAATAAAAACTCCTACTCGTACTCAGCATGTGAAAACCTCAGGTTCGGATCCACTATATTCGGCCCTTGATGAAGCTCAATTCAACACTACGACAAATAGAAAATTAACGATACCTGCGGATGAAAGGCCCTTCGAATTAATTAAAATATCCGACGACTTGGAGCTTCTTCGTCAACAACGAATGGACGTATTATTATCTCCGAATGATTTTCGCGCTCCGCAGCAAGCTGCGTGGGAAAGAAAAGCTCGGCGAGTCGCTAATTCATCAATAACAAAATCGTTAAGAAAGGAGTATTCCAACGTCATGCGTAGGTTCCACAACAGCGTCCAACCCGCCCCTATCTCCCAGCCCCGCAAGCCACAGGTACACAAGCCCCAAGTTCGCTTCTCAGGATTCGATGAAATAAAGGAGTTTACGAACGATGTGAGACAACCTGCGTAAAAATGGCGAAAATATCATTCGCAACTATTAAGACGAAGCCGGAAGTTTTTGACGTTAGTAGGGGGCTCCAATAGTCACTCAATGATCAGACACCAGCACCAGCGCCCCAGATACCGCCCAGGTTTTGTAGCAACGAACTGCCCACACCCTGCTGTCCGAGATATTGAAGAATCACCGGAGCAAACTGCCCGATCATGCCGCTGTCCATGCCCAGCGCGTTGAAGGCGTTGTTCAAATCATTGGAGTCCTTGACGTTACCGAGCAACCCGTCGAGTAACGCGTTTTTGTCCGACGCGCCACCGAGCAAACCGCCCAGGCCATTGAGCCCACCGATGGCGCTGTTACCGGCGATCTGATCAAGGCCCGGCACGCTTTTGCTCAACTCGGAAAACTGCGGTTCACTGAGTCGATTCTTCGCCAGCCCCAACATCGCACCGGCACCGCCGATGGCCTGTTCCGGCGTGATCTTGAGTTCCGAGCCCAGGGTGTTGAGCAACCCGGCGGCTTTCGGTGCGGCAGCCACGGCGCCCTCCCCCTGTCCAGCCTGATTGCCTTGCATTGCCGACACCACATTGGCCGCATCGCTGAGGCTGAACTGCGCGAAGACCGGGCTGGCTGCCAGCGTCAACAAGCAAGACAGGGCAAAACCACGAGAAGCTTTCATCGAGACGCTCCTATTGAGCACAAAAACCCCGCCCATCGAGGGCGGCGTAAAATCGTCGGTTGGACTGAGAGGCGATGGGAATGTTCCCAGCGAGTCCGCTTGCTTGCGAACGTTATTTCGGAAAAATCCTTCAAGTTTGTCGGAAACGACTGATTCAATCAAAAGCAGCCGATGCGTTATCGCCAAAAGTTACCAAATATCCCCTCACAGTTCTAAATTGACATAAATAACTGTCAGCATTGACAGTGGCCCGCCCGGACAAGGCTGCGACCATCTTTGAACTGAACCATGGAGCCTGGCAATTGCGAAAAGCGCTGGCTGGAGGTGCGGTACTGCTCATGCTGATCATCCGCCATGTCAATGCAGGTGAAATAACATGTCCGACCGTCACCGATATATACAGAAACATTGAAGCAATGGAAGACATTTTCCTAGTCGACACACCGGAGGACCGCGAATGGAAAAGCGAAAGTCTGGTGGATGTGGTAGACCCACTGAAGCTGCAATTTGACGGTGCCGAATATGTAATTCACGAAGCTGACAGCGATAGACGCGAGCCCACGGCAACTGTTACTTGTCGATACGGTGATATAAACCTGAAGTCGGAGTACCCGCGGATCTTGCAACCGGGCTTTTCAAGGTGGACGGAAAATCGTTGCGAAAGCCCGAACACCAAGATGTGCATGCTGATGAGTGCTGACTATTTCAACGTGAGTTTTTGATCGTCAACCCGCTCCGAAGTACCGTTCCAACCCACCTTTGAGACACCCTGCCATTGCGCACAGGTATCGTCCAGTGCGGCTCCTTCCTGGCGAACGGGTCGAGGCCGCAACTGCACATCGATAACCCGTGGCGAGGGAGCTTGCTCCCGCTCGAGTGCGAAGCGCTCGCCGCTGATGCCTGAAAAGCTAGGGCTGCTGCGCAGCCCGGCGGGAGCAAGCTCCCTCGCCACAGTGGACGCGGTGTTCGTGGCTGAATGCTCACGACCAAAGATCCCACGACTACTTGGGAAATCCCCCGCAACCACGAATTTTGCACCATTCTACAGACGAAACCTATAGTTCGTCTCGGTCCTCCCGTGGGTGGCTGGAACCTTTCAATCCTTCAGTCATTTCCGCTTTTCATGAAGTTTTGAGTTTTTTATCGCCAAACTTTGAAAACTACTACTAGCTAATTCCAAATCAACATAAACGACTGTCAGCCTTGACAGTAGCCCTCACCACGCTGAGCCGCAAACATGTCGCCGACACGAAAAGTGGAGGCTGGCAAATGCGAAACATACTGACTGTCGGCGGCGCCGGAATGCTCTTGTTGATCATCGGCCATGTCCACGCCGGCGAAATAACCTGTCCTGCCGTCACGCAAATCCATACGGACACTGGATCGATAGAAGTTCAGGATGATCACGAATGGGAAAGCCACAGCGTCATGGAAGTGGCCAACACTGCCTTGTTGCAATTCAACGGTGCCGAATTCGCTATCCATGAACCTGATGCAGATGACCATGCCCCGACGAGGGCAACCATTACTTGCAAGTACGGCGCGATAAACCTGACGCTGGAATACCTCCAAATCCAAGAGCCGACCCTATTGCCGTGGGCGGACAATCGCTGCGAAAGCCCGGACATCAAAACCTGCAGGTTGATCAGTTCCGACGACTTTCGCGTCAGTTTTTGACGGTTGATCACAGCAGATTAATTGCCCCAGCGCTGCGCCTCTAAACGCCCTGCCATTGACTGCGCGGTTACCGTACAGTGCCGCATCCTCCAGCAGAGTTTGCCTATGAATGTAAAAATTGGCGGAGCGACCCTCGCGGTCATCCTGGCGGGCATGCTTATTGTCTTTGGCGTTACCGAATGCCAGCGGGGCCCGCTGAATCCGGAGCTTGGCGATGACGTCAGCGAAGCGCAGAAGACCTGGCTGACCATCGAGCATCGCATCAAACGCTCCGACCCAGCCCTGACCGAAGTGAGCCGCGATCAGCAGGCGTTGACCGTGCTCTACCGTACAGGCGCTTGCGCGGATGAGTGCGAGCCCTGGGTCCCGCACATGCTGCGTGTCGTCGGCCACGGCCTGGCGGCGCTCAATGGCGCGCCAGGGGGCAAGCAATACACGCAAGTAACGGTCAAGGCACGACTGCTGGCCGACGATGATGTGGAACTGGTCTACGACATGCCAGGCTTTGACGCCATCAAGACCCAACAGGGTGGCTACGAAACCTTTGCTGGCATGCCCCGTAGCCTGAAATTCAGCGGCGACGCCCTGGCCCAGGCACAAGCCTATTGCCAAGGCCCAAGCGCCAAAGGTTTCTACCCTGAATTCTGCGAACGGGTCGAGGCCGCAACTGCCCATCAATAACCCGTGGCGAGGGAGCTTGCTCCCGCCCGAGTGCGAAGCGCTCGCCGCCGGTATCTGAAAAGCAGGGGGTTGCTGTCCCTTTGTGGCGAGGGGATTTATCCCCGCTGGGCTGCGCAGCAGTCCTAAAGCAGCGAACTCAATCCTGCTGACACACCGAGTTGCCTGGTTTGGGGGCTGCTGCGCAGCCCAACGGGAGCAAGCTCCCTCGCCACAATGGGAACGGTGTTCCTGCCTGAATACTCGCGACCAAAAATCCAACAACTACGCAAGACTATTGCCAAGGCCCCAGCGCCCGGGGTTTCTACCCTGAATTCTGCGACCGGGTCGAGGCCGCGACTGCTCATCAATAACCCGTGGCGAGGGAGCTTGCTCCCGCTCGAGTGCGAAGCGCTCGCCGTGGGTATCTGAGAAGCAGGGGCTGCTCTCCCTTTGTGGCGAGGGGATTTATCCCCGCTGGGCTGCGCAGCAACCCTAAAGCAGCGAACTCAATCCTCCTGACACACCGAGTTGTCTGGTTTGGGGCCGCTTCGCATCCCAGCGGGGATAAATCCCCTCGCCACAATGGGAGCGGTGTTCCTGCTTGAATACTCACGACTAAAAATCCCACAAATACTTGGGAAATCCCCCGCAACAGCGAGCCTTGCTCAGCCCAGTAGGCGATGCCTATAGTTCTTCCCGTCGTCCACATGGCGACTCGGGTTTGGCGACTCGATACACTATGGTCAGAAGCCCTGCTTTTTGGCACGGGTTTTTGCACTCGCAGAATTGCTCAATGGCAGTTGTACGCGGGAGGCCTTCGGGTCTGCCGGCTTCCATGGTGTCCGGTTCGCCAACCTGCGTACAGCTGCCACCCATTCGTTTGGCGACGAGTGAGTGGCGGCATCATCGAACCCCATGGAGATCTACCCAATGAACCGATACATCCCCATCACCGGCGTCGACTGCACCCCCGCCACCCTGCTCATCGACACCCAAGCCCCCCTCGACGTCCTCTACGAAACCGCCGCCTACCGCATCCGCGCCGTCACCCAACTACTGGAAAACATCGCCTTCCGCGAGGAGATCAGTTCCGACGCCGTCGTCCTCCACGACTTCGCCCTGCTCCTGGCGATTCCCTTGCGCGATGGCTGCGATGTACTGGACGTGATCGGCCGCCGCTTACAGGCGCAGGCCATGGCATGACCGCCTCATGACAGTCATCTGAATATCACCTGCAATCGGTTATTCCCTCTCGGTATTGCCTACTGTCAACTCTGACAGTAGGCAACGATTCACCCCGACCCTAAGCTCCCGTTGTGTTAACGAAAACAAGGCCATGGGCAACCACGCCTTTATCCATTCGGGCAAGCAGGACAATAAAAATGAAAGACCGAATCAAGGGAACCGTTAAATGGTTTAACGATGCAAAGGGCTATGGCTTCATTTCTTGCCGCAAGGGTGGCGAGGAACTGTTCGTTCACTACTCTGCGATATCCGGCGAAGGTTATAAAACCTTGAAGGAGAGACAGACCGTCTCCTTTGAAATCGAGCAGGGAAGCAAGGGAATGCAGGCCACGAGAGTTACGCCGGAATAAAAACCGGTCCATCCCGGGAGCCAACCCATGTCTGTTAACCGTGAAACACCGCTCTGTCGGTACCATTACGACCCATTGGATCGTCTGGCCAACTGCTCACCATCGACCCAGGCCAGTACCCAGCGCTTTTATCTGCAAAAGCGCCTGACCTGCGAGCTACAAGGTTCTATAGGGCGCTCGATTTTCCAGCAGGCCGATCAACTCCTAGCGCAACAACAGCGCCAGAACGGCGCCGTCGAAACCACTTTGCTTACCACCGATCAACAACGCTCGGTATTGCACGCGCTCAATGCAACGCAGCCTTGTGCCCTTGTCTATACGCCTTACGGCCACCGCCCGCCGGAAAACGATTTGCTTAGCTTGCTCGGCTTCAATGGCGAACGGCCGGACCTGGTGACGGGTCACTATTTGCTGGGTAATGGTTATCGGGCATTCAACCCGATGTTGATGCGGTTCAACAGCCCAGACAGTTTCAGTCCGTTTGGGGCAGGTGGGTTGAACGCCTACGTCTATTGTATAGGCGACCCTGTTAACAGCACTGACCCTTCGGGGCACTACATTAGCTTTTCCAGTCTTTGGAAAGCCTTTTTAAACTTCTTAAGACCTCGGACGCCAAATTCCCCGTCACCCGCGACTTCGTTTCAAGCCACGACTGTAAACGCAGCAAACAGTGCTTCCCGGATCGTAAATTCGGGTTCGATGGCTTCAGCTTCGTCCAAACCATTGCGCGGGCCTATTCCCACCCCAGCCCCCCAAAAAATGCCACATCGCCCGGCTTCCAAGACTCAATCAGTGCTGGGGCTCCTAGCAGTTCTATGCCAGAGCAGAGACTTCCAAAAATTGGACCGTTACCACCATTGCCTGCCAATGCACGACTGCACACTTATTGGTCGTTCCCTCGGGCTACAGAACGGCCTACAAATATTTATCACTCACCCAGCGTTATGGCCCCTAAAGCACCTCCTACAACGCGTCAAGATTTGTATATACCTATTCCGACTGAGCGCTTCTCACCCATGGAAACAATATTTGAGTCACCAAAAGACCTTCGGCTTCGGCAACAAAAGGCCCGGAAAATTATTGAAAGAGGAAAAAGAATTCGATACGACTGGTAAATAAAGCAGCGTCAATTTAAATCCCTGAGTAAGTTAACGTGAGTGACGTTTTTCCCCCTCGGCCCTAACAGAGTTACTAGTCGACGACTTTAACCAATTGTGCCACAGTAACTTTTGAAATACGCGTACCCTCCAGGGAGTACTGCCGATGCCATTCGAACGCGAAAACGTACTCTGTCGATACCGCTACGACCCGTTGGATCGCTTGGCCGATTGCACGCCAACAGCCCAAGTCAGCTCCCAACGTTTCTACCTCAAGGATCGTCTAGCCACAGAAGTTCGGGGGACGGCGCAGTGCTCCATTTTTCAACTGGAGGACCAACTCATGGCGCAGCAACAACGCCAGGAAGACACTGTCCAAACCACTTTTCTCGCCACCGATCACCACCGGTCGGTATTACAGACGCTCGCCGCAACGCAGCTTCACCCTATCGCTTATGCGCCTTATGGTCACCGAGCCCTGGAAAACGGTCTACTCAGCCTGCTCGGCTTCAACGGCGAACGATCGGACCCGGTGACGGGGCATTATTTATTGGGCAATGGTTATCGAGCGTTCAATCCGATGTTGATGCGGTTCAACAGCCCAGACAGTTTGAGTCCATTTGGAAAGGGTGGATTGAATGCGTATGGATACTGCGTTGGGGACCCTGTGAATCGAAGCGATCCGACGGGACATTTACCTAACTTTTTAAAGCCTGTACTAAGACACCTAAAAATCATAAAAAGACCGAATCCGGCTACGATCATAGACGTTCATGGCATAACACTTCCTGCAACGAACGACATAAAAAATATAGATATATTCATATCCCCTACAGAGGAATTTTTAATATTACCTATAGGCCCTGAACATGAAGTTCCACGCATTTCCCGATTCGAATTCAAACTATGGAAAGACAGCAACAAAATAATCAAACAAGAAAGATTCTTAGCCCATCAACTAAAAAACTCCGCCAACCTCACATCCGAAATAGAAGACCTTCACGAAATCATTCAAAAAACACTAGAATCTAGAACGACTCACAAAGCTAATCTGCACAGGTATGAAGCGGGAATCAAGCAGATGACTGACGAGGTCTTCCAACCAACATCGTTCTTTTTTACCTATCCTGGTGGCCCTCCAACTTACGAGTGGACAGAGCAGCACTCACGACAAATACGCAATCAAACTTAAATCTTATCTTACCAAGCAAAATAGAATCGAAATTTATTAGTTGCTACGCTTCCACTGGAGAAAGCCCCGAAAAAAGGGCGACATCACTGTTGTCCTTTTCTTCCGTCTTGCCCTTTGCCGCTTACGTCGCGCAAAAAAACTTGTGCGGTTCAATCAAAAATTTCTTCGGTGCGTCATCCAGTCTGATCACCTGTACACGATTTCAGCAATGTTGATACGGTCCCACATGATCGCCTGCACCAGTTGGCGGTTTCATTTCATGAGTGAGGGCTGGCTGCTGCTGGCAGCTAAACCTAACACTTCTGCTAGCTAGACAGCCGACCTTCTACCTGAACATGATGTTGCTATCTGTATTTTCCATAGAGCAAAGCCCATGTCCTCCGCAGATGAAACCGTGCTCTGCCGTTACCACTACGACCCACTGGATCGCTTGACCGACTGCACACCACCGACCCAGGCCCGCGCCCAGCGCTTCTACCTGAAGGAGCGCCTGACCAGCGAAATCCAGGGCTCGGTAGAGCGGTCGATTTTCCAACAGGACGAACAACTCCTGGCGCAACAACAGCGCCAGGATGGCGCCGTCGGAACCACTTTGCTCGCCACCGATCAACAACGCTCGGTGCTACACGCGCTCGATGCCACGCAGCCTCATCCCCTCGCCTATACCCCGTACGGCCACCGCCCTGCGGAGAACGGCTTACTAAGCCTGCTCGGCTTCAATGGCGAACGGCCGGACCCGGTGACGGGGCATTATTTGTTGGGCAATGGTTATCGGGTGTTCAATCCGGGGTTGATGCGATTTAACAGTCCGGACAGTTTGAGTCCGTTTGGTAAGGGTGGGCTGAATGCATATACCTATTGCGACGGGGATCCGCTTAATAGGCGGGATCCAACAGGACACTTCTTTTTTCCTAAAGGGTTTAACCCTCTCAAAGGGCTCAGAAACTTGTTGGGCCCAAAAAAATCCCCCCATAAAGCTGAAGCCCCCTCGCCGACCAAACAATATGCTGTGGGTTACCATGGCACTACGGATAGCAGCGCACGAAATTTGCTCAACCGCGGAGTTCTGGATGGATATGCAGGGGCCAACAGCAAACCGGAAGACTTGGTACTGGGTGAAGGATTCTACATAGCCACAGATCCCGGAGTTGCAGAGGAATACGCTCGTTCATTGCTCTCAAAAAGCGAACGAACAGTCGTACTAAAAGTATACGTAACCGATATGCCTTCAAAAGCACTCGACATTGACTATTACCGAGGCGAGGGGATGAGCGAGGGGATAAAGTCTTTGCGCCCTCATATCTATGAGGATATTTCATTTAAATACCATGGTTCTTTCAGGCGCAACCCTATGACTGTTCAAGTCAATCAGGTCCGCCAATGAATAGGCTTCGGACCTGGTGCATGCATGCGGCGAGCAATGAAAATAACGACTAACAAAGAAGGGCGACATAACTGTCGCCCTTTTTTCCGTCTTGCTTCCAACCTTACGCCGCACTAAACAACTTATGCGGATCAATCACAAACTTCTTCGGCACGCCCGCATCGAACTCGCCATACCCCTTCGGCGCATCATCCAGGCTGATCACCTGTACACCGACGATTTCGGCAATGTTGATGCGGTCCCACATGATCGCCTGCATCAGCTGGCGGTTGTACTTCATCACTGGGGTCTGGCCGGTGTGGAAGCTGTGGGATTTGGCCCAGCCGAGGCCGAAGCGGATGCTCAGGCTGCCCATTTTGGCTGCGGCATCGACGGCGCCCGGGTCTTCGGTGACGTAGAGGCCAGGGATGCCGATCTTGCCGGCGACACGGACCACGCCCATCAACGAGTTGAGCACGGTGGCCGGGGCCTCGTGCTTGACGCCGTCATGACCGTGACCACGGGCTTCGAAGCCGACGCAGTCGACGGCGCAATCCACTTCCGGCTCGCCCAGCAGTGCGGCGATTTGCTCGTGCAGCGGGGTGTCGGTGGACAGGTCGACGATTTCGAAACCCTGGGCCTTGGCATGGGCCAGGCGGATCGAGTTGACGTCGCCGATGATGACCACTGCCGCGCCCAGCAGGCGTGCGGAAGCGGCAGCCGCCAGGCCAACCGGGCCGGCACCGGCGATGTACACGGTGCTGCCAGGGCCAACACCTGCTGTCACGGCGCCGTGGTAGCCGGTCGGCAGGATGTCGGACAGGCAGGTCAGGTCACGGATTTTCTCCATGGCCTTGTCGCGGTCCGGCAGCTTCAAGAGGTTGAAGTCGGCGTACGGCACCAGCACGTATTCGGCCTGGCCGCCGGTCCAGTCGCCCATGTCCACGTAACCGTAGGCACCGCCGGCACGGGCCGGGTTGACGGTCAGGCAGACGCCGGTGTGTTGCTCTTTGCAGGAACGGCAGCGCCCACACGCCACGTTGAACGGCACCGACACCAGATCACCGATTTTCAGGTTCTCGACATCGCTGCCCTTTTCGATCACTTCACCGGTGATTTCGTGACCCAGGACCAGACCGGTCTGAGCGGTGGTACGGCCACGCACCATGTGTTGGTCGGAGCCGCAGATGTTGGTGGAGACCACGCGCAGGATGACGCCGTGCTCGATCTTCCTGCCGCGCGGGTCCTGCATTTTTGGATAGTCGATTTTCTGTACTTCGACCTTGCCGTTGCCCAGATACACGACACCACGATTGCCAGACATGCTTTCACCTCGCTGTTGTTTTTATGGAACCGCGTTGCCCAGACAGGCAGCGCGTTGAGTGCTCGGGTTGGTGCTTGTGTCTTGTTACTTTGTCGTCTGTAAGGGCCTCTTCGCGAGCAAGCCCGCTCCCACATTGGATTTTGGTTGAACCGCGATCTGTGTACCGACACAACTCCTGTGGGAGCGGGCTTGCTCGCGAATGGGCTGCGAAGCGGCCCCAAAAATCTAAAGAACGACCGTGCGATTGGCGTTCAAGAACACCCTTCTTTCAATGTGATACCCCACCGCCCGCGCCAACGTCAGGCCTTCGATGTCCCGGCCCTTGGCGATCAGGTCCTCGGGATAGTGGCTGTGGTCCACCACTTCCACGCCCTGGGCGATGATCGGGCCTTCGTCCAGGTCGTTGTTGATGTAGTGCGCCGTGGCGCCGACCAGCTTCACCCCTTTGTTGTAGGCCTGGTGATACGGCTTGGCGCCCTTGAACCCCGGCAGCAGGGAGTGGTGGATGTTGATGGCCTTGCCGTCGAGCTTGCGGCACAGCTCCGGCGACAGCACCTGCATGTAGCGCGCGAGGATCACCAGCTCGGCGCCGGTGTCCTCGATGACCTGCCACACCTGCCGTTCCTGGCCTGGCTTGTCGTTCGGGTCCAGGGGGAAATGGTAGTAGGGAATCTGGTGCCAGTCGGCCAACGGCTTGAGATCCGGGTGATTGGACACCACGGCGACCACATCCATGGACAACTGGCCGATGCGCTGGCGATAGAGCAAGTCGTTCAGGCAGTGATCGGCCTTGGACACCATGATCACGACTTTGGGCCGGTAGTTAGGCGGCGTCAGTTCGAAGACCATGCCAAAGGCTTCGGCGCGCTCGGCCAGGCCGGCGCGAAAGTTTTGCTCGTCGAAGCCATCCGGCTGACGAAACTCCACGCGAATGAAAAAACGCCCCGAGAGCCGGTCATCAAAAGAATGGTGTTCGGTGACGTAGCAGCCCTGCTCGAACAGAAAGCGGGTCACCGCGTCCACCGTGCCGAGCATGCTGGGGCAGTCGGCGGTGAGAATCCATGTATCCGGGGCGCGGCTCATTGCGGTGACTCCTGTTCGTTATGGATAAGCCCCGCCGAACACAGAACTCTGTGGCGAGGGAGCTTGCTCCCGCTCGGTTGCGTAGCAACCGCCAAAAGCGAGGGCCGCTTCGCAGCCCAGCGGGAGCAAGCTCCCTCGCCACAAAAGCAGTCCAAGGCCATCAATCAGGCCTGCACACTCAACCCATACTCAGCCGCCGCATCCTGCAACCACAGCCACCAGTAATCGGAGAAGCTGCGGCGGATCACCAGCTCCCAAGTGTCTTCGGCGGTATGGCGGATCACCAGTTGCGACTTGGCGAACACCGTGCCCACGGCCTTGCCCACCGGGAAGTTGCTTGGGTGGACATCGTAGCTGGTGGATTTCATCAGCACGTCGCGCACGTTCGGGCCGGACAGTTCGAGGATCTGCTGGCCGCCGCTGACGTTGACGATCTGGATGTGCAGCTCGCCCAGGGCTTCGCGAAGTTTTTTCTCGGCGGCGAACTCTTCACCGCTCGGCACCACCAGCAGCCACTCATCCGGGCCAAGCCACTGCAGGCTGGTTTCACCCTTGATGATGACGGCCAGTGCACCCGGCAACTCCAGGCCCAAGGCCTTGTGCACGCCGGCGGCGAACGCTGGGTCGTGGCCATCGCCACGAATCGTCAGGTGGCCCAGGAGTTTTTTCTCGCGCACGGTCACGCCGGCGTTCTTGCGACCCTTGCCCACCAGGCTGGCGAGGTCGGCATGGTGCAGCGACGACTCGGCCTTGGCCCCGGTGGTTGGGCGTTGTTGGTACACGTTGACTGCGGTCATATGGAGCACCTGTCTTGAATTCTGTTGTTCCGGCATTTGTGGTGACTGTCCTGCCGCCTTCGCGAGCAAGCCCGCTCCCACATTGGATTGATGCCTGGCTCAAATTCCTTTGGCGACTTCAATCCTGTGGGAGCGGGCTTGCTCGCGAATGAGGCGACGCGGTGTAACTGCCCACCCACAGGACCAAAGTCCCTTTAGATATTCTGCCGATCCCCCTTCGGATCGAAGAACACCGAAGAAACAATCTCTGCCTCGATCACGCTGCCGTCGGCCAGGGGGGCGAAGACTCGCTCGCCCATCCGCTTGAGCCCGCCCTTGACCACGCCCATGGCAAATGAATAACCCAGGGAGTTGTGGGCATAGCTGGAGGTCACGTGGCCGACCATGGTCATAGGGATCGCCTGCTTGGTGTTGAACACCAGTTGCGCACCTTCCGGCAGCCAGACATTCGGGTCGATCGGCTTGAGGCCCACCAGTTGCTTGCGCTCTTCACGCACGCAATCTTCGCGGTTCATGCCACGCCAGCCGATCCACGAGAACGGTTTGGTACGGCCTACGCACCAGCCCATGTTCAAGTCGTCCGGGGTCATCGAGCTGTCGGTGTCCTGACCGACAATGATGAAGCCCTTCTCGGCCCGCAGTACGTGCATGGTCTCGGTGCCGTACGGGGTCAGGTTGTACTTTTTGCCGGCCTCGACGATTTTTTCCAGCACGCCCATGGCGTAGTCGGCTTGCACGTTGACTTCGTACGACAGCTCACCGGTAAACGAAATCCGGAACACCCGCGCCGGCACGCCGCCCACCTGGCCTTCTTTCCAGGTCATGAACGGGAACGCGTCCTTGTCCAGGTCGATGTCGGTGACTTCGCTCAGCAGCTTGCGGCTGTTGGGACCGGACAGGGTCATGGTCGCCCAATGGTCGGTGACCGAGGTGAAGTACACCTTCAGATCCGGCCATTCGGTCTGGTGATAGATCTCCAGCCATTGCAGCACACGGGCCGCGCCGCCAGTGGTGGTGGTCATGATGAAATGGTTGTCCGCCATACAAGCGGTCACACCATCGTCGAAGACCATGCCGTCTTCCTTGCACATCAGGCCGTAGCGGGCCTTGCCCACGTCGAGCTTGGTCCAGGCGTTGGTGTAGACGCGGTTGAGAAACTCGCGGGCGTCCGGGCCCTGGATGTCGATCTTGCCCAGGGTCGAGGCGTCCAGCAGGCCAACGCTGTCGCGCACGGCCTTGCATTCGCGCTTGACTGCGGCGTGCATGTCTTCGCCATTCTTCGGGAAGTACCATGGGCGCTTCCATTGGCCGACATCTTCAAACTCAGCACCGTTCTTCACATGCCAGGCATGCAGCGCGGTGAAACGCACCGGTTCGAAGATGTGCCCACAGTGACGACCCGCCACCGCGCCGAAAGTCACCGGCGTGTAGTTCGGACGGAACATGGTGGTGCCCATCTGCGGGATGCTCACGTTCAGCGAGCGGGCCGCGATGGCCAGGCCGTTGACGTTGCCCAGTTTGCCCTGGTCGGTGCCGAAGCCCAGTGCGGTGTAGCGCTTGACGTGCTCCACCGACTCGAAGCCTTCGCGGGTGGCGAGCTCGATGGCGGCAGCGGTGACGTCGTTCTGCAGGTCGACGAATTGCTTCGGCGCCCGTGCCGTGGATTTTTCGTGGGGCACCTGGAACAGCGCCAGGGTTGGCTCCTCGTGACGGCTCAGGGCTTTGGGCAATACACCCTCAACCGCCTTGAAACCGGCTTCAGTGGCTGCGCGCACGCCGCCCTCGAAGCCATCGGCCAAGGTATCGCCGAGACTGTAGACACCATTCACACCACCGACGCAGACACGCTTCTGCGGCGCTTCGCCGGGTACGAAACCGAGGATGTCTTCACGCCAGGTCGGCTTGCCGCCCAGGTGCGAAGCCAGGTGAACCACTGGGCTGTAGCCGCCGGAGCTGGCCACCAGGTCGCAGTCCAGCCATTCGCCGGGACTGGTGACTTTGTGCGCCCTGACATCGATGGCGGCGATGCGCGCTGCGGTAACGCGCTTGCTACCACGGGCCTCGATTACCGCGCTGCCGGTGAGGATGCGAATGCCTTTGGCACGCGCCTCTTCCACCAGCGCACCACGTGGATTGGTGCGGGCATCGGCCACGGCGACCACTTGCAGGCCGGCATCGAACCAGTCCAGCGCGACGCGATAGGCATGGTCGTTGTTGGTGCTCAGCACCAGTTTCTTGCCCGGTGCCACGCCGTAGCGGCGCACGTAGGTGGACACTGCGCCGGCCAGCATGTTGCCCGGCACGTCGTTGTTGCCGTAGACCAGCGGACGCTCGCAGGCGCCGGTGGCCAGGACCACGCGCTTGGCGCGGACCCGGTGGATGCGCTGGCGCACCTGGCCAATCGGCGCACGATCACCGAGGTGGTCGGTGAGGCGCTCGTGGATAGTCAGGAAGTTGTGGTCGTGGTAACCGTTCACCGTGGCACGAGGCAGCAGCACCACTTCGGGCATCGATTTCAACTCGGCGATCACCGCCGCGACCCATTCGGTCGCCGGCTTGCCGTCCAGGCTTTCGCGGGAGTCGAGCAGGCTGCCGCCGAACTCTTCCTGCTCATCGGCCAGGATCACTCGCGCACCGCTGCGGGCGGCTGCCAATGCAGCGGCCAGGCCGGCAGGGCCGGCGCCGACGATGAGCACGTCGCAGTGACGGTTCATGTAGTCGTAGGTGTCCGGATCGTTCTCGGTCGGAGAGCGACCCAACCCTGCGGCCTTGCGGATGTACTTCTCATAAGTCATCCAGAACGATTGCGGGTACATGAAGGTTTTGTAGTAGAAACCCGGTGGCATCAGCTTGCCGCCGACTTTGCCGAGAATGCCCATCATGTCGTTGTTCACGTTCGGCCAGCCGTTGGTGCTGGTGGCGACCAAACCTTGATACAGCGCCTGTTGCGTGGCGCGCACGTTCGGGATCTGCGTGGCTTCGGTGGCACCGATCTGCAGCACCGCATTCGGTTCTTCGGCGCCGGCGGCGAAGATGCCGCGCGGGCGGGAATACTTGAAGCTGCGGCCAATGATGTCGACGCCGTTGGCCAGCAGTGCAGCGGCCAGGGAATCGCCTTCAAAACCTTTGTAGGTCTGGCCGTTGAAGGTGAAGCTCAGCACTTTGTTGCGGTCGATCCGTCCGCCGTTGGACAGGCGATTGATCTGGCTCATACCTTCTCTCCCAGAGCCTGTGCAGCCGCTTTCGGACTGTCAGCCTTGTCGGTGAACTGCGGCTTTTGGCCGATCTTGTAGGTTTCGAGAATCTCGTAGGTCACGGTGTCACGGGTCGCGTTGAAATACTGGCGGCAGCCGGCGACGTGGTCCCAGAGTTCATGGTGCAACCCGCGTGGGTTGTCACGGAAGAACATGTAGTCGCCCCACTCCGCGTCGGTGCAGGCATTCGGATCCAGCGGACGCGGGATATGCGCCTGGCCGGATGCATGGAATTCCTCTTCGGAGCGCAGTTCGCCGCAGTGAGGACAGAAGATGTGCAACATAGGGATTTCTCCTGTTAGTGGGCGACGGCAGCAGCGCCGTGTTCGTCGATCAGAGCGCCGTTGTGGAAACGGTCGATGGAAAACGGCGCGGCCAGTGGGTGCATTTCACCCTTGGCCAGGCTTGCAGCGAAGACGTTGCCCGAGCCCGGGGTGGCCTTGAAGCCGCCGGTGCCCCAACCGCAGTTGAAGAACATGTTCGGCACCGGCGTCTTGGAGATGATCGGGCAGGCGTCCGGCGTGGTATCGACGATGCCGCCCCACTGGCGGTTCATGCGCACCCGCGACAGCACCGGGAACATCTCGACGATGGCTTGGACGGTGTGCTCGATCACCGGGTACGAGCCACGCTGGCCGTAGCCGTTGTAGCCGTCGATACCGGCGCCGATCACCAGGTCGCCCTTGTCGGACTGGCTGATGTAGCCGTGCACGGCGTTGGACATGATCACGCTGTCGATAATCGGCTTGATCGGCTCGGACACCAGTGCTTGCAGCGGGTGGGATTCGATCGGCAGGCGGAAGCCCGCGAGCTTGGCCATGTGCCCGGAGTTACCGGCGGTCACCACGCCGACGCGCTTGGCGCCGATGAAGCCCTTGTTGGTTTCCACACCGATGCACACGCCGTTTTCCTTGCGGAAACCGATCACTTCGGTCTGCTGGATCAGGTCCACGCCCAACGCGTCCGCCGCCCGGGCAAAGCCCCAGGCCACGGCATCGTGACGGGCCACGCCGCCGCGACGCTGGACGGTGGCGCCCATCACCGGGTAGCGGGTGTTTTTCGAGCAGTCCAGGTAAGGAATCTCGTCTGCTACTTGCTTGGCGTTGAGCAGCTCACCGTCGACGCCGTTGAGGCGGTTGGCGCTGACCCGGCGCTCGGAATCACGGATGTCTTGCAGGGTGTGGCACAGATTGTAGACGCCACGCTGGGAGAACATCACGTTGTAGTTCAGGTCCTGGGACAGGCCTTCCCACAGCTTCATCGCATGTTCGTACAGATGGGCCGATTCGTCCCACAGGTAGTTGGAGCGCACGATGGTGGTGTTGCGCGCGGTGTTACCGCCGCCCAGCCAGCCCTTCTCGACCACGGCCACGTTGGTGATGCCGTGCTCCTTGGCCAGGTAGTAAGCGGTTGCCAGGCCATGCCCGCCACCGCCGACGATGACCACGTCGTAGACTTTTTTCGGGGTCGGCGTGCGCCACATCCGCTGCCAGTTTTCGTGATGGCTGAGTGAGTGTTTGAAGAGGCCGAAGCCCGAATAGCGTTGCATAGTCATTACTCCAAAACCGACTCAGCGATAAACCGGGAAATCCGCGCACAGGGCCGACACTTGCTGGGCGACGTTGGCCTCGACATCGGCGTCGCCGAGGTTGTCGAGAATGTCGCAGATCCAGCCGGCCAACGTGACGCACTGGGAGACCTTGAAACCGCGCGTGGTCACCGCCGGGGTGCCGATGCGCAGGCCCGACGTCACGAATGGCGATTGCGGGTCGTTCGGCACGGCGTTCTTGTTCACGGTGATGTGGGCGCGGCCCAGGGCGGCATCGGCGTCCTTGCCGGTCAGGCCCTGACGGATCAGGCTGACCAGGAACAGGTGGTTATCGGTGCCACCGGACACTACATCGTAGCCGCGCTTGATGAACACGCCAGCCATGGCCTGGGCGTTATCGATCACTTGCTGCTGATAAGCCTTGAAACCTGGCTCCGCCGCTTCCTTGAAGCACACCGCCTTGCCGGCGATCACGTGCATCAGCGGGCCGCCCTGGGCACCGGGGAATACCGCGGCGTTGAGCTTCTTCTCGATCTCTTCGTTGGACTTGGCCAGGATCAAGCCACCGCGTGGACCGCGCAGGGTTTTGTGGGTCGTGGTGGTGACCACATCGGCGTAAGGCAGCGGGTTCGGGTACAGGCCGGCGGCGACCAGGCCGGCGACGTGGGCCATGTCGACGAACAACAGGGCACCGACCTTGTCGGCGATCTGGCGGAAACGTGGGAAATCCAGGGTCTTGGAGTACGCCGAGAAACCGGCCACGATCATTTTCGGCTTGTGCTCGACCGCCAGGCGCTCGACTTCGTCGTAGTCGATCAGGCCAGTGGTGGTGTCGATGCCGTACTGCACCGCGTTATAGAGCTTGCCCGAGGACGACACCTTGGCGCCGTGGGTCAGGTGACCGCCGTGGGCCAGGCTCATGCCCAGGATGGTGTCGCCGGCCTGCAGCAAAGCCAGGTATACGGCGCTGTTGGCCGAAGAACCGGAGTGCGGCTGGACGTTGGCGTAATCGGCACCGAACAGCTGCTTGGCGCGTTCGATCGCCAGGGCTTCGACTTTGTCGACGTGCTCGCAGCCACCGTAGTAGCGCTTGCCTGGATAACCTTCGGCGTACTTGTTGGTCAGGCCGCTGCCCTGGGCCTGCATCACGCGCTTGCTGGTGTAGTTCTCTGACGCAATCAGCTCGATGTGATCTTCCTGGCGTTGCTCCTCGGCGTTCATCGCCGCCAGCAGTGCATCGTCGTAACCTTGGATTTGGTCTTGCTTGCTGAACATTGCATCTCTCCCAGCGGCGACGGTGCGCCATTCGTCTCGGTGAGGCACTGACCACCGTTTCGGTCGTGCCCTTTGGATGCGATGGTATGGCTGGCGCAGGCAGGTCAAATGCCTATGGACGCCACGCAAAGGTGCGTTTACGACATGCACAGCAAAGGAGGGCCGGCGCCAACCTCCGTGGCGAGGGAGCTTGCTCCCGCTCGACTGCGAAGCAGTCGTAAAACCGGCAAACGCGGTGTACCTGATAAAGCGCACCCTCAGGTTTGGGGCTACTGCGTAGCCCAGCGGGAGCAAGCTCCCTCGCCACGGGGGGTTACGCGGCGATCTGGCGAACCACAAGCAAAACCAGGAAATGCGCCGGATAAAGCCCATAAGCCCAGCGCCGCATCGCCAGCGGACGAAAACGACCGGCCCGTCGCAAAAGAAACAACCCAAGCCCTGGCGCAATCAGGCAAGCCAGCAGCCCCCACAACGCCACCGCATCTCCCAGCCACGCCGCGCCATACAACACCCGCCATTGATTGGCCGCCACACATACCCCTGCGGGCAAGACCGCGAAATACCAAGGCCGGCGCAACACCAGCAACATCGCCAGGGGCAACAGCACACCGAAAAAACCGAACATCAGTTGCGATGAAAACAGCGCCGCCAGCAGCAACGCGCTTGCCGCCAGGCCTCGCGCTTTCAGGGTCGATGTCTGCCAGCCGCGTGCTACCAGCAGGCCCAGGACCAAAGTCGGCATCACGTTCAGGGTGGACGCGTCGGGAAAGAACAGCCGATAGGGAATTTCACTCACCGCACTGAACAACAGCAACCAACCCAGGTAGCGCCACGAGCTGGCACCGGTCCCGGAGCGTCCAAGGTTTGCCGCCATCGCCAGGCAGAACCACGGAAACGCCAAGCGCCCCGGCACGTACAGCCAATCGACGGAGTAACCGACATATCGCAGATGATCGAGAATCATCGCCAACAGAGCCAGCCACTTGAGCAGGTCCAGCGCCCCGTCGCGCCGGCTCATGTAGATAATGGCCCGATGATTTTGTGAATTCCTGACAGAAACATCCGGTGTGTTCCCCCGCTAATCTTGGGTAAAGTGCGCACCAAACCATGATCGACCACGGCGTTGCGCACTCAAGCGCGCCGAACCATGGAATCCCCCACCCGGGAATTCCGCCAGGGATCTCTTACCCAGGACTCTCTATCTCAGGAGCAAGGCCATGACCGACAAGAGTCAACAGTTCGCCAGCGACAACTATTCCGGCATTTGCCCCGAAGCCTGGGCCGCCATGGCAGAGGCCAACCAGGGCCACCAGCGCGCCTACGGTGACGATGAATGGACCCACCGCGCGGCGGATGATTTCCGGGCCTTGTTCGAAACCGACTGCGAAGTGTTCTTCGCGTTCAATGGCACCGCGGCCAACTCCCTGGCGCTGTCTTCGCTGTGCCAGAGTTACCACAGCGTGATCTGCTCGGAAACCGCCCACGTCGAAACCGACGAATGTGGCGCGCCGGAGTTCTTCTCCAACGGATCCAAGCTGTTGGTGGCCCGCACGGAAAACGGCAAGCTGACCCCCGACGCCATCCGCGAGGTCGCCCTCAAGCGCCAGGACATCCATTACCCCAAGCCACGGGTCGTGACCCTCACCCAGGCCACGGAAGTCGGCAGCGTCTACACGCCGGAAGAAATCCGCGCCATCAGCGTCACCTGCAAGGAATTGGGGCTGAACCTGCACATGGACGGCGCGCGGTTCTCCAACGCCTGCGCCTTCCTCGGCTGCACCCCGGCGGACCTGACCTGGAAGGCCGGCGTGGACGTGTTGTGCTTCGGCGGTACGAAAAACGGCATGGCGGTGGGTGAAGCGATCCTGTTCTTCAACCACGACCTGGCCGAAGACTTCGACTACCGCTGCAAGCAGGCCGGGCAACTGGCCTCGAAAATGCGCTTTCTTTCCGCGCCTTGGGTCGGCCTGCTGCAGAACGAGGCCTGGCTCAAGCACGCCCGCCACGCCAACCACTGCGCGCAATTGCTGGCGCAACTGGTCAGCGACATTCCTGGTGTGGAACTGATGTTCCCGGTCCAGGCCAACGGCGTGTTCCTGCAACTGTCGGAACCGGCCATTGCCGCGCTTACCAACAAGGGCTGGCGTTTCTACACCTTCATCGGCAAGGGCGGCGCACGCTTCATGTGCTCGTGGGACACCGAAGAAGCGCGGGTGCGGGAATTGGCGGCGGATATTCGAGAAGTGATGAGTCTTTAAGGCGACTCCCAAAGCCTGCGTGGCTTTGGGAGGCTTTTTGTGGCGAGGGAGCTTGCTCCCGCTGGGTCGCGCAGCGGCCCCAAGATTTCAAAAGCGACGACTGCTGCGCAGCCGAGCGGGAGCAAGCTCTTATCAAACAAAATACAACCCATTGTTTTTGCTTCTAAAAATCATGCAGCCTTAACTAATTGCATACCCAACTTTCGGGCTTTGCGCTCCAGAGCCCGCAGTTGGCGTCCCCGGCTTTTCTCCTCAAACTCTTCTATCCCTTTCTCAACGTAGGGTTGGCCTTTGGTGAGCATGGCGTAAATCAATCGCGCCAGTTGATGAGCCGTCGCCTTGATCGCGCAACTAGTGTCCATCCGCGTCAGGCGGGCACGGTGGCTGGCGCCAATAAAACTTTTATCCTGCCGTGCGTTGGAGGCCGCTTGCTTGAGGGCTTGGGCGGCTCGATTGATGATTTTAGGCGCTTTACCAGGAAGCGGTTTGCCTCCTGATATTCGCGTGGGAGGGGCCAGACCAAGCCAAGAGCTTAAGTGCTGCGAGGTCGGGAAACGTGATAAGTCCGGCCCCAGTTCGCTGGCGAGTACCAACGCAATATCAATACCGATGGTGGGAATGGCCGTTAAATCCACGCCCATGACCTTGATCAGTGCCTGGTGTAGCGCCAGTTGTTGATCGGCTGAGCGATGTGCACTGCGCAAGGGCTTGCAAGGCAGTCCTGTCTCCGGCTGAAGAACTGGAAGTCGCGCTAGCGCCTGGGCAATGGCTTGATCGCATTCAGCGATCTGCTTTTCCAAGAAGTCATGGCACGCCAGCTCCTGGCCTAGCGCATGTAGATGCTCTGCCCGCCAGTTGCCATGCAAGCTGCGAGCGATGGTTTCCTGATCGGCCTTGATCCGTCCGTCGCGCAAGGCTGAAAGCTTTTCAGGGGAACGCTCGCCTTGGACGATAGCCCGCAAGATCTTCAAACCCGTCACCCCGGTGATGTCACTGATAACCTGGGCCAACTGGATGTTCATCTGACTCAAGGCCTTCTGCATACGATTGATCGACTTGGCTTGGTCGCAGACTTTATTGGCGCGCTGGCGGACCAATGAACGCATCGAACAGATCTCATCAGAAGGGCGAAAAGCGCCGCTGAGCAGGCCGTGCGTCATGAGTTGCCAGATCCACTGGCAATCAAGCACATCGGATTTGCGCCCAGAGGTCTGCCGCGTAGCACGTGAGTTAACCAGATAAACCTCAAAGCCACGCGCATCCAGCACTTCGAAAAGCGGAATCCAGTAAACGCCCGTCGCCTCCATGGCCACGACACTGATGTTCAACGACTGGAGCCAGTCGGCCAGTGCGATCAAATCGTCGGTAAACGTAGAGAATTGACGGACAGCAGGATCGTACTGCTCTGGGTTTACAGCGACCCAATGCTCACGGCTTCCCACGTCAATACCGGCACAGAGGTGATGAATAATCTCAAAACGCTTTTGGTTCTTGCGCGCCATGGCAATTCCTCGCAGGATTGAATGACGCGCGCGGGGTACACGGTGGCGAAAGGATTCACTCTCTTATACGAGGTCACGGCCTGGCCGTGCCATCAACGACTCCACGCCGATACCGTGCAGGTCACTCTCCCTCTCGGGTGCTGACACACCAGTGCTGGTTACGGCCTTTGCCCCGCGCGCGTTCTTCCAATTTACGATGAACTGTTTGCTGCGCGACAGCGCAGCGTCGAAGACGCGGCGGGATCTCCCTCGCCACAGGGGGCTCATCGCCGATCAAAACTCGATCCGCACATCCCCTTTCGGCACGCTGCAGCACGACAGGATGTACCCCTCGGCCTCGTCGTCCTCGGTGATGCCGCCGTTGTGCTCCATCTCCACTTCCCCACCCAGCTTCATGACCTTGCAGGTGCCGCAGATGCCCATGCCGCAGGCCTTGGGAATCAGCAGGCCGAGCTTGGCGGCCGCGGCATGGACGGTTTCGCCCGGTGCCACGGCGATGCTCTTGCCCGAGGCGACGAATTCGACCTGGTGCAAATCCGCTTTATCGACTTCAGGCGCATCCGCCGCCTGCTCGGCCTGTTCCACCGCATCGGCACGGGCTTCCGCTGGCGTGGCGCCGAAGGACTCCTCGTGGTAACGCTTCATGTCGTAGCCGGCGGCTTCCAACAGGCGCTTGACCGCGCTCATGTACGGCGTCGGGCCGCAGCAGAACACTTCGCGCTCGAGGAAATCGGGCACCATCAATTCCAGCATCTTGTGGTTCAGGTATCCGCGATACCCGGCCCAAGGCTCGCCCAGGCCGTGTTTTTCACAGATCAGGTGCAAGCTGAAGTTGTCGATCCGCGACGCCATGTGCTCCAGCTCGCGGTGGTAAATGATGTCCTTGGGGGACCGGGCGCTGTGGACGAAGGTCATGTCGACGTTGGCGTTGGTGTCGTAGAACCAGCGCGCCATGGACATGCACGGGGTGATCCCCACGCCACCACTCAGGTACAGGACTTTGGGGCTGGGGAAATCCATTGCGTTGAACAAGCCCACCGGCCCGTGAACCGCCAGCTCCTGGCCTTCATGCAGGGTGTCATGCAGCCAGTTGGAAACCTTGCCCCCCGGCACGCGCTTGATGGTCACCGAGAAACTGTAGGGCACCGACGGCGAGCTGGAGATGGTGTAGGAACGCATGATCGGCTGGCCTTCGATTTCCAGCTCCAGGGTGACAAACTGCCCGGGCTTGAAAAAGAACATGATCGGCTGGTCGGCCATAAAGCAGAACGTGCGCACATCCCAGGTTTCCTGGATGACTTTGACGCAACGCACGATATGTCGGCCATTGGCCCAGGTCTGGGTCGTGACCGGGTTCAGGAAGTTATTGGACATGCTGATCTCCACGGCCGACTGCCGGCCTTCATGATGGCGATTGTGCGCAGGCGCTGGCACCACCGTTTACCTATTCGCGACATTGACATACTTATCGCGACCAGCCCCCAACCACCGGGTCTTGGGCGTCGGGAACAGATTGGGCCATGTCGCCCATGGATAAGGTTCTGCACCTGCGCGGCCCCACACTCGCCACAACAGATAACGAAGTTTTTCTGCCTTGCGTAGCACAACCGATTAGTCATTTTCACCGGCTCCGCTTAGAGGGCCACGAGGATAAAACGATGGACGTCACCACTACCCTGAGCCTGGGCGATCCGCTGGAACCCGCACGCAAGGCCACCGCGCAAATGCTGCAAGAGCGCGAACGCACCTACTCGTTGCCGCAACCGTTCTACAGCGATGAGCGCCTGTTTGATATCGACATGCAGGAAATCTTCCAGAAGGAATGGTTGATCGCCGGCATGACCTGCGAGATCCCGGCCAAGGGCAACTACCTGACCCTGCAAGTCGGCAAGAACCCGATCATCGTGATTCGTGGCGCCGAAGGTGTGGTGCACGCGTTCCATAACGTCTGCCGCCACCGCGGTTCGCGCCTGTGCACCAGCGAGAAAGGCAAGGTCGCCAAGCTGGTCTGCCATTATCACCAGTGGACCTACGAACTGGACGGTCGCCTGCTGTTCGCCGGCACCGAGATGGGCGCCGACTTCGACATGAAGCAGTACGGCTTGAAGCCTGTGAACGTGAAGACCGCTGGCGGCTACATCTTCATCAGCCTGGCCGAGAACCCGCCAGCCATCGATGATTTCCTGTCGACGCTGAACCATTACATGGAACCGTACGACATGGAGAACACCAAGGTGGCGGTGCAAACCACCTTGATGGAAAAGGCCAACTGGAAACTGGTGCTGGAGAACAACCGCGAGTGCTACCACTGCAACGCCTCGCACCCTGAACTGCTCAAGACCCTGCTGGAGTGGGACGACGTCACCGACCCCCGCGCCGACCAGGCGTTCAAGGACCACGTAGCTGCCTCCGCTGCTGCCTGGGAAGCCGAGAAGATCCCTTACGCCCACGCCAGTTTCGGCCTGCGCAACCGTATCGTGCGCATGCCGCTGCTCAAGGGCACCGTGTCGATGACCCTGGACGGCAAGCAAGGCTGCGCCAAGCTGATGGGCCGCATCAAGAACCCGGACCTGGGCTCGATGCGCATCCTGCACTTGCCACATTCGTGGAACCACTGCATGGGCGACCACATCATCGTGTTCACCGTGTGGCCGATCAGCGCCCAGGAAACCATGGTCACCACCAAGTGGATCGTGCATAAGGACGCGGTCGAAGGCGTGGATTACGACGTGGCGCGCATGCGTGAGGTCTGGGACGCCACCAATGACCAGGACCGTCGCCTGGCCGAAGAAAACCAGCGCGGCATCAACTCCACCGCCTACCAGCCGGGTCCGTATTCCAAGACTTATGAGTTCGGTGTGGTGAACTTCGTGGACTGGTACAGCGAGCGTCTGCTCAACAACCTGGGGGCCGAGCCCGCGCCGTACCTCAAGGGCGTTCCGGTCCAGGGCTGACAGCAAAAGCTTCGCGAGCAGGCTCGCTCCCACAGTTGGCCCGGTTTCTTCAGAAGAAATGCGGTCGAATGTGGGAGCGGGCTTGCTCGCGAAAGCGGTCTAGCATTCACCCATTTACTTGGAAGACCACCGCACCGACCCATCCTCCCCATAAAACGTCTCTTCGATGTTCTCTCCCACCAGCCGCACCTTCACATACCCATTCAACACCCGCTCCGGATACACCTCGTCCCCCGCCAGCTGAGTCTCTGACCACAACACCCGGGCATGCCCGTTCAGTTCGCTGGTGGTGCCGTAGGGTATCGCCCCGTGCCCGGCGCAGCGTGCATGCAAGGCGCCATGGGTGGCGTAGCAGATACCGTTGTGCAAATGGCCCCAGTACCAATAGTCCGGTTCACGCCCCAGGGCATCGCATACCGGTTGGTAAAGCGCGGTCTTGTTGTGCCCGGAAATATCGAAGCCCTGGTGATGACTGAGCACCATCAGCTTCTTGCGCTTGGGCAGGCTCTTCATCCACTCGATCTGTTGCGTATTGAGGGTGCCGTCCATGTACAGGTTCATGGCGTCCGAGGCGTAGGCGCTGTCGAGGCCGACCACCAGCCAGTCGTCGTTGTACAAGGCGAAGTAACTGGTGCCCTGCTGCACCGGGAAGCGCTTGGCCAGCTCCTTGAAGTAACCGTGGGCGCCGCTGTACATCTCATGGTTGGAGTTGAGGGTGAACGAGCCATGCTTGCCCTGGGGCCAGCCGACCATGTCGACGTCTTCCTGGGAATGAGTGCCGGCGTAATAGACATCACCCAGATGGATGGTGAAATCGGCCAGGGCCAGTTGCATCTGGTTGGCTACGGCCACCGCCGGTGCGTGACTGTCGAAGGGCCCGGTGCCCCAGTCGCCAGCGATGGCCAGGACGACGTCGCTGTCCATTTTCACCAGCGCCGGAGTCGTGGCAAACGGCGCGTGGTGGCGCAGGTTCTCGATCCACTTGAGCAACGCCTCGCTCCACAACAGATCCAGCAGTTCCCATTTGCGACAGCCCAGCAATGTGCCGTCCTTGAGCACCCGGGTTGGCAACTCGTCTTCGCTTTGCGGCAACGGTGTGGCGTTGCCGATCTTCAGGATCGACAAGCCGTGGGCCAGCTCCCAAGGCACCGCCGGTTCGTCGTCCGGCAAGTCGCCATGCTCGATGACATGCTGCGCCTGGTCGTGGCCTCGTTGCAGCAGCGCGACGATGGCTTGGAACTCCTCGGGCTCCAGGTCGTTGACGAGTTTCTTCCAGGACATCTCCAGCCGCGTGACCAACCCGTGCAGGCGGACCTTGACCTTGTCGAACTCATGTTCCCAATGATGCAGTAATGACATGTGGACGCTCCTTCGCATTGCCCTGGGCTACAGGGTTTTCATGAATTCGATCAGGGCCCGTTTGTCGACGTCCGACAGTTGCGTGCCATACAGGTGTCCGCCGTTGTGGTTGCCTTCCAGGCGGGTGTCGTACTTGAAGTCCGCCGACGCCTTCATTTGCGCGCCGCTGGTGACGAAGCCGACCTTCTGTTGGTCGTAGACGTCGGAGCCGGTGTAGAACACCTGCGGACGCTGTTCCGGCGGTTGCAGCAGATCCCACAGGGTCGGCACCGAGCCGTTGTGCAGGTACGGCGCGCGCAGCCAGACGCCATCGGTGGGGGTGTTGCTATAGCTTTGGGTCTTGCGGTACGCGTTGAAGTCGAACGGTGGTTTCTTGAAGCCGTGGAATGCTGTCACCAAACCTTCAGTGAAAGAGTTGAGTCGATGGGGATCGGTGCCCAACTGGTCGATGTGGGTGGTGACCTGGCCGGTGTCGGTGCGGCCGAAATCGTGGCAACCGGCGCAGTTCTGGTCCCAGATCGGTTTGCCCTGGGCGACTTTCGCCTGGTCCAGGGCGAACGGCCACGTGGGCGCCTTGTGGCCCAGCAGCCAGTTGGTCACGCGGTTGAAACTCGGTGGCAACACCGATTGCGGCGTCGCGCCCACGGCCATCGCCGCTGCGTAGTTGCGCTCGTGGATGTCGTTGTTATTGCCATCCCAGTGCAGATACAAGGACTCGCGGGGCTTCTGGTTCCAGACTTGCGGCAGGTCCACGGTGCCGATGGTTGAATCATCCGGGAATCCGAACACCACCATTTTGGTCGGGTTGAAGGTGTCGGTCCGTCCTGGCCCTTGGGCTGGACGCAACTTCTGCCAGGCATAGGCCTGCTTCTGCTTGAGCAGCGCGCTCTTGGCCATCGGGATGATCAGGTAGCGGTTGTAGAGCTTTTCAAAGAAACCCAGTTGGAATTTACTGTTGATCGCCGTCATCACCGCATCGGGGGTGAATTTCGGATCGCTGGCACAATCGTAGGCGAACCACTGGAAGGCTTGCAGCTGCAGGGTATTGGCCGGCGCGGTGGCGACCGGAACCGCGACATCGGTGGCATTGGCCCGATAGGAACCGGTGTGGCAAAGGGCGCAGTTGGGCTCGACCGTGGGGTAGCCGAGCTGCCGCTTGGCCATGCCGATGGGCAGGTCGTTGCCGTTCTCGTAGAGGAAACCGAACACCTCATAACCGCCAGGCTTGGGCAGTTTTTCCGGGCACATCTGCGGCAGCACAGCGAACAGGTAGTACGGGATGCGCGCCTCGATACCCAGGCCGATGGCGGCATATTTGTAGTGGTCCTCATCGGAGGCGAAGTCCGCTTGCGGCACCTCGCGGATCATCTGGTACCAGGTCTGACAGCCGATGAAACCCAGCAGCAATACCACCACCAGCGTACCGACCTTGAAACCATGGTTCTGCCAGCGCAGCGCCCAGCCGGCGCGCCATTCCCGCCAACCGGCGCAGAGCAAGGCCAGCGGACGATTGGCGGCCGGGCTGCCCAGGTACAGCAGCACGCCCAGGATCAGGAACATGCTCAAGTCACCCATCAACATCGGCTCGAACAACGAGCCCTGGTTGTTGGTGTTGATCAGGTAGATCCAGAACACCACCGCCACCAGCCGCGACAGCACGCACAACCATGAATGCACCACGAAACGCGGCGCATCGAACCCCGAGGGCATGTAGAAAAGGCTGATCCCCACCAGCAACATGCCGCTGTTCTCCAGCCAGGGATCGGACAACACGGGCGGCAGGCCGAGCATGGACGTCAGCAACGCCGGGGCGAACAGCGCCGGGATCGCGAAGACCATGTTCATGACAATCCCGACCCAGATGATGCGTTGGAACCAGCGGATGTAAGTGTTCATGACGTCCGTTTCCTTATTCTTGACTCACCACAAAACCCATGTGGCGAGGGAGCTTGCTCCCGCTGGGCCGCGTAGCGGCCCCCAAGATTCAAAAGCGACGACTGCTTCGCAGCCGAGCGGGAGCAAGCTCCCTCGCCACGGGTCCGCTGTTCTCCTAGCCGAGCGCCGTCTTCTCCAGATGCCCGAGAATGATCGGATACACATCCATCACCGCATCCTTGCCAAACATGCAGTCGATGTGGCCGTAGCCCGGCACCTCGTGGCGGCTGAACAGTTGCGGGCCGTGCATGTCGCACAGTCGCTCATAGGTCTTGAGGGTGCTCTGCGGCAGGTAGCACTGGTTATCGGCGCCGCTGATGAAGCAGATCGGCAACTTCAGCCGGTCGAAGTGCGGCATGTAGACGTCGTTGCCCTTGAAGTCCACCAAGTGCCCCTTGCGCACGATCAGCGCCAGGTGCTCGAAGGTGTGCATGTTCGATTCGCCGAACAGCTCATGCAGGTTGTCGTGCAGGGTTTCGTTGAGGGTGTCGTGGCGGTACAGCGAGGCGTACATGAACGTGATGCGGTGGCAGACCGGGTTGGTGCAGTAGCCCTGGGCCTCGATCCGGGCATAGCCGTTGAGGGCCTTGTCGTAGAGTTTGTTGAACCAGGTTTCCTTGGTGTCGGCGTAGGCGGTAAGCGACTTGATGCCAATGGCATCGAGCATCCCCGGCAGGTGCAGGCCGGCCTTCAAACCCGTCGCAGTGGCCACCACCACATCGGTGGCTATCTGCGAGCAGACCACCGAGCGCACCCCTTGCAAGCCCGCCAGCATCGACATGAAGAAGGTCGTCGCACCGTAGCAATGCACCACGCATTGCACGTCGCGGGCCAG
Organism: Pseudomonas sp. Q12-87; assembly: GCF_001269755.1. NCBI lineage: Bacteria > Pseudomonadati > Pseudomonadota > Gammaproteobacteria > Pseudomonadales > Pseudomonadaceae > Pseudomonas > Pseudomonas sp. Q12-87. The sequence goes on along the minus strand of NZ_LHVI01000004.1, from coordinate 304,663 downwards.
GGTCGCCTGCTGGATCTGCTCGATGGCGGCCTTGAAATCGTATTGGGCCACCTGGTCGCCATTCCATTCATTCTTGCTGGCCGGCAGCAAAATGCTCACACGCAGATCCAACAACCAGACGTCGTAGTCGTGCTTGCACAAGTACTCCAGCAGGTTGGTATGGATGGTGTCGGTGGAGAAAATATTCGAGCCAACGCCCAGGCCGTGCACCAGCATCACCGGGCCCTTGCTGCCCGCCTGGTAACGGGTCAGGCGCAGCTCGACGTTGTCTTCGGTCTGGAAGAAATGCACGGTCGGCGCTGGCGCGTCCAAGGGCCGCTTGATGCGAGGTGGCGCATCCGGATTGAAGTAGACATCACCGGCAAACACCCCGCCGTAACTTTCCCACAAGATACCGGCGAAGAATTTTCCGAACCGCGCCAATGCCTCGACGCGCTCGCGTTCATTGCGGGCGTTGAGCACTTTCATGGTGGTCATCTGCTTGGCGAAGTCGGCCGGCAGAATGTGCATCACCCCCGAGCCAATCACCGCACCGGTCTTGTCCGGCCCGCGATACAGGGTGACATACAGCGTGCTGGTGTCGTGCCAGATGTTCAGCACGCCGTTGTCCTCGGGCACGGTCTTGAAGGCACTGAAGTAATAGTCGCTGCCATCCTCGGCGGTCAGCTTCATGTCGTAGTTCATGTGCCGCACGCCAACCTGTTCCTGGTACTGCTCGAACAGATTGAACACGCCGTTGCTGGCGACCAGCGGTTGCGGCGAGAGCAGCGGCGCATCCAGCGTACCCACCAGGGTCGCGGCGTGCTCCGGCTCCTTGATCAGGCGGTTGAGGTCGTCGGCGGTGATGGTCAGGGTGAATTCGATAGGCGAGTTTTCAGCCTTGCCACGCTTGGCCGCCGCTTCGTATAACGTGAGATCGGTGCCCTGGGGCTGGGTGAAGGCTGTGGAAAAATAACCCTTCATGGTTTCGGTGAACTGCACGCCGAGGGTCGGCGCGGCCACCGGTTTGCGCGGGGCCGACGGCAGCGTGTAGTCGATGATCCAACCCCGGTCGGCCGCCAGCAGCCCCATGTTGCGCTCACTCACCGCCGAGATGGTCAGCAGCGGATTGACCGCCAGCGACGTCGGGATCACCGCACCATCGGTGACATACAGGCCAGGGTAGACGTCGGTTCCGCTGGCGCCACTGAACACTTGGCCCTTGTGGTTGACCACGCCTTGCGTTGCATCTTCGCCCATCACACAACCGCCCAACGGGTGGACCGAGACGATGCTGTGCTTGAGCAGCTTGGTCCAGATCGGGTTCTCGACCCAGATCCCGCCCAACGCCTTGGTGCTCTGGTGCAAGCGCTCGTTGCCGAGGGTGACGTTTTCCTGTTCGCCGACGCCGGGCCAATCGATGCGCAACTGATCCTTGTTGTCGAGCAGCATGCGGCCCTTGCCATCGTCGTGGCTCATGATGAGGTAGGTCTGCATGTTATGCAGCGCGCCGTAGTAAGGACCTCGCAGAAAACTCTCGGCTTCGCGGCCCTTGTATTTGAGGCTGGCGCCGAAGCCCGTGTCGGTGGGCACGCCGATCATTTCCGAGAACGCGGCCATGCTCGGCACCATCGGCCGACCGAGGGCCCCGGGGATCGAGCCTTCCTCGATGACCATGCGGCTGCGCCAGTCGCCCTCGGTGCGCATGTCGATGACCGAGGTAATGCACGGCCCCACCGCTTCGAGTTCCTTGGCCGAATGGGCGCCGAAGCCAATCCCGTTGATGGTCTGGTCGCAGTTATGGCCGAACCCGAGGATGTCGCCGTTGCCGCTCATGTTCTCGCCCAGTTGGCCGGACATCGGCAGGCCTTTATCCCGGGAACGCAACAGGATCTCGGTGGAACCCAGGGTCCCGGCGGACACCACCACGATGTCGGCGCGCACGAACAGCGTGGGTGCCGAGAACATCTCGCGGCCGCTGTCCAGGTATTGGAAATGCACGATCCAACCGTTGCCGTCGCGCTCCAGGTGCCGCACCTGGGCCTGGCAGAAAATCTCCGCACCGTGGTTCCAGGCATCGGGCAGGTAATTCATCAGCGTGGTGTTCTTGGCCTTGTTGTTACAGCCCGAGACGCAATCGCCGCACCCGTTGCAGGGCAGTTGTTCGACGCCGACGTGGTTGAGGTTGTTGTCCAGCTTGTCGAAAGTCACGTTGATCGGCGGCTTGTAGAAGTGCGCACCTTGCTTGAGATAGTCCGCCGACTTTTTATGGGCGTCGAGCTTGGGCAGGTTCGGCCCGGAGGCTGGATAAGGGTTGGGCTTGAGCATTTCCCGGGCCCGCGCATAACCGTCCTTGAGCAGGGTGTCGCGGTGCTCACGTACCGCCAGTGGCCAGCGCGGATCGTCGAAGACCCCGGGTTCCGGTTCCAGCGCAACGTTGGCGTTGATCAGCGAAGTGCCGCCCAGGCCACAACCGACCACCACGTTCTGCTGGGCGTTGACGTGCAAGTCGAACAACCCGGTGCGCGAACCGATGTGGCCGTCCGGATCGTGCACCTGCAACTCCTCGGTCGCCGCGAGCATGGTGTTGGGGTATTCGCCGGGTTGGATTTCCCGGCCACGCTCCAGCAGGCACACCTTGCGTCCGGCCCGGGAGAGGCGCGAGGCGGCAATGCCGCCGCCATAGCCGGAACCGATGACGATAACGTCGTAGTGTTCCTGGATTTGGCTGATGGGGGTCGATATCCGTGTCATGTTCAAGTCCTCTCAGGCAGAAGGGGCAACTCTGCGGTTGCCTGCGAATCGACAGGCGCACGAACGCCTGGCCACTCTTCCCGTACAGGTTCGAGCGGCAGTCAGCGGTGCTACAGGGGGAAAAGCCGAACGCTATAGACGCGCACGCTGGTTAGCGGCGCGACGGTGGATACGCTTGTGCAACGAGGTGGGAGGTGTCGGGACGCAGGTTACGGGTGAAAGCGGATGCGAGCGGGGATCCTTGCCATCCATCCTGTGTTCTCCCTGAACCTGATGTGGATAAAGTTGCGATGTCCTTGTGCCATGGAGTGAAGACAGCCGACAGCCCATCGTCAAGGCAGTTCCTTAGAACTGTATGAAATTTGATCTATCGCGATTTGGGCTATACGCACCGAGGCTTGCAGCATTCAACGAACAAGTTATCCACATGGCCACCCACAGCAAATGGGGACAAGTGTGCCTACTGCCGACATTTATTCAGCGACAAAGCGAATAAAAACCGTGACTTATGAATAAAGTCGATTTCCCAGGCACATAGGTTGTTTATTGATCGAATCGTTGCAGGGCCCGTTAATAAAGGGCTGTAGCGGTAAGCGAACACCTTATCCACAGAAGGACCAACAGCGTTTGGGGGTAATTTTGACTGTTCTGTGGAAAACCGCCTCCGGAGCGTATAAATCGGGGTTTTCACGTGATAACTCAGATAAAAACAGCGAATTGATCATTTAACGACCAATCTGGCGCAGAGCCCGTTCCGTATGGCTTGCAGAGGATAGCGAACATCTTATCCACAGAAGCGCCAACAGAGATTGGGGGCAACTGTGGATTCAATTCGGTCTTTGTTCATAGAGAAAAGCCAGTAAAAACCGCAGGTTAGGCTGGCTATTTTTTGATCGCAGGCTTGCAGGGCCTGATTGGCGTGGCGTACAGCGATGGGCGAACAGCTTATCCACAGGCGGACGCACAGGGATTGTGAGTAACCATGGAACTTACTGTGGGAGCGGGCTTGCTCGCGAAAGCGGTGTGTCAGCCAGGGCAAAATCGCCTGACACTCCGCTTTCGCGAGCAAGCCCGCTCCCACAAGGGTCTCGCGGGTGTTCCTGGATTCAGCGAACCACCCCTTCCTCGACCAACAACTTGAGAATCGCCTCGGCCCCGGCTTCCGGGCTCACGCCCTTGAGCACCTGGCCGCCTCCGCCGCTGGCCTTGGCCGTGGCGGCTTTCATGCGGTCGGCGCCGCTCTTGGCCTTGATCACTTTCAAGCGTTTGGGGCGTGGTTTGGCCGGTTGCAGGGTCGCCACCGCCAACAAGGTGTCGTCGATCACCTCCACCTCTTCAGCGTGCAAGGCCCCGCGCCGGGCCGGGCCGAAGGCGCTTTGCCGAGGCTTGGGCGCAGCGTTATCCACAGTGGCCAGAAACGGCAGGCGCACTTTCAGGCGACGCCGCTGGCCACGAGGCAAGGCTTGCAGCACCAGGGCCACGCCGTTGTCGATGGATTCGACCTGGGCCAGCCCCACCACCAGCGGCCAGCCGAGGTTTTCCGCCAGCAGGAATGGGAGCATCCCTGAACCTTCACCGGTTTCCGCCTGGCTGCCGGTGAGCACAACCTGGGCACCGGCGTCACGCAGGTAGTCAGTCAGGGCCGGCAATGCGTCGGCACCAACGGGGTTATCCAGCACATGAAGTTCGTCCAGGCCCATGCCCAGGTAGGCGCGCAAGGCCGGTTCGGCCACGTCGCCGGCGTGCAGCACTTGCAGCTCGCTGCCAGCCAGTTGCAGGCCCAGCTCCACGGCCCGGGCGTCCTGTTCGGCACGGCGCGGCCGACCGGAGGTCGGATGGGCGCCGATGGACACGAGGCTGATCACTTGGGTACTCATCAACTCATCCTTCTCTTAAGCCGCTTCGCGCTTGGCTTCGTTGCGGTAAGCCTCTACCGCCGCGATCAAGGCCTGGAGAATCGCCGCGCTGTCACCGATCACCGACAGGTCTGCCCGCTTGATCATGTCGCAGCCCGGGTCGAGGTTGATCGCCACCACCTTGTCGCAGGCACCGATGCCTTGCAGATGCTGGATCGCCCCGGAAATCCCCACGGCCACATAGACTCGCGCCGTGACCCAGGTGCCAGACGCACCGACCTGGCGGTCACGGGCCATGAAACCATCGTCCACCGCTACCCGCGATGCACCTTCGGTAGCCCCCAGGGCCGCCGCGGTCTGGTGGAACAGCGCCCAGTCCTTGACGCCATTGCCGCCGGAGAAAATGAATTCGGCTTCGGCCATCGGGATCGCCCCCGGGTCCACCGCGACTGCTCCCAGGTCTTCGATACGCGACAGGCTGCGCGCCACGCTTGTGGATAACTCCACAGGCAACGCTTCGTGACGGGTTTCGCTGACCGGCTCAGCGCACTCAGCCGCCGCCAGGATCAAGCGCGCCAATGGCCGCGCCAGGTCTTGCAGGCCTGCACCGGCACGCCCGATGCACTCCTCGCCCTTGACCTGCCAGACCCGGGTGGCCGGGCGTTCGCCCAGGGCCGCAGCAAAACGTCGGCCCAATTCGCCACCACCGGTGCGGCTGTCGGGCAGCAACCAATGACGTGGGTTGAATTGGTTATCCACAGCCCGCAGGCCTTGCACGCGTTGTTCCGGTGCATAACCGCTGAACGCCTCGCCTTCGAGTACCAGCAAGCGGTCGACGCCGGCCGTGGCGAAGGCGTTTTCCTTATGCTCGCCGAAGACCACCGCCAGCACCGCACCATCGCTACCGGCCAACTGATGCGCCAGGCCGAGCAGGTCGCGGTCGTGGCTGCTGAGGCGGCCACCGACCATATCGGGTACCACGCTGATGTAGAACGCCGGTTGCGGCACCTGATGCAACGGCAGTTGCACTTCAGTGGCAACCGTACGCTTGGCCGCGCCACCCTGTTGGGCACCGCTGCGGTCGATGCGTTTGATGCCGTTGGGGCCGATGAAACCGACGCCATGGACGTTCTTGCGGATGACGCCGTTAGGGCCCATCCAGCTTTGTTGTACCGGTTGCATGGCCGCGTGCAGCGGGTGCAAGCGGTTGCGGGCGATCCACTCGGCGCGAGGGTCGCGGCGGATAATGTCGCTCATTAATGCACCTCCGCGGGTTCACGTTTGGCTGGAGTCACGGGCTTGCTCGGGGCGGTGTCTTCGAGCAGGGCATCGGCCACCAACTCGGCGATGTCCTTGATCAGCGGCCGTGGTTCGACCACGCCCTCAAGCATCGCGGTGCATTGTGGACAACCCACGGCCACCAGTTCGGCGCCGGTTTCGCGGATGTCTTCCATACGCATGTCGGGAATCCGCTGTTTGCCAGGGATGTCGGTGATCGGCGCACCGCCGCCACCGCCGCAGCAACGCGAACGGAAACCGGAACGCTGCATCTCCTTGACCTCGATACCCAGCGCACGCAGCACCTGGCGCGGCGCCTCGTATTCGCCGTTGTAGCGACCCAGGTAGCAAGGATCGTGATAGGTCACGCTGTCGCCTTTGTGCTGACCCAGATTAAGCCCGCCGGCCTCGATGATTTCTGCCATATAGGTGCTGTGGTGTTGCACCCGGTAGTTGCCATCGAAGGCGCCGTATTCGTTTTTCAACACGTGGAAGCTGTGGGGATCGCAGGTGACGATGCGGTTGAAACTGTATTTGGCCAGGGTCTGGATGTTGCGCTTGGCCAACAGTTGGAACGTCGCTTCATCGCCCAGGCGGCGAGCCACGTCACCGCTGTCACGCTCTTCGAGGCCGAGCACGGCGAAGTCGATTTTCGCCGCCTTGAGCACTTTGACGAACGCGCGCAGGGTGCGTTGGTTACGCATGTCGAAGGCGCCGTCGCCGACCCAGAACAGCACGTCGGTGGATTTCTTCTCGCTGAGCAGGTTCAGGTTCAGGTCCGCCGCCCAGTTCATCCGCCCACCCGGGGCAAAGCCGCCCGGGTTGTCGGTGGCGATGAGGTTTTCCAGCACCTCGGCGCCCTTGTTCGGCGTGGCGCCTTTTTCCAGGGTCAGGTGGCGACGCATGTCGACGATGGCATCGACGTGCTCGATCATCATCGGGCATTCCTCGACGCAAGCCCGGCAGGTGGTGCAGGACCACAGCGTCTCGGCGTCCACCAGGCCGTTGACGATTGGCTGATGCGGATTACCGCTGTGTTCGCCCACCGCTTTGCCTGGGTACGGACTGCCGGCAAACTTCGCGTCGGTGCCGCCGGCCAGGCCAACGACCATGTCCTGGATGAGTTTTTTCGGGTTCAGCGGCTGGCCGGCGGCGAAGGCCGGGCAAGCGGCTTCGCACTTGCCACACTGCACGCAAGCATCGAAACCGAGCAGTTGGTTCCAAGTGAAATCCTTGGGCTTCTCAACGCCCAGCGGCGCTGCCGGGTCGTTCAGGTCCAGCGGCTTGAGGCCCGTGGAACGACCGCCGCCAAAGCGTTCGGCGCGGCGATGCCAGGCCAGGTGCAGGGCACCGGCGAAGGCATGCTTCATCGGCCCGCCCCAGGTCATGCCGAAGAACATCTCCGACACGCCCCACAGCACGCCCAGGCCCAGCAATGCCACCAACACCCAGCCGCCGAAGTCCGCCGGCAGGATCCCGGCCACCGGCAAGGTCACCAGGAAGAAGCTGATGGAAAACGCGAACAGGCTCTTGGGCAGGCGCATCCACGGGCCTTTCGACAGCCGTGACGGTGGATTGCGGCGACGCAGGGCAATGAAGATCGCACCGCTGAACATCAGCAGGGTGGCGAACAACAATGCATAGCCCAGGATGCGGTTCTGCAGGCCGAAGCCGTGCACCAGGATCGCCAGCACTGCCGCCAGCACAAAACCACCCGCCGTGGCGACGTGGGTGTTGGCGATGTACTTGTCCCGCGCGACCACATGGTGCAAATCCACCATGTAGCGCTTGGGCATGGCGAAGAGACCGCCGATCAGGTCGACCTTGGCCGGTCGGCCCCGGCGCCACATGTTCACCCGCCGCAAGGCGCCAAGGACCGCGAGGCCCAGGGCAGCAAACAGCAGGATGGGGAGAAGGGTGTTCAACATAGGTGTTGCTCCCAAAGACCTCAGGGTCTTGCAGGTCGAGATGCCTTACTCGGTTCCTGTGGGAGCGAGCTTGCTCGCGAATGCATTTTGTCAGTCACATCAGGATTGACTGACCCACCGCTTTCGCGAGCAAGCTCGCTCCCACAGGGTCATGTGCAAGCTTTAGAAATCCTTGCACAACCGCAGGGCGTCGTAGATGGCCGCGTGGGTATTACGCTGGGCCACGCAGTCGCCGATGCGGAACAGCAGGTAGCCATCACCGCTCTGCTCCAGGCACGGTTGGGGCTTGATCGCGAACAGGGCTTCGACGTCGATCTGGCCCTTGTTGCGCGAACCTTCCTTGAGTGCGTAGTAGATTTCTTCGTCCGGCCGCACGCCGTTCTCCACCACAACCTGGTCGACCACGCGTTCCTCCTTGGCCCCGGTGTATTCGTTCTCCAGCACCGCCACCAGCTTGTCGCCTTCGCGGTAGACCTTCTCCAGCATCATGTCCCCGGTCATGATCACTTCCTTGGGGTACATGCTGCGGTAGTAGGTGGGGAACGACGTCCCGCCAATCGCCACGCCCGGCTTGATGTCGTCGGTGACGATCTCGACCTGGCTGCCCTTGTCGGCGAGGAAATCGGCCACCGACATGCCGGTGAATTCGCAGATGGTGTCGTAGACCAACACGTTCTTGCCCGGTGCAACCTTGCCGTCGAGCACGTCCCAGCTGCTGACCACCAGCCCTTCGGCGGCGCCCCAGTGCTCGTTCTGCTCCAGGAACGGATGCCCGCCGACGGCCAGCACCACCACGTCCGGACGCAAGTCCATGATGGTCGCCGCATCCGCCGCCACGCCCAGGCGCAGGTCGACTTTCAGCCGCGCCAGCTCCAGCTGGAACCAGCGGGTGATACCGGCGATCTGGTCCCGTTGCGGGGCTTTCGAGGCCGTGGTGATCTGCCCACCGATGAATTCTTTCTTCTCGAACAGGGTCACCTCGTGCCCACGTTCGGCGGCCACGCGTGCTGCTTCCATCCCGGCCGGGCCGGCACCCACGACCACCACCTTGCGTTTCGGCCCGGTGGACTTCTCGATGATGTGCGGCACGCCCATGTATTCACGGGACGTCGCGGCGTTCTGGATGCACAGCACGTCCAGGCCCTGGTACTGACGGTCGATGCAGTAGTTGGCGCCGACGCACTGCTTGATCTGGTCGATCTGGCCCATCTTGATCTTGGCGATCAGGTGCGGGTCGGCGATGTGCGCACGAGTCATGCCGACCATGTCGACGTAACCGCCCTCGAGGATCCGCGTGGCCTGGTTCGGGTCCTTGATGTTCTGCGCGTGCAGCACCGGGACCTTGACCACTTCCTTGATACCGGCGGCCAAATGCAGGAACGGCTCCGGTGGATAACTCATGTTCGGGATAACGTTGGCCAGGGTGTTGTGGGTGTCGCAACCCGAGCCCACCACGCCGATGAAATCCAGCATGCCGGTGTCGTCGTAGTACTTGGCGATCTGCTTCATGTCCTCGTGGGACAAGCCGTCCGGGTGGAATTCGTCACCGCACAGGCGCATGCCCACGCAGAAATCGTCACCCACTTCGGCGCGCACGGCCTTGAGCACTTCCAGGCCGAATTTCATCCGGCCTTCGAAGCTGCCGCCCCATTCGTCGGTACGCTTGTTGACCCGCGGGCTCCAGAACTGGTCGATCATGTGCTGGTGCACGGCGGACAGCTCGACGCCGTCCAGGCCACCGGCCTTGGCCCGCTTGGCGGCGCTGGCGTAGTTGCCGATCACCCGCCAGATTTCTTCCGGCTCGATGGTCTTGCAGGTGGCGCGATGCACCGGCTCACGCACGCCGGACGGCGACATCAAGGTCGGCCAGTTGAAGCCGTCCCAGCGCGAGCGACGGCCCATGTGGGTAATCTGGATCATGATCTTGGCGCCATGCTTGTGCATGGCGTCGGCCAGGTTCTGGAAGTGCGGGATGATGCGGTCGGTGGACAGGTTCACCGAGCTCCACCATTCCTGCGGGCTGTCGATGGCAACCACCGACGAGCCACCGCAAATGGCCAGGCCGATGCCACCCTTGGCCTTCTCTTCGTAATACTTCACGTACCGGTCGGTGGTCATCCCGCCGTCGGTGGCATAGACCTCGGCGTGGGCGGTGCTGAGCACGCGGTTGCGGATGGTCAGTTTGCCGATCTGGATCGGCTGGAACATTGCTTCAAAAGCCATGGCGCGATCCTCGACTTACAACGGCTTGACGATGAACAGGCCATCGTCGTGGCCTTCTTCGGAACCGCCGTAGACCTGCTCGGCCACAGTGCGGATCTTGCTGCCGCGAGCGGCGAGGATCTGGTCCATGGCGCCGGCAAACCAGCCGGTGAACATATAGTCGACCTTGCGCCCGACCTTGCCGTACACGTAGACGAACGCCGAGTGCTCGAGCTTGACGCTGGCGGTGCCTTTGTCGAGGTCGATGTCCTGGATCTTGAACAGGCCCCAGCCGCGTTGCGACAGGCGCTTCATGTAGTGCTCGAACACCGCGACGCCTTCCAGGCCGTGGCATTCGGCTTCTTTTTCACACCAGTGCCAGGCGGACTTGTAGCCAGCCTTGTAGAGAATCTCGGCGTAGGCGTCGGCGCCCAGCACTTCCTCGATACCCATGTGGTTGTTGACGAAGAAGTGACGCGGCACGTAGAGCATCGGCAGGGCGTCGGAGGTCCAGACACCGGTTTCGCTGTCGACTTCGATAGGCAGTTGCGGGGCGATCTTGGCCATGAAACGTTAACTCCAGAAAATTCGTAGTCAGTGCTTAGCAATGCTTTTGCTTCGCTCTTATAAACCAGCCGTGTGAATGACTTTGGAGCCGTAGCGAGCACGTCGAGAGCAAGGAAGGACCGGAGCGACAAGCGAGACAGTACGGGACGTACGGCGAGCTTGGCGCGAGGACCTGACGCAGCTATCGGCGAGCGGAGTAGGCTCCTGAGTTATTCATTCGCCCCAGACGTCTTTCAGGACGCTTACCCAGTTTTCACCCATGATCTTGCGCACCACCCGCTCTGGATGGCCGCGCTTGAGCAGCGTTTCGGTGAGGTTCGGGAACTCGCCCACGGTGCGGATGCCCAGGGGGTTGATGATCTTGCCGAAGCTGGTCAGACGACGGGCATAGCCCTTGTCGTGGGTCAGCATTTCGAAGAAGTCCTGGCCGTGGCCCTGGGTGAAGTCGGTGCCGATGCCGATGGCGTCTTCGCCGACGATGTTCATGGTGTATTCGATGGCTTCGGCGTAGTCGTCGATGGTCGAATCGATGCCCTTGGCCAGGAACGGCGCGAACATGGTCACGCCGACAAAGCCGCCGTGGTCGGCGATGAACTTCAGTTCTTCATCGGACTTGTTGCGCGGATGTTCTTTCAGGCCGGACGGCAGGCAGTGGGAATAGCAGACCGGTTTCTTCGATTCGAGGATGACTTCTTCGGAAGTCTTGGAACCGACATGGGAGAGGTCGCACATGACGCCGACCCGGTTCATCTCGGCAACGATTTCGCGACCGAAGCCCGACAGGCCACCGTCACGCTCATAGCAACCGGTGCCCACCAGGTTCTGGGTGTTGTAGCACATCTGCACCACGCCAACGCCAAGCTGCTTGAAGATCTCGACGTAGCCGAGTTGGTCTTCGAACGCGTGGGCGTTCTGGAAGCCGAAGATGATGCCGGTCTTGCCCTGTTCCTTGGCGCGGCGGATATCGGCGGTGGTTTTCACCGGGATCACCAGGTCGCTGTTCTCGCGGATCAGCTTCTGGCTGGCGACGATATTGTTGATGGTCGCCTGGAAGCCTTCCCACACCGACACGGTGCAGTTGGCGGCGGTCAGCCCACCCTTGCGCATATCTTCGAACAGTTCACGGTTCCACTTGGCAATGATCAGCCCGTCGATAACGATGCTGTCGGCGTGCAATTCGGCTGGGCTCATCAGGCAGTCCCCTTTTGTCAGATCCACGCGCCGAATCGTGTGCCGGCGCTTTGGGGCCAGCATATGCCTGAGGGCCGTGGCGACCGGGTGCAAAAACGACAGGGGAATTGCCGAAAGCGTCAATCCGCGACAAAGGGTCATGGCCGCTCCACCCTGCCCGTCTGTTCTTTACCCGTCGCTTGCGCCAGAATCCGCCGCATCACTGGTTTTCACTGGACTGAGCGGCGACGCGATGAAATCACTTTTCCTGGCTTTGGCATTGATCAGCACCGTGGCCCACGCCACCGAAGACACCGAACAAAACCCCTGCGACGCGGTGGAAAACGACGTCCAGACCCTGGCCTGCTCGGCCTATGGCAAGACCGCCGCCGAACAACTGCTCAATGAGAACCTGCAAAGCCTCAACGAACGCCTGCAAACCCGCTACGCCAGCGACAAGGCGCAACTCAACGACATCACCGCCAAGATCAAGGCCGCCCAGCAACTGTGGCTAAAACAGCGCGAAGCCGACTGCGCCATCGCCGCCTTCCCGGCCAAACCCGGCAGCGAAGCCTACAAAATCGCCGAAAACGACTGCATGGCCCAGGTGAGCGATGATCGGTCGGAGTTCTTGGAGTCGATTGGGCAGGAGTAAGCTGCACACCCCCTCAAGCAAAGAGATTCACATGAAAACCTGCGGCATCGAAATCAAAGGCAGCGAAGCGATCATCGCCGTTGCCTCGCTGGATCAGCTGGCCTTGACCCACGTCGCGCTGAACACCAAGAAAATCGCCCTGGACGACGATGACGAAGCCGCCAACGTCAAGGCGTTTGCCGCTCAGGTGCGGGCATTCGTGGCTGAGCATGGTATCGAACGCATCGCCATCAAGAAGCGCAGCAAGAAAGGCGAGTTCGCCGGCGGACCGACCACGTTCAAGATTGAAGGGGTTTTTCAATTGCTGGAGGATTGCGAGGTGACGCTGCTGTCACCGCAGACCATCAACGCGCAGCACAAGAAACATGACTTCGCCTTGCCAGCGACGCTGAACAAATATCAGCATGAGGCCTACAAGGCAGCGTGTTCGGCGTTGCTGAAAAAATAAATGCGTTTCCCCTGTGGAATGCGCCCCCCCGTGGCGAGGGAGCTTGCTCCCGCTGGGGCGCGCAGCGGCCCTCGCTTTTTTGGGGCTGCTACGCAGCCCAGCGGGAGCAAGCTCCCTCGCCACAGGTGTAGGCGGACATCAGGCTTTTATCCCCGTTTATGGCGACAGGTATAATTTATAGTCGCGGGAATAATTGAGTATAAAAGCCTCTCAAACCAGCTCCCGCCCGTCCCCAATCACCGCCGGGTCTTCTCAAACCAGATACGACTGGTTCTATGGGATGATCCCCGTGGATCCATGGGTCAGCGTTTCCCAAAGGTAATGAAATTTTCCTTTGACTGGGCGGTGCTTTTGCAGGAACAGCGACGTCTGCGGCAGGGAAGCGCCTTGACGCAACGCGTAGTGATTGAATCCTATTTCGAACGTGCCGACCGTATCGTTCCTGTATCCATCATAGGACTTGCATAGTTTTGCCTGATCACCATTTTGATAGGCACTGTGCAACTCCATCGCCGCCGCAATGCGTAACGCGGCCTGGCTGGTTTGATCCCCATATAAATCAATCCCTTGTAAACGTGCGCTCTCCGCAACGTTGATTATTGCCGCCAGACCATAAGCCGCATGCTCAAAGTCCCGGCAACTTTCTTGCGACAAACCTTCCACGTAGACTTCAGGGCTACTCCAGTGCGCATTAACTTGTGCGTTGCTACGCGAGCACCACGGAGCATTCTTCGGACGTGCGCCATCGGAGGAGAGATAAATATAGGACGGAACAAGGCCACGCCACTTCGCAACGGCGTCATCCAACCACGCCTGTTTTTTATTGAATACAGCAATATTAAACATTGCTTCAATGGCACTTGCATGCCAGTTCTTGTTATAGCAACTATAACTCCCGGAAAAAGCACGCAGCACGTCAGGATAATACTGCCTGGCAAATAACCTGGTCACTTTGTCTTTTTCCGGCTGGGGCCAACCATCGTAGGAATATTTGACAATTTCAGCGGCTCTGGTAAACAACGCTGCCGTCCATGCAGCTTGCAAGGGACCATTACTATTGGTGTGACCACCGATCAGTGTGTCGGCCCAAGCATTGAGGATTTTTCGTACATTCTCTGCATACCGAGGGTCACCGCTCAGCCGCCATAATAAAGCCTGCGTGTAGGCTGCCCGGGCGTCTCTGGTCTCGTCCGAACAGCCGTTATTGGGATTGGAATACGAGCCACACTCTACCGTCGTCCAAGGCGTCGGCTCGTAATTTCTATCGCCCAAGGGGTCTTGCAGGGCTTTTTCATAAGCGCTCCTCCAAGGCTCTCGATGTATATTTTCCTTCACGTACTGTAATTGCTTGAAGTCCACCAGAATTCCAGGATGGGCGAGATTTGCTTGTACCAAACGACTAACTAATAGCAATACAAAAAAAAGCCAAATATTTCTCTTCATGCACAGCACCTCCCTTGGCCCTATTCAGCGGTCCGTTAAAACACGTTTCTTGGATCGGCAGAAAATCCTTTAGCCGCCATCAGAACTAACAGCACCAGTCTTTAAAAAAACCAAGACGATCGCCAGGAATAATTTAAATCAAAAAATTTAAATACCGTTTTTGGTGCAGGTGCCCTAGAGGTGTTTTGCTTTCAAACCAACTGCCGCCGCCGATCCTCCCGCGGGCAGCGTTCGAACCGTGCCCGGTAACTGCGGGTGAAGTACGACGGTGATTCGAAACCGCAGGCAATGCTCACTTCCAACACGCTCATGTCGGTCTGGCGCAGCAGTTGCCGGGCCTTTTCCAGGCGCAAGCGCAGGTAGAAGTTGCTCGGGGTGTCGTTCAAGTGCAGGCGGAACAGCCTTTCGAGCTGGCGACGTGTGACGCTGATGGATTCGGCCAGGGCCAAAGTGCTCAGGGGCGGTTCGCTGTGGGTTTCCATCTCGCCGATGACATGCACCAGTTTCTTGTTGCGAATGCCGTAGCGACTGGCGATTTCCATGCGCTGATGGTCTTTGCGCGGGCGAATGCGGCCAAGCACGAATTGCTCGCTCACTTGAATCGCCAGCTCGGGACCGTGGGCCTGGCCGATCAGGTCGAGCATCAGGTCGATGGAAGCGGTGCCGCCGGCGCAGGTGATACGGCGACGGTCGATTTCGAACAATTCCTGGGTCACGCTGAGCTGTGGATAAGACTCTTTGAACGCCTCGATCGCTTCCCAGTGCAGGGTCACGCGATGCCCTTCCAGCAGACCCGCTTCGGCCAGGACCACACTGCCCGTGTCGATACCGCCCAGGCTCACGCCTTCGTTGTCCAGCCGATGCAGCCAGCGCTCCAATGCCGGGGTGGCGAACTTCAGCGGTTCGAACCCCGCCACCACCCAAAGGGTCGCGCCCTTTTTCAGTGGCTCCAGCGCGGCATCGGCGTTGACCGACATACCGTTGCTCGCCAGCACCGCTCCACCATCGGCACTCAACACATGCCAGCGGTACAGCTCGCCGCGAAAACGATTGGCGACCCGCAACGGCTCGATAGCCGAAATGAAACCGATGGCCGAGAAACCCGGCATCAACAAGAAGTAGAAATCCTGGGACATGGAGCGCACTCGGTTGGCGGGTAGCGTGCCGACCTTGATACGCCACAGGTCGCTGCAGTGCAAGAGCGCGTCGCCGCCGTGCGTTTTGCAAGGCTGCGGGCTGCGTAACTTGGCATCACCGGCGCGCAGACACCGGAACCCATAACAATAAGCTGCCGAGGACCCCGCCATGAAACGATTGATCAGCTACTGCGTTCTTGCCCTGAGCGGTACCACTTTGTTGAATGGCGCCGCCCTGGCAGCCGAGCCCGCCGCGTGCCAGAACGTGCGCCTGGGCGTGGTCAACTGGACCGACGTCATCGCCACCAGCGCCCTGACCCAGGTGATGCTCGATGGCCTCGGCTACAAGACCAAACAGACCAGCGCCTCCCAGCAAATCATCTTTGCCGGCATCCGCGACCAGCGCCTGGACCTGTTCCTCGGCTACTGGAATCCGCTGATGACCCAGACCATCACCCCGTTCGTCGAGGCCAAGCAGGTCAAAGTGCTGACGGAGCCAAGCCTCAAGGATGCGCGCGCCACCCTGGCCGTGCCCACCTACCTGGCCGACAAGGGCCTGAAGACGTTCGCCGACATCGCCAAGTTCGAAAAAGAACTGGGCGGCAAGATCTATGGCATCGAGCCAGGCTCCGGCGCCAACACCCAGATCAAGGCGATGATCGCCAAGAACCAGTTCGGTCTGGGCAAATTCCAATTGGTCGAGTCCAGCGAGGCCGGCATGCTCGCCGCTGTGGACCGCGCCGTGCGGCGCAAGGAAGCCGTGGTGTTCTTTGGCTGGGCGCCGCACCCGATGAACGTCAATGTGCAAATGACCTACCTCACTGGCAGCGAAGACGCCCTCGGTCCGAACGAAGGCATGGCCACCGTGTGGACCGTCACCGCTCCGGACTATGCCCAGCAATGCCCGAACGTCGGGCGGTTGTTGAGCAACCTGACATTCACCGCCGAAGACGAGAGCCGGATGATGCAGCCGCTGCTGGATCACAAGGACCCGCTCGAATCGGCCCGGCAATGGCTCAAGGATCACCCGCAAGACAAACAGCGTTGGCTCGAAGGCGTAACCACCTTCGACGGCAAGCCGGCCGCCGACAACCTGAAACTGACCAGCAACTGACCCACCACTACCTATCTGCGCAGCGCCCGACGGCTGCGCAGTGACCGACCACGCCTGAAGGAATCCGCACCATGAACCACGACGTCATCATCACCTGCGCACTCACCGGTGCTGGCGACACGACCGCCAAGAGCCCCCACGTGCCGGTCACCCCGAAACAGATCGCCGAGGCCGCTGTCGAGGCCGCCAAGGCCGGAGCCACGGTGGTCCACTGCCATGTTCGCGACCCGCAGACCGGCAAGTTCAGCCGGGACGTGACGCTGTACCGCGAAGTGATGGAACGCATCCGTGAGGCAGACGTGGACATCATCGTCAATCTCACCGCCGGCATGGGCGGCGACCTGGAGATCGGTGCCGGTGAACGGCCGATGGAGTTCGGCCCCAACACCGACCTCGTGGGCCCGCTGACCCGCCTGGCCCACGTCGAAGCGCTACTGCCGGAGATTTGCACGCTGGATTGCGGCACCCTGAACTTCGGCGATGGCGACACCATTTATGTGTCCACCCCGGCGCAACTGCGAGCCGGCGCCAAGCGCATCACCGAGCTGGGGGTCAAGGCCGAGCTGGAAATCTTCGACACCGGCCATCTGTGGTTCGCCAAGCAACTGATCAAGGAAGGCCTGCTGGACAACCCGCTGTTCCAGCTCTGCCTGGGCATCCCATGGGGCGCACCGGCCGACACCACGACGATGAAAGCCATGGTCGACAACCTGCCGGCCGACGCGGTGTGGGCCGGCTTCGGCATTGGCCGCATGCAAATGCCGATGGCGGCCCAGGCCGTGTTGCTGGGCGGCAACGTGCGGGTCGGATTGGAAGACAACCTGTGGTTGGACAAAGGCGTGCTCGCCACCAATGGCCAACTGGTGGAGCGGGCCAGTGAAATCCTCAGTCGCCTCGGAGCGCGGGTGCTCACCCCAGCTGAAGGCCGCAAGAAGATGGGCCTGACCAAACGTAGCTAAACCAAAAGCACACATAGGATCTGCACTGACCGCAGATCCCAAGACCAGCACAGATCGAGTGTGGGAGCGGGCTTGCTCGCGAAGGGGCCGGTACCTCCGATGGATCTTCTGTGAAAGGAATTCCGTCTTCGCGAGCAAGCCCGCTCCCACATTAGGAATCGGCGAACCATTCAGGAAATCACCATGAGCTTTATCACTGACATCAAAATCTTCGCCGCCCTGGGCAGCGGTGTGATCGGCAGCGGCTGGGTCAGCCGCGCCCTGGCCCATGGCCTGGACGTCGTGGCCTGGGACCCAGCGCCGGGCGCCGAGGCGGCATTGCGCAAGCGCGTCGCCAACGCCTGGGGCGCGCTGGAGAAACAGGGCCTGGCCCCTGGGGCGTCGCAGGATCGGCTGCGCTTTGTCGCGACCATCGAAGAGTGTGTACGCGACGCCGACTTCATCCAGGAAAGCGCCCCCGAGCGCCTGGAACTGAAACTGGAACTGCACGGCCAGATCAGCGCCGCCGCCAAGCCGAACGCGCTGATCGGTTCCAGCACTTCGGGGCTTTTGCCCAGCGAATTCTATGAAGGTTGCACCCACCCGGAACGCTGCGTGGTCGGGCACCCGTTCAACCCGGTCTACCTGCTGCCGCTGGTGGAAGTGGTGGGCGGCAAACACACCGCGCCAGAAGCGGTGCAGGCGGCCATGCAGGTGTATGAATCCCTCGGCATGCGGCCGCTGCATGTGCGCAAGGAAGTGCCCGGTTTCATCGCCGACCGGTTGCTCGAAGCGCTGTGGCGCGAAGCCTTGCACCTGGTCAACGACGGCGTGGCCACCACCGGTGAAATCGACGACGCCATTCGTTTTGGGGCCGGGTTGCGCTGGTCATTCATGGGCACGTTCCTGACCTATACCCTGGCTGGCGGCGATGCCGGGATGCGTCACTTCATGGCCCAGTTCGGCCCGGCGCTGCAATTGCCATGGACCTACCTGCCAGCGCCGGAACTGACTGAAAAACTCATCGACGACGTGGTGGACGGGACGAGCGAGCAACTGGGCAGCCACAGCATTTCGGCCCTGGAGCGCTATCGTGATGATTGCCTGCTGGCGGTGCTGGAGGCGGTGAAGACGACCAAAGCCAAGCATGGGATGGCGTTCACTGAATAATCACAACCCCATGTGGCGAGGGAGCTTGCTCCCGCTGGACTGCGAAGCAGTCCCAAAACCGGCAAATGCGGTGTCAGTCAAATTGCATTCGCCGGTTTTACGACCGCTTCGCGGCCGAGCGGGAGCAAGCTCCCTCGCCACAAAAGGGTACATCAGCGACTGTTTGTGGAGTTCCGCCATGCCCACTCTAACCACCTACCAAACCCGCATTCTCCCGGAATGGGTCGATTACAACGGCCACCTGCGCGACGCCTTCTACCTGCTGATCTTCAGTTATGCCACCGATGCGTTGATGGACCGGCTCGGCCTGGACAGCCAGAACCGCGAGGCCAGCGGTCACTCGCTGTTCACCCTCGAACTGCACCTCAACTACCTGCACGAAGTAAAACTCGACGCCGCCGTGGAAGTGCGCACGCACATCATCGGCCATGACGCCAAGCGCCTGCACCTCTACCACAGCCTGCACTTGGCGGGCGGCGATAAAGAGCTGGCCGGTAATGAGCAAATGCTGCTGCACGTCGACCTGGCCGGCCCGCGTTCGGCGCCTTTCACGGAGCAGACCTTGGGCAGACTCACCGCCCTGCTCGATGAACAGTCCGACCTGCCATCCCCGGCCTACATCGGGCGGGTCATCGCGCTGCCAGCCGCCCGATAAGTCCGCAACAGGAGATCGCCATGAACACCGCCGCCGCTTTTGCCGACTTCCGCCGATATCCTCGGATCTGCGCACTGGGCGCGGTGACGCCCATGGCCGACCGGCTACAGGTCACCTGGGCCGACAGCCGGGTCAGCCCCTTCCACCATCAATGGCTGCGGGACAACTGCCCTTGCCCTGAATGCGTCTACAGCGTCACTCGGGAACAAGTGCTGGAAATCGTCGACGTCCCCGAACACCTTGCCCCCGCTACCGTCGGCCTCGACGACGAAGGTTGTTTGTGCGTCAGTTGGCAGGACGGTCACCAGAGCCGTTTCGATCCAGGCTGGTTGCGCGCCCACGCCTACGATGATCAATCCAGGGCCGAGCGCCTGGCGAACAAACCTCGGCGCCAACTGTGGCAGCACGATCTGCAACTGCCGGTGTTCGATTACCCGGCGTTGATGGAAGACGCCGATGCGTTGCTGCACTGGCTGCTGGCGGTGCGCGACATCGGCCTGACGCAAGTACGCGGCGTGCCCACCGAACCCGGGTCGCTGAAACAGATTGCCCAGCGCATTTCCTTTATCCGCGAAAGCAACTTCGGCGTGCTGTTCAACGTGCAATCCAAGGCCAATGCCGACAGCAACGCCTACACCGCTTTCAACTTGCCACTGCACAGCGATTTGCCGACGCGGGAGTTGCAGCCGGGGCTTCAGTTCTTGCATTGCCTGGTGAATGACGCTGAGGGTGGCGAGAGTATTTTTGTCGACGGCTTTGCCATCGCCGAGACGCTGCGCCAGGAAGATCCCGAAGCCTTCGACGCGCTGTGCCAGATCCCGGTGGAGTTTCGCAACAAGGATCGTCACAGCGATTACCGTTGCCTGGCGCCGATCATTGCGCTGGATGTCCTCGGGCATGTCTCGGAGATCCGCATGGCGAACTTCCTGCGCGGGCCGTTCGACACCTCGGTCGAGCAGATGCCCCGGCTGTACCGCGCGTACCGTCGCTTCATCGCCCTGACCCGCGAGCCACAATTTCGTCTGGTACAGCGTCTCGAACCCGGCCAACTCTGGTGCTTCGACAACCGCCGCACCCTCCACGCCCGCAACGCCTTCGACCCGGCCTCGGGGGCGCGGCATTTCCAGGGTTGCTATGTGGATCGGGATGAGTTGTTGTCGCGGATTCTGGTTCTACAACGCTAGACCGCGTAACGGCCATTCGCGAGCAAGCTCGTTCCCACAGGAGTCCGGGTTCCCATGTGGGAGCGGGCTTGCTCGCGATAGCGGTCTGTCCGGCAGCCCATCTCCCCCTGTTTCACCCAGGCAAAAAAATCCCCGATCAAGCCGTGACTGGATCGGGGCAGGTGCGTTACTGGAGGAGCCGTCGCGCGAGGGTGACCAAACCATCGTGATTCAGCTTGAGTTCAGTGTGCCCAGTACGGGTTCGCGAGAGTTAGCCGAAAACGACCTGTTCATAGGTATCCGGGCCATTGCGACAGTTTGCCCTTGCCGCCGCTTCGGACGGCTACCAGAATCGAGGCACGACCCCAATCCCTGAACAAGGAAAAGCGTCATGATGTACGCCGATTTGATCGACCAGGAAGACCTGCTGGGCCAGCTCAAGGCCCTTGGGCTCCAGATACCCAGCGGCTCTACGGCCGAGCAGGCGTGTGAGTGCGCTGTGCGGGGCTTGGACCGGGCCCGCGCCAATGAGCTGCGGCGGATGGTCAAGGACATGTACACCAGCAGCGCCACCATCCTGCCAGCCGTGCGCCAGGCGATTGATAAGCAGTTGCTGCCGGCATTGACCGAATATCAGCAAAACCATAGCGCCTGACCCTGTGGCGAGGGAGCTTGCTCCCGCTCGGCCGCGAAGCGGTCGTAAACCTGGCTACGCTATATGTCCGAGACACCGCATAGGCCGGTTTTGGGACTGCTTCGCAGTCCAGCGGGAGCAAGCTCCCTCGCCACAAAAGCTGTTGCGCTAGAGCCTTACGCTGGCAAACGTCGACTCATTGCGCGCCTGGCTCAGCGCCGACAGCGGGCCGGACAGCGGCGACAGCACCAGTGCCTGTGGCAGCGGCATCATCGCCACTTGCTGCGTGGTATTGGAACCTACACGCTCGTCCCGTGGCGGAATGCCGAAGTACTCGCGATAGCACTTGGAGAAGTGCGGCGTGGAGACGAAACCGCATACCGACGCCACTTCGATGATCGACATCGGTGTCTGCTTGAGCAACTGCCGTGCACGAATCAGCCGCAGCTTGAGGTAATAGCGCGACGGCGAGCAGTGCAGGTACTTCTGGAACAACCGCTCCAGCTGACGCCGGGACACGGCGACGTACACCGCCAGTTCGTCCAGGTCGATCGGCTCTTCGAGATTGGCTTCCATCAGCGCGACGATTTCCTGCAACTTCGGCTGGTTGGTGCCAAGCATGTGCTTGAGTGGCACACGCTGGTGGTCCTGCTCGTTGCGGATACGCTCGTAGACAAACATTTCGGAGATCGCCGCCGACAGTTCGCGGCCGTGATCACGGCTGATCAGGTGCAGCATCATGTCCAGCGGTGCGGTGCCGCCGGAGCTGGTGAAACGGTTGCGGTCGAGGGTGAACAGACGGGTGCTCATCGATACCCGTGGAAAGGCTTCCTGCATCGCGGCCAGGCATTCCCAATGCACGCTGCAATCGAAACCGTCCAGCAGGCCGGCGCAGGCCAGGGCCCAACTGCCGGTGCAGACCGCACCGAGGCGACGGGACTGACGGGCCTGGCTTTGCAGCCATGACACATGTTCGCGGGTGACGGTGCGCTGGATACCGATGCCGCCACAGACGATGACCGTGTCCAGTGCCGGGGCCTTGTGCATGGAGGCATCCGGGGTGATCTGTAAACCATCGCTGGCCCAGACTTGCCCGCCGTCAACGGTGAGGGTGGTCCAACGATATAGCTCGCGACCGGATAACTGGTTAGCCATGCGTAGCGGTTCTACCGCGGACGCCAGGGAAATCAGCGTGAAATTGTCCAGCAGCAGAAAGCCGATGGATTGAGGCGCACGGTTCTGGGGTTGGGCCCCGGAGTTGGACGTCGTCATCGCGGTATCTCCTCACACAAAGCGGGTGATGGCCTCAGGCGGAGGCTCTTGTTATTGCCATCGTTCTCTTGCGTGAGACGGGGCTTTATCGGGATAGAGCAATTGCCGTGCCTAAAATTGAATGGGTGTTCAATAAATCCTGAAAACGACATCGCGGCCTGTCTACATAAGGCATGCGTGATGTAGGGGTTATAAGCGCCATCCAGGCCGCAGGTACCTGTCACAGCGGGCTGTGAGCAGATCGGTAGCACTTGTGGGAACTGGGCTGCGGCGCTTGTGCGGCGGATGTCACCGCAAGCGCGGGGACGGATGGTCGGGCGGTGTGCAAAGGAGTGACCGACAAGTCACGTCTTATCTGTTTGCGACGCGCCAAAACGTGGCGTGTTTGCGCATGAGTGTTCATTTAACGAGCGGTTTTCTCGATACCCGTGGCGAGGGAGCTTGCTCCCTCGCCACAGGATTATTCACAGCGCCTTAATCAGCACTCCACCGCACTGACCGCCAAGCCACCCCGGGAGGTTTCCTTGTATTTGTCATGCATGTCGGCGCCGGTATCGCGCATGGTGCGGATCACCCGGTCCAGGGAGATGAAGTGTTGGCCGTCGCCCCGCAACGCCATTTGCGCGGCGTTGATGGCTTTCACCGCGGCAATCGCATTGCGCTCGATGCACGGCACTTGCACCAGGCCACCCACCGGATCGCAGGTCAGGCCAAGGTTGTGTTCCAGGCCGATTTCCGCCGCGTTGCACAGTTGTTCCGGCGTGGCTCCGAGAATCTCCGCCAAACCCGCCGCCGCCATGGCGCAGGCCGACCCCACCTCGCCCTGGCAACCGACTTCGGCGCCGGAGATCGAAGCGTTTTTCTTGCACAGGATCCCTACTGCCGCCGCGCTGAGGAAATAATCCACGACGTTGGCGTCGGTGACCGCTTCGCTGAATTTCATGAAGTAATGCAGCACCGCCGGAATGATTCCCGCCGCGCCATTGGTCGGCGCCGTGACCATGCGCCCGCCGGCGGCGTTTTCTTCGTTGACCGCCAGGGCGAAAAGATTGACCCACTCCATGGCGCTCAGGGTCGAGCCGATGACATTGGGCTTGTTCAGCTCTTGCAGGCTGCGGTGCAATTTGGCCGCACGCCGGCGTACATTCAGACCGCCAGGCAGGATGCCCTCATGCTTGAGACCCTGCTCGACGCAATCCTGCATGGCGCGCCAGAGTTTCATCAGGCCGCTGCGAATCTCTTCTTCCGAGCGCCAGACCTTTTCGTTGGCCATCATCAACTCGGCCACCCGCAGGTTGTGGGTGCGACACAGATCGAGCAATTCTTCGGCGCTGGAAAAATCGTAAGGCAGTTCGGTGCGGTCCAGGTCCACCACGCCGCTGGACGCCTGGGCCTGATCGACGACAAAACCGCCGCCGACAGAATAATAGGTATCACGGTGCAGCTCGCCGTTATCACCCTCGGCCACCAGCGTCATCGCATTGGGGTGGAACGGCAGGTTCTCGTCGATCAGGCGCATGTCCCGCGACCAGATGAAAGGCACCGGCAAGCGACTGTCCAGCAGCAGCGTCCCGGTCTCGCGCAGCAGTTCGATACGCGTGCCGATCTGCGACGGATCAATCGAATCCGGCCACTCCCCCATCAAGCCCATGATCACTGCGTTGTCGCTGCCGTGGCCAATGCCGGTGGCGGACAGTGAGCCGAACAACTGCACCTCGACCCGGCGCACATCGTGCAGCATCGCTTTGGTCCGCAGTGCCTCTACAAACAAAGCCGCGGCGCGCATGGGGCCCACCGTGTGGGAGCTGGACGGGCCGATACCAATCTTGAACAGATCGAAAACGCTGATTGCCATTGCCGAGAACCTCCAGAACAGGCACATCCGGGCGCAGGAGCGTCCGGTGGCGGAGCTGCTACGCTCAACGCCGGGATGGCCGCATCATCCGGCTTTTGTCTTGAGGCCCGACGTCTGACACCGACGCAATCATGCCCGCCAACGCCGCCTGGCGTTTGCCCCGGTTTTGCGCCGTTTTTTTGCGGTTCAGAAGCCTGCCAAGGGCGGAAAAAATCTGTAAACGACGTTACCCGCACTGGATGCGACCATCCCTGTACTGGATACGACCCACCCTGTAGGCGTCGGATTTGCACTGGTACATGATCGGTTACGGCTCGATTGCAAGGCCGCGTGTCAGAAGAGTGCTCACGCGCCACCAACCGCAACATCCAATAAGCGCGGTTGTCCTGACCGGACACTGCCGATAAAACACCAGGAGTCCACCCATGAAAGGTTCCACGCCGTTGTTGTTGGCCGCCATGCTGAGTCTTCCGATGCTGGCCAACGCTGCAGAACCCGCACAGTGCAGCACCGTCAACTTCTCCGATGTCGGCTGGACCGACATCACCGTGACCACCGCCACCACCAGCGTTGTACTCGACGCGCTGGGCTACAAGACCAAGACCACCATGATTTCCGTGCCGGTGACCTACAAGTCCCTGGCCGACGGCAAGAACATGGACGTTTTCCTCGGCAATTGGATGCCGACCATGGAAAACGACATCAAGGCTTACCGCGACGCCGGCACAGTGGAAACCGTGCGCACCAACCTCAAGGGTGCCAAGTACACCCTCGCCGTGCCTCAGGCCCTGTATGACAAAGGCCTGCACGATTTCGCCGACATCCCCAAATTCAAGAAGGAACTGGACGGCAAGATCTACGGGATCGAGCCCGGCAACGACGGCAACCGCCTGATCCAGAGCATGATCGAGAAGAACGCCTTCGGCCTGAAGGACGCAGGCTTCAAGGTCGTCGAGTCGAGTGAAGCGGGCATGCTCTCCCAGGTCGACCGCGCCTCCAAACGCAATACCGACGTGGTGTTCCTCGGCTGGGCGCCACACCCGATGAACACGCGCTTCAAAATTCAGTACCTGACCGGTGGCGACGACTTCTTCGGCCCGGATTTCGGCGCTGCGACCGTCGCGACCAACACCCGCAAGGGCTACAGCCAGGAATGCAGCAATGTGGGCCAGCTGTTGAAAAACCTGGAATTCACGGTCGACATGGAAAGCTCGCTGATGGGCAACGTGCTTGACGACAAGATGAAGCCTGAAGCCGCGGCCAAGGCCTGGCTGAAGAAAAACCCACAGGTACTCGATACCTGGCTCGCTGGCGTCACCACCATTGACGGTAAACCAGGCCTGGACGCCGTGAAAGCCAAGCTCGCGCAGTAATTGCTCATGTTATGCCGGGCGGGTTCGCTCGCCCGGGCTGTTTATCCCTTGCATGCGGACGTTCACTACCATGCTCATTGATCAGAAAATACCCTTGGGCCAGTACATAGCCGGCTTTGTCGAATGGTTGACGCAACACGGCGCCAGCACATTCGACGCAATCGCGCTGTTCCTGGAAACGATGATTCACGGCGTGACGTTTGCGCTGACCTGGTTCAACCCACTGGCCTTGATCGGCCTCATCGCGCTATTGGCGCACTTCATCCAGCGCAAATGGGGCCTGACCGTATTCGTCATCGCCTCCTTCCTGCTGATCCTCAACCTGGGTTATTGGCAGGAAACCATGGAAACCCTCGCCCAGGTGCTGTTCGCCACCCTGGTCTGCGTACTGATCGGCGTGCCGCTGGGCATTGTTGCCGCGCACAAGCCGATGTTCTACACCCTGATGCGTCCGGTACTCGATCTGATGCAGACCGTACCGACCTTCGTTTACCTCATTCCTACCCTGACCCTTTTCGGTCTGGGTGTGGTCCCGGGCTTGATCTCCACGGTGGTGTTCGCGATTGCCGCGCCCATCCGTCTGACCTACCTGGGCATCCGCGACGTTCCGGAAGAACTGATGGACGCCGGCAAAGCCTTCGGCTGTTCCCGCCGTCAACTTCTGTCGCGCATCGAACTGCCCCACGCGATGCCCAGCATCGCGGCCGGTATCACCCAGTGCATCATGCTGTCGTTGTCGATGGTGGTGATCGCCGCGCTGGTGGGTGCCGATGGCCTGGGCAAACCCGTGGTCAACGCACTGAACACCGCCGATATCGCCCTGGGCTTCGAAGCCGGCCTGGCGATTGTATTGCTGGCGATCATGCTCGACCGAATCTGCAAACAACCCGACGCTAAAGTAGGGGGTGACGCATGAGCATAATCCGCTTCGAAGAGGTCGACGTGATCTTTGCCAAAGATCCACGCGAAGCCCTCAAGCTGCTCGACAAAGGCCTGACCCGAAACGAAATCCTGAAGAAGACCGGGCAAATCGTCGGCGTGGAAAAAGCCAGCCTGGACATCGAGAAAGGTGAAATCTGCGTACTGATGGGCCTGTCCGGCTCGGGCAAGTCCAGCCTGCTGCGCTGTATCAATGGCCTGAACACCGTGAGCCGCGGCAAGCTGTTCGTCGAGCACGAAGGCCGCCAGATCGACATCGCTTCCTGTACCCCAGCCGAACTGAAGATGATGCGCACCAAGCGCATCGCCATGGTGTTCCAGAAGTTCGCCCTGATGCCTTGGCTGACCGTGCGCGAAAACATCAGCTTCGGCCTGGAAATGCAGGGCCGACCGGAAAAGGAACGCCGCAAGCTGGTGGATGAGAAGCTTGAGCTGGTGGGCCTGACCCAATGGCGCAACAAGAAGCCCGACGAGTTGTCCGGCGGCATGCAGCAACGAGTCGGCCTGGCCCGCGCCCTGGCGATGGACGCCGACATCCTGCTGATGGACGAACCGTTCTCGGCCCTCGACCCGCTGATCCGCCAAGGCCTGCAGGACGAACTGCTGGAGCTGCAACGCAAGCTGAGCAAGACCATTGTGTTCGTCAGCCACGACCTCGACGAAGCCCTGAAGCTGGGCAGCCGTATCGCGATCATGAAAGACGGCCGCATCATCCAGTACAGCAAGCCGGAAGAGATCGTATTGAACCCGGCGGACGATTATGTGCGCACCTTCGTCGCCCACACCAACCCACTCAACGTTCTCTGCGGGCGCAGCCTGATGCGCACCCTGGACAACTGCAAGCGCATCAACGGTTCGGTGTGCCTGGACCCGGGCGGCGACTCCTGGCTTGACCTGGCCGAGGGCAACACCATCAAGGGCGCCCGGCAGAACGGCGCGGCGCTGGACCTGCAAAACTGGGCACCGGGCCAGGCCGTCGAAGGCCTCGGCCGTCGCCCGACGCTGGTGGACTCCAACATCGGCATGCGCGACGCGTTGCAGATCCGCTACCAGACCGGCAACAAGCTGGTGCTTCACGATGACCAGAAAGTCGTCGGGATCCTGGGCGACAGCGAGCTGTATCACGCATTGCTCGGCAAAAACCTGGGCTAAGCCCACCTGCGCAAAGACGCCGCGAGATGATCGCGGCGTTTTTGTTTGTGTAGACACTCAGCCCTGACATTGCCCTCGCCACACAACCGTTTGCTCGGCATCCAACCGACCCCCGAGTGTTATAAAGACATCCCGAAAAAGTCCTCGCCCCTGTACTACGGGTTTTCATACATGAAATTCCCGACAAACAGCGATGACTTACGTATAGAACTTTGTTTTTGTTGATTGAACGTTCAATCAAAACAAAATAGACTGGCCTTCGCCACGGCAGACCCAACTTGTCCGCCGGCGGGCCTAAGGAGATGTGCTAGATGCCCAAGGTCGGTATGCAACCCATCCGCCGCCAGCAATTGATCGAAGCCACGTTGCAGGCCGTCGACCAGGTCGGGATGGGGGACGCCAGCATTGCGCTGATCGCTCGTTTGGCCGGTGTCTCGAACGGCATCATCAGTCACTACTTTCGGGACAAGAATGGCCTGATCGCGGCTACGGCCCAGTACCTGATGAGTGTCCTGAGCGAGAACGTCACCGCGCGCCGCCAGGCGCTCCAGGATTCGAGCCCACGGGCTCACCTGAAGGTGATCATCGAAGGCAACTTCGACGCCAGCCAGGTCAATGGCCCGGCAATGAAAACCTGGCTGGCCTTCTGGGCCACCAGCATGCATCACCCGTCTTTGCACAGGTTGCAGCGGATCAACGATCACCGTCTGTATTCCAACCTGTGCTGCCAGTTCCGCCGTGTGTTGCCCGTTCATCAGGCACGCAGCGCGGCACGGGGCCTGGCCGCCCTGATTGACGGTTTGTGGCTGCGCGGCGCGCTGTCGGGAGACGCGTTCGACACCGCCCAGGCACACCGGATCGCTTACGAATACATGGATTTCCAACTGGCCAAAGCAGGCATGCCAGAGCACACAGAACCGCTCGGCTCCTGAACCGCCACCGACCCGCGCAGTCAGCTATAGACGACACGCCCGGTGGCCAGCCAACCACTTATGCACTTGCGAGGACTTTATGGCCCGTTTCGAACTGCAAAAACTCTACATCGATGGCGCGTACAGCGATGCCAGCGGCGACGCCACCTTCGAAGCCATCAACCCTGCCAACGGTGAAGTCCTTGCCCAAGTGCAGCGCGCGACCAAGGACGATGTCGAGCGCGCCGTGGTCAGCGCCGAAAAGGGCCAGAAAATCTGGGCCGCGATGACCGCCATGCAGCGTTCGCGCATCCTGCGCCGCGCCGTCGACATCCTGCGCGAGCGCAACGATGAACTGGCCGCCCTGGAAACCCTGGACACCGGCAAATCGTTCTCCGAGACCAAATACGTCGACATCGTCACTGGCGCCGATGTGCTGGAATACTATGCCGGCCTGGTGCCTGCCATCGAAGGCGAGCAGGTTCCGCTGCGCACCACTTCGTTCGTCTATACCCGTCGCGAGCCCCTGGGCGTGGTAGCGGGTATCGGCGCATGGAACTACCCGATCCAGATCGCCCTGTGGAAATCCGCACCGGCCCTGGCGGCGGGCAACGCGATGATCTTCAAGCCGAGCGAAGTCACCTCGCTGACCACCCTGAAACTGGCCGAGATCTACACCGAGGCCGGTCTTCCAGCGGGCGTGTTCAACGTACTGACCGGCAGCGGCCGTGAAGTAGGCACCTGGCTGACCGAGCACCCGCGCATCGAGAAGATTTCCTTCACCGGTGGCACCGACACCGGCAAGAAAGTCATGGCCAGCGCTTCGAGCTCCTCGCTCAAGGACGTGACCATGGAACTGGGCGGCAAGTCGCCGCTGATCATCTTCGATGACGCCGACCTGGATCGCGCCGCCGACACCGCGATGATGGCCAACTTCTATAGCTCCGGCCAGGTCTGCACCAACGGCACCCGCGTATTCGTGCCGAGCCACCTCAAGGCGGCCTTCGAAGCCAAGATCGCCGAGCGCGTGGCACGCATTCGGATCGGCAACCCAGAGGACGAAAACACCAACTTTGGCCCGCTGGTGAGCTTCGCCCACATGGAAAGCGTGTTGGGCTACATCGAGAAAGGCAAGGCCGAGGGCGCGCGCCTGCTGTGCGGCGGTGGTCGCCTGACCGACGGCGAATTCGCCAAGGGCGCATTCGTCGCCCCGACCGTGTTCACCGACTGCACTGACGAAATGACCATCGTGCGCGAAGAAATCTTCGGCCCGGTGATGAGCATCCTCACCTATGAAACCGAAGAAGAAGTGATCCGCCGCGCCAACGACACCGAGTTCGGCCTGGCCGCCGGCGTCGTGACCCGCGACCTGAACCGCGCCCACCGCGTCATCCATCAGCTCGAAGCGGGCATCTGCTGGATCAACGCCTGGGGCGAGTCGGCGGCGGAGATGCCGGTCGGTGGCTACAAGCAATCGGGCGTGGGCCGTGAGAACGGCATCAGCTCGCTGAACAACTTCACGCGCATCAAATCGGTACAGGTCGAACTGGGCGATTACGCGTCGGTGTTCTGATCTGGCATGAGGCCTGAGTGAACGCTGTTGTGGCGAGGGAGCTTGCTCCCGCTGGGCTGCGAAGCAGCCCCAATTTCAGGCACCACAGTCATTCAGACAGACCGCAGTCGCAGATTTTGCGACTGCTGCGCAGCCGAGCGGGAGCAAGCTCCCTCGCCACAAGAACACTCGGCTGCCGCGACCTGAACCCAATTCCAGAAGAGGGTGCATTCAATGTCCCAAGAATTCGATTACATCATCATCGGCGCAGGCTCGGCCGGTAACACCCTGGCCACCCGCCTGACCGAAGACGAAGGCGTCACCGTCCTGCTGCTCGAAGCCGGCGGTCCGGACTATCGCCTGGATTTCCGCACGCAAATGCCCGCCGCACTGGCGTTTCCGCTGCAAGGCCGGCGCTACAACTGGGCCTATGAGACCGACCCGGAGCCACACATGAACGGCCGCCGGATGGAGTGCGGTCGCGGCAAGGGCCTGGGCGGCTCCTCCCTGATCAACGGCATGTGCTACATCCGCGGCAACGCCCTGGACTATGACAACTGGTCCAAGCTGCCCGGTCTGGAAGACTGGGCCTACCTGGACTGCCTGCCGTATTTCCGCAAGGCCGAAACCCGCGACATCGGCCCGAACGATTACCACGGTGGCGACGGCCCGGTCAGCGTGACCACGCCCAAACCCGGCAACAATCCGCTGTTCAACGCCATGGTCGAAGCGGGCGTACAGGCAGGCTATCCGCGTACCGAAGACCTCAACGGCTACCAACAGGAAGGTTTCGGCCCGATGGACCGCACCGTCACGCCGAACGGCCGTCGCGCCAGCACCGCCCGTGGCTACCTGGACGTTGCGAAGAAGCGTTCGACGCTGACGATCGTCACCCATGCCCTGACCGACAAGATTCTGTTCGAAGGCAAGCGTGCCGTGGGCGTGCGCTACCTGGTGGGCGCCGCCGAAGAGCGCGTCGAAGCCCGGGCACGCAAGGAAGTGCTGCTGTGCTCCGGCGCCATCGCCTCGCCGCAGATTCTCCAGCGTTCCGGCGTCGGCCCGGCCAAGCTGCTGGAAAGCCTCGACATCCCGGTGGTCCACGAGCTGCCAGGCGTCGGCGAAAACCTGCAGGACCACCTCGAACTGTACCTGCAATACGCCTGCACCCAACCGGTTTCGCTGTACCCATCGCTGCTCTGGTACAACCAACCGGCCATCGGTGCCGAGTGGCTGTTCAATGGCACCGGCATCGGCGCCAGCAACCAGTTCGAGGCCGGCGGTTTCATCCGCACCCGTCCGGATTTCGATTGGCCGAACATCCAGTACCACTTCCTGCCGGTGGCGATTAACTACAACGGCAGCAACGGCGTGAAGGAACATGGCTTCCAGGCGCACATGGGTTCCATGCGTTCGCCAAGCCGTGGCCGGATCCAGGCCAAGTCCAAGGACCCGCGCCAGCATCCGAGCATCCTGTTCAACTACATGGCCACCGAGCAGGACTGGCAGGAATTTCGCGATGGCATCCGCCTGACCCGCGAGATCATGCAGCAACCTGCGCTCGATCCGTTCCGCGGTCGTGAAATCAGCCCGGGCATCGAGGTGCAGACGGACGAGCAACTGGACCAGTTCATCCGCGAGCACGCCGAAACCGCGTTCCACCCGTCCTGCTCGTGCAAGATGGGCACCGACGACATGGCCGTGGTGGATGGCGAAGGCCGCGTACATGGCCTGCAGGGGCTGCGAGTGGTCGATGCCTCGATCATGCCGATCATCACCACCGGCAACTTGAACGCGCCGACGATCATGATCGCCGAGAAGATCGCCGACAAGATCCGTGGTCGCAAGCCACTGCCTCGCAGCACCGCGCCGTACTACGTCGCCGGCGACGCGCCAGTGCGCGGCAAGCCGCTGCGTGAAGTAGGGCCTACCGCCCAGTAAGGCTCGGAACCGCGGCGCGGCCTTCGCGAGCAGGCTCGCTCCCACATTGGGATCTGCAGCGGACATACATTTTGTGACCACTAAGATCCCTTGTGGGAGCGGGCTTGCTCGCGAAAGCAGTGGGTCAACTTGCATCAATGTTGGATGTGCCGCCGTCTTCGCGAGCAAGCTCGCTCCCACAGGGATTGGTGGTGAACACAGATTTTGTGACCGCCGAAAATAGCTTGTGGGAGCGGGCTTGCTCGCGAAAGCCGTGGGTCAACTTGCATCAATGTTGGATGTGCCGCCGTCTTCGCGAGCAAGCTCGCTCCCACAGGGATTGGTGGTGAACACAGATTTTGTGACCGCCGAAAATCCACTGGGAGCGAGCTTGCTCGCGATTGCGTCCAATCTGACACGCCAAATTCCCATCTGCCTTGATCCCTCCCCCGCCCAGGCCTAATCTAGAGCCGCCGCGTCAATGCGCCGCATGCCGCTGCACCGCCACTCCAGACAAGGAGGTTCCATGTTCGACTTCCACCCCCAGCTCAAGCAGCGTTTTGCTGCCTTGCGCACGGGCGCTGAATTTTTTTCCCTGCGCTACGTGCGCGAGTCCGGCCAGCATCTGTCGGTGCGCAAGAACGTTGCCGAACCGCCCAGCCTGGGCCGCGACGAAGGCGCGATGCTTACCGCGCGGGTCAATGGCGTCGAGGCATATGCCTCCACCAACGACCTGTCCCAGGCCGGTCTGCAAGCGGCGCTGGAGCGGGCCGAGCAACAAGCCCGGCGGCTCAAGCCCCATGCCCTGCTGGACCTGCGCGAGCAACCGGTGTCCAGCGACCGCGCAGATTACTACTCACCTCATTTCGACCAGGCGTTCCCGGCCCTGAGCGATTGCTACCAACTGCTCGGCGACGAATCGGCGGCGGTGCCCCGGGACGAGCGTTTGGTAAACTGGCAAGTCAGCATCGGCCTGACCCAAGTCGAACAGATCTACCTCAACAGCGCTGGCGCCGAACTGCGCCAGGCCCAACGTTTCATCTACCCGGCCCTGGACGTCACCGCCTTCGACGGCCATGACAGCCAGACTCGTACCCTCGGCCGGGAAAATTTTGGCCAGCAAGGCGGCTTCGATGTGATCAGCCGCTGCGGCCTGATCGGCGCCGGGCCGAAAATCGCCGACCAGGCCCTGCAGTTGCTGATGGCGCCGAACACCCCGCAGGGTCCGCGCGACCTGCTGCTGATGCCCGACCAGATGATGCTGCAGATCCACGAGTCCATCGGCCATCCACTGGAGCTGGACCGCATCCTCGGCGACGAGCGCAATTACGCCGGCACCAGCTTCGTCAAGGCCAGCGACTTCGGCCACCTGCAATACGGTTCCAGCCTGCTGAACGTGACCTTCGACCCGGACATCCCCGAGGAATTGGCGAGCTACAGCCATGACGACGAAGGCACCGCCGCCAGCAAACAGTTCTTGATCCGCGAGGGCCGTTTGCTGCGGCCGTTGGGCGGAGCGTTGTCGCAGTTTCGCGCGGGCCTGGACGGTGTCGCCAACAGCCGTGCCTGCGGTTGGAATCGCCCGCCCATCGACCGCATGGCGAACCTCAACATCGAACCCGGCGACCAACCCCTGGAGCAACTGATCCAGGGTATCGAGCGCGGCGTGCTGATGCGCACCAACCGCTCCTGGTCCATCGACGACGCCCGCAACAAATTCCAGTTCGGCTGCGAGTGGGGCGAACTGATCGAGAACGGTGAGCTCAAGGGCGTGGTGAAGAACCCCAACTACCGGGGCATTTCCGCGCACTTCTGGAAGAGCCTGCGCGCCGTGGGCGATGCCAGCACCTCACAAGTCCTGGGCACGCCCAACTGTGGCAAGGGCGAACCGAACCAGGTCATCCGCGTCGGCCATGCCTCGCCGGCCTGCGTGTTCAGCAATGTCGATGTGTTTGGGGGAGATGCCTGATGAGTACCGTCAATAATCAGGCCGGGGCGTTCAAGGCGTTGGTCGACTGGCTGCGCGAAGCCCTGCATACGCCTGAACAGTTCACCCTCGGCTACGCCGCCGAGTCCTCGGCCTTTGTGCGGTTCAACCACGGCAAGGTCCGCCAGGCCGGACACGTGCAACAGGCCAGTGTCAGTTTCAAACTGATCGACGAGGGTCGCCACGCCGACTTGCAGATCACGTTGTCTGGCGACGCCGAGACCGACCTGCAACGCTTGGCCGAGGGTCTGCAGCAACTGCGCGAAACCTTGCCGCTGCTGCCCCCGGATCCGTATTTGCTGCTCAACCAAAACCACTGGCAGAGCAACAATGTGCAGGACCATCCCCTGCCGGAAACCGAGCACGCCGTGGCCGAAATCACCCGCGCCGCCGAAGGCCTGGACCTGGTGGGGTTCTACGCGGCGGGCCCCATCAGCCGTGGTTTCGCCAGCTCGTCGGGGGCGTTCGGCTGGCATCAGGCCAACAGTTTCAACTTCGATTTCAGCCTGTTTCATGAGAACGGCCAGGCGGTGAAAGCCAGCTACGCCGGGCATGAATGGAGCGACGAGGGGTTTGCCCGACGCTTCGAGCAGGCCCGCGAGCAGCTTGAATTTCTCGGTCGCCCCTTGCGCACGCTGCCGCCCGGCGAATACCGGGCCTACCTGGCGCCGGCGGCCCTGGAAGAGATCATGGGCATGCTCAGTTGGGGCGGGTTCTCGGCCCGGGCAATTGCCAGCAAGCAGAGCCCGTTGCAGAAATTCTATGCCAGCGAAGCTTGTTTCAGCCCCACTGTATGGCTGAGCGAACAGGTCAGCGGCTCCTTGAGTCCGGCATTCTCCGATGAAGGTTATCCCCGCGATGACCTGGGGCTGATCGCCAAGGGCATGGCCAATGCGCGGCTGGTCAATTCTCGCAGCGCCGCCGAATATGGCCTCACCGCCAACGGCGCCAGCAGCTATGAATACCCCACGGCGCTGGTCATGCAGGAAGGTCTGCTGGAGCAAAAGCACATCCTCGAGGCCCTCGGCACCGGGCTGTATATCAGCAACCTCTGGTACCTGAACTACTCGGACCAACCGGCTGCGCGCCTGACCGGCATGACCCGCTTCGCCACGTTCTGGGTCGAGAACGGCCAGATCGTGGCGCCGGTCAGCACCATGCGCTTCGACGACAGCGTCTACAGCCTGCTCGGTTCACAACTCGAAAGCCTGACCCAGGAGCGGGAACTTCTGCTCTCGGCCAGCACCTACAGCCAGCGGGCCACGGCCTCGATGCTGTTGCCGGGGGCGCTGGTCAAGCGGTTGACGTTGACACTGTAAACCGAGGGCTTTCCCGGTGGCGAGGGAGCTTGCTCCCGCTGGGGCGCGAAGCGCCCCCAAACCGACCAACACGGTGTACCTGAAAGATCGCGTCGCCTGGATTACGACTGCTTCGCAGCCGAGCGGGAGCAAGCTCCCTCGCCACAAGAGCTGCCTCGCCACAGTTATTTATTCACTGTTCATACAAGAGGTCCCATGCCCAACCGCGCACCGCTCGACGCCGTCACCGCCCGCTGGCTTCCGTGGGTGGTGGCAATCGCCTTCTTCATGCAGTCCCTGGACGGGACCATCCTCAACACCGCCCTGCCCGCCATGGCCAGTGACCTGGCGGAAAACCCATTGCGCATGCAAGGCGTGATCATCGCCTACATGCTCACCGTGGCGCTGCTGATCCCGGCCTCGGGCTGGATCGCCGACCGTTTCGGCACCAAGAAGATTTTCTTCGGCGCGATCCTGTTGTTCAGTTTCGGCTCGCTGCTGTGCGCCTTGTCCAGTTCGTTGAGCATGCTGATTGGCGCACGGGTGATCCAGGGCTTGGGCGGCGCGTTGATGTTGCCGGTCGGCAGGCTGGTGGTGCTGCGGGCGTATCCGCGCTCGGAACTGGTACGGATCATGGGTTTCATCACCATCCCCGGCCTGCTCGGCCCGTTGATCGGCCCGACCATGGGCGGCTGGATGGTGGAATACCTGACTTGGCACTGGATCTTCATCATCAACCTGCCGGTGGGCATGATCGGTTGTTATGCGGTGTGGAAGTTCATCCCCGACCTTCGCGGCAGCGAGCGCACCCGTTTCGATGGGCTAGGCTTCCTGCTGTTCGGCGCGGCGATGGTGCTGATCACCATCGCCATGGAAGGCCTGGGTGAGCTGCACCTGCCGCACCTGCGGGTGATGCTGTTGTTGTTCGGCGGCATGGCGTGCCTGGCGGCCTATTGGCTGCGGGCCGGGCACGTTGAGAACGCGCTGTTCCCGCCGTCGTTGTTCAAGACCCGGACCTTCGCCGTCGGCATCCTCGGTAACCTGTTCGCGCGCCTGGGCAGCGGCGCCCTGCCGTTCCTGGTGCCGTTGCTGCTGCAAGTCGCCCTGGGTTATTCGCCGTCCCAGGCCGGCATGAGCATGCTGCCGCTGGCGGCCGCCGCGATGGTCGCCAAGTCCGTGGCCCGGCCGTTGATCGAACGCCTGGGCTATCGCATCGTCCTGACTGGCAACACTGTGGCCTTGGGCCTGATGTTGGCGAGCATGGGCCTGGTCAGTGAGCAGACGCCGTACTGGCTGCTGCTCGCGCAATTGGCGGTGCTGGGGGCGATCAACTCACTGCAATTCACCGCGATGAATACCGTAACCCTGATCGACCTCGACGATGCCAGCGCCAGCAGCGGCAACAGCCTGCTGTCGGTGGTGGCGCAATTGTCCCTGAGCCTCGGCGTGGCGTGCGCCGGTGCGCTGCTCGGCGGCTTCACGGCCCAGGTAGGCAATGACGGGGTCGACACCGTCCTGGGCGCGTTCCAGCTAACATTCGTGACAGTGGGGATCATGGCGATGCTGGCGGCGACGATTTTCTCCCAGTTATCCAAGCAGGATGGGCGACGGGTCAAGCGGCCGGATGAGCATATCGAGCACTAACGGCATTGGCTGCCTGACCACAACAGCTCGTCCATAACTTTCGAAGAAAGTGGCACGAGGCTGCTACACTGCGCGACATTTTGTTTTGCAGGCCAGTCCCGTGACCACCATTGCCACCGCTTTTAATACTCTACCGCTGTCCGCCGCCATGCTGGCTAACCTCGAATCACTCGGTTATGCCCAGATGACGCCGATCCAGGCGCAGAGCTTGCCGGTGATTCTCAAGGGCATGGACCTGATCGCCCAGGCCAAGACCGGTAGCGGCAAGACCGCGGCCTTCGGCATCGGCCTGCTGAACCCGATCAACCCGCGCTTCTTCGGTTGCCAGGCACTGGTGATGTGCCCGACCCGCGAGCTGGCCGACCAGGTCGCCAAGGAAATCCGTCGACTGGCCCGTGCCGAAGACAACATCAAGGTCCTGACCCTGTGCGGCGGCGTGTCCTTCGGCCCGCAGATCGCCTCCCTTGAACACGGCGCCCACATCATCGTCGGCACGCCAGGGCGCATCCAGCAACACCTGCGCAAGGGCTCGCTGGTGCTGGACGGCCTCAACACGCTGATCCTCGACGAAGCCGACCGCATGCTCGACATGGGTTTCTACGACGCCATCGAAGACATCATCCAACAGACCCCGGAACGCCGCCAGACGCTGCTGTTCTCGGCCACCTACCCGGTGGGCATCAAGCAACTGTCGTCCAAGTTCATGCGCAACCCGCAGCAAGTGAAGGCCGAGGCGTTTCACTCCGACGCGCAGATCGAGCAGCGCTTCTACGAGATATCGCCCGAGGAGCGCATGGACGCGGTGGTCAAGGTGCTGGCGCATTTCCGCCCGGCTTCCTGCGTGGCGTTCTGCTTCACCAAGCAGCAGGTCCAGGAAACCGTCGACCACCTGACCGCCAAAGGCATCTCCGCCGTGGGCCTGCACGGGGACCTGGAACAACGTGACCGTGATCAGGTGCTGGCGATGTTCGCCAACCGCAGCACCTCCGTGCTGGTAGCCACCGACGTGGCGGCCCGTGGCCTGGACATCGATGCCCTGGACATGGTGATCAACGTTGAGTTGGCGCGGGATTCGGAGATTCATATCCACCGCGTCGGCCGCACCGGACGCGCCGGGGAAAAAGGCATCGCCATCAGCCTCGTCGCACCGTCCGAAGCCCACCGCGCCCAGGCCATCGAGCAACTGCAGAAATCGCCGCTGAGCTGGGACCAGTTGGACAACCTCAAGCCCCAGGGCGGTGGTCCGCTGCTGCCGGCCATGAGTACCCTGTGCATCGGCGCCGGGCGCAAGGACAAGGTCCGCCCCGGCGATATCCTCGGCGCCCTGACCGGCGAGGCCGGTATCCCTGGTGCCCAGGTCGGCAAGATTGCGATTTTCGACTTCCAGGCCTATGTGGCCGTGGAACGCGGCATCGCCAAACAGGCCTTGCAACGCCTGAACGATGGCAAGATCAAGGGGCGCTCGCTGCGGGTGCGGATCCTGTAAGCGATCTTCCATCCAACGAAGATCCCCTTGTGGGAGCGGGCTTGCTCGCGAAGGCGGTGTATCAGTCGATTCAATGTTGACTGACACACCGTCTTCGCGGGCAAGCCCGCTCCCACATTGGTTTGTCGGTGAAATTAAAATTTGTGAGAGGACACCGTTTTGCGCTCTACCGAAGTCGTGATCATTGGCGCTGGCGCCGCCGGATTGATGTGCGCATTGACCGCCGCCGCGCGCGGGCGCCAGGTGCTGTTGCTGGACCACGCCAACAAGGCCGGCAAGAAAATCCTCATGTCGGGCGGTGGGCGCTGCAATTTCACCAACATGTACACCGAGCCGGGCAATTTTCTCTCGCAAAATCCGCACTTCTGCAAATCGGCCCTGGCGCGCTATACCCAATGGGATTTCATTGCCCTGGTGGCCAAGCACGGCGTGCCCTATCACGAGAAAAAGCTCGGCCAGTTGTTCTGCGATAACAAGTCCAGCGACATCCTCGGCCTGTTGCTGGATGAGTGCGACCAGGCCGGCGTCAGCCTGCACCTGGACACCTCGATCACCCACATCGAAAAAACCGACAGCGGCTACCTGCTGCAAACCACCCTCGGCGCCATCGCCTGCCAGTCCTTGGTGATCGCCACGGGCGGGCTGTCGATCCCGACCTTGGGCGCCACCGGCTTCGGCTACCAAGTCGCCCAGCAATTCGGCCACCAACTGCTGCCCACCCGCGCCGGGCTGGTGCCGTTCACCATCACCGACCAGCTCAAGGCATTGTGTACCGAACTCTCCGGCACATCGGTGGACTGCCTGGTGAGCTGCAACGACCAGAGCTTTCGCGAGAACATCCTGTTCACCCACCGCGGCCTGAGCGGCCCGGCGATCTTGCAGATTTCGTCGTTCTGGGAGCCGGGCGATACGGTGCAGATCAACCTGCTGCCGGATCACGACGTGCCGCAGTGGCTGCAACAGCAACAGGCCGAGCGCCCCAACAGCGAATTGAAAACCCTGTTGGGCGAACTGTTCACCAAGAAGATGGCCAACCTGTTGGCCGACAGCTGGTTCGTGTCCAAGCCCATGAAGCAATACACCCACGCTGAGTTGGCGGACATCGCCGAAAAACTGGCGAGCTGGAACGTGGTCCCGGCCGGCACCGAAGGCTACCGCACCGCCGAAGTCACCCTGGGCGGCGTCGACACCCGGGAAGTCTCGTCCAAGACCATGGAGTCGCTGAAAAGCCCTGGCTTGTATTTCATCGGCGAAGTGCTGGACGTCACCGGCCATCTGGGCGGGTTCAACTTCCAATGGGCCTGGGCGTCGGGTTATGCGGCTGCGCAGTACGTATGACACAGCACACATCAAATGTGGGAGCGGGCTTGCTCGCGAATGCGGTGAGTCAGTCAATTCGATGCTGCTGACACACCGTATTCGCGGGCAAGCCCGCTCCCACAGTAGGTTGGTGGTGCATCCCGGAACACTTTTTGCTGCCAGATGTGCTCGCCGCCATTGCGTCGGCGTCATTACTGCCTCAATTTAGCGTCATTGCCCGTCAGGCCCGTGCACTTCATGTCATCGACCTCGTTTAGCCAGTCTCTGCGTCGCCTTTGGGCGTTGGATAAGTTCAGTTATAGCGTGCGGGTGTTCATCGCCCTGACCGGCAGCATGGGGCTGTGCTGGTACCTGGACGAGATGGCGCTGCTGATCCCCCTGTTCCTGGGCATCATCGCCAGCGCCCTGGCCGAGACCGACGACAGTTGGCAGGGCCGCCTCACTGCGCTGGCTGTGACCCTGGTGTGCTTCACCGTCGCGGCGCTGTCGGTGGAGTTGCTGTTCCCATACCCCATCGTGTTCATCGTTGCCCTGGCCCTGGCGAGTTTCGGCCTGACCATGCTGGGTGCCTTGGGCGAACGCTATGGCGCGATTGCCTCGGCCACGCTGATTCTGTCGGTCTACACCATGATCGGCGTGGATCAGCGCGGCGGCGCAGTCACTGATTTCTGGCACGAG
The DNA here is from genome assembly GCF_001269755.1 of Pseudomonas sp. Q12-87. NCBI lineage: Bacteria > Pseudomonadati > Pseudomonadota > Gammaproteobacteria > Pseudomonadales > Pseudomonadaceae > Pseudomonas > Pseudomonas sp. Q12-87. The sequence continues at coordinate 264,189 of NZ_LHVI01000004.1, read as the reverse complement.
CCCCTGCTGCTGGTGGCGGGCGCGGCGTGGTACGGCCTGCTCTCGGTGTTGTGGCACGCGCTGTTTTCCAACCAGCCGGTGCAGCAGAGCCTGGCGCGGCTGTTTCGCGAACTGGGGCGTTACCTGAAACTCAAATCATCGTTGCTGGAGCCGATCCGTCAGCTGGACATCGAAGCCCGCCGCCTGGAACTGGCCCAGCAGAACGGCCGGGTGGTGGCGGCGCTCAACAGCGCGAAGGAAATCATCCTGCACCGGGTGGGCAATGGCCGGCCGGGGTCGAAAGTCAGCCGCTACCTGAAGCTGTATTTCCTGGCCCAGGACATCCATGAACGCGCCAGCTCGTCTCATTACCCCTATAACGCACTGGCCGAAGCCTTCTTCCACAGCGACGTGCTGTTCCGCTGCCAACGCCTGCTGCGCCAGCAAGGCAAGGCCTGCCAGGCGCTGGCCGAGTCGATCCAGCTGCGCCAGCCGTTCGTCTACGACCATACCTTCGCTGAAGCCCTCAACGACCTGCACGCGTCGCTGGAACACTTGCGCATCCAGAGCAACCCGGCCTGGCGCGGCTTGCTGCGGTCATTGCGGGCATTGGCGGCGAACCTTGGCACTATGGACCGGCTGCTCAGCGACGCGAGCAACCCTGACGCACTGGCCGATGCCACCGACAGCAGCCTGCTGGACCGCTCGCCGCGCAACCTCAAGGACGTCTGGCTGCGCCTGCGCACACAACTCACGCCCACCTCGCTGCTGTTCCGCCATGCCCTGCGCCTGCCCCTGGCCCTTAGTGTGGGCTACGCCGTGGTGCACATGATCCACCCGTCCCAGGGCTACTGGATCATCCTCACCACACTGTTCGTCTGCCAGCCCAACTACGGCGCCACCCGGCGCAAGCTCGGCCAAAGGATCATCGGCACCGCCATCGGCCTCACGGTGGCTTGGGCGCTGTTCGATCTGTTCCCCAACCCGCTGGTGCAATCGTGCTTCGCGATCGCCGCCGGGGTGGTGTTCTTTACCAACCGCACCACCCGCTACACCCTGGCGACAGCGGCGATCACCATCATGGTGCTGTTCTGCTTCAACCAGGTGGGCGACGGCTACGGGCTGCTGCTGCCGCGGCTGTTCGATACGCTGCTCGGCAGCCTGATCGCCGGGCTTGCGGTGTTCCTGTTCCTGCCGGACTGGCAAGGTCGGCGGCTGAACAAGGTGCTGGCCAACACGCTGACCTGCAACAGCATTTACCTGCGCCAGATCATGCAGCAATACGCCACCGGCAAAAGCGATGACCTGGCCTATCGCCTGGCCCGACGCAACGCCCACAACGCCGATGCCGCGCTGTCCACCACGCTGGCCAATATGCTGATGGAACCGGGGCATTTCCGTAAGGAAGCCGATGTGGGGTTCCGCTTCCTCGTGCTGTCCCACACTCTGCTCAGTTACTTGTCAGGCCTGGGCGCGCACCGGGGCACCGAGCTGCCAGCGCACGTGCATGAACAGTTGATCAACGGCGCCGGTGTGAAACTGGCAACGAGCATCGATGAAATCGCCCAGGGGTTGGCGAGCAAGCAAGCGATTGCGATCCAGAGCGATGAAGAAGAAGCCTTGGCCAATGAACTCGAGCAGATGCCCGATGAAATCGATGAGGGCCAGCGGCTGGTGCAGACGCAACTGGCGTTGATCTGCCGTCAGCTGGGACCGTTGCGGACACTGGCGGCGCATTTGATCAAGGACCCCAGCGAGGTCTGAATACTGCGGTGAATGGGCGGGCCTCTTCGCGAGCAAGCTCGCTCCCACAGGGGTATGCATTCCAAACGTGGGAGCGGGCTTGCTCGCGAAGGGGCCAGTCCAGGTACTTACCCTCCAAGCTCACATTCCATGTTGCTTGAGTAACCGCGCATAACTCCCATCCGCCTTCATCGCCGCGATCTCCTGATCGAACTTCGCGATGATTTCCTGGTGCTCCGGGTTCTTCAGGCTGACCAGGATGTGCAGGCTGTTTTCGCTCAACGGCTTGGGCAGGAACTCCACGGCGCTGCGTACTTTGGCGGATTCACGGGCCAGGTAATAGCGGGCCACGTATTCATCCTCCACGGTCAGTTTCACCCGCTCGGCGACCAGCATGCGCACGGCCATGGCGAAGTTATGCACAGGGATCTTTTGCATTTGCAGATCTTCATCGAATTCCTTGGAGTAGGCATACCCCCGGACCACGGCGATGGGATAGGCATGCAACTGTGGCAATTGATCGAACTGGATATCGTCGTCCTTGCGCTTGATGAAACGCACTCGGTTGACCAGGTACTCGGCCGAGAACTGCCCCACCTGCGTGCGCTCTTCGCTGTACCAAGCATTGATCAATACGTCATAACGCCCCTCGCCAATGCCCAGCATCGCCCGGGCCCAGGGCACCTGCTCGAAGTCCGTGGCATAGCCGGCTCGCGCCAGGGCCGTACTGACAATGTCGGTCGCCAAGCCGCCGTTGACCAACGTGGAATCAGTGAACGGTGGCCAGCCATCGGCGACCAGACGCAACTTCTGCGCGCAGGCGCTGTAGCTCAGCAACAGCAACCCGACCAAAGCAAGAGTTCGATGCAATCGAGGCATGCCAGACATCCTTGACGGGTTCAAAGCCCGGTTTGTTTTTAGCCGAAACTCAAGGGATTTCCTCAGGTATCCGGTCCTAACATTAGCTCATCGAAATTGCTGCGCAGTGCTGCAGCGAAGATTACACAAAGAAGACAGCGCTGCGACAAGTGAATGATGGCATTTTGATTTTTTTTGCCATTTTCCGGTCGACCGGGAACGAGACTTCCAGCGACGGCCCGCTTAATATCGGCATCAGGTTCTTCAGGAAATTCAAAAAATGGACATCGACTGGGTCTGCAAACATCACAGTGACCTGAGCAAGGAACAGCTGTACGCCATCCTCAAATTGCGCGCCGATGTGTTCGTCGTCGAGCAGAACTGCGCCTACCCGGACGTTGACGGCCTGGACCTGGAAGGCGACACCTGTCACCTGATGGCCTGGCAGGACGACCACCTGGTGGCCTACCTGCGCTTGCTGGACCCGCATTCACAAAACAGCGACGTGGTGATCGGCCGCGTCATCATTGCGCCGCAAGCACGGGGCCAGGGGCTGGGCCACACGCTGATGGAACAGGCGCTCAAACAGGCCGAAAAGCATTGGCCCGGGACGTCGATCTCGCTGTCAGCCCAGGCGCATCTGCAGGGGTACTATGGGCGGTATGGGTTTGAGGTGGTGGGGGTGGAGTATCTGGAGGATGGGATTCCACATATAGGCATGCATCGCCCTTGAAGGCGCCATCGCGAGCAGGCTCGCTCCCACATTTGATCTACGTAGCCCTTGAAGATCCCTGCTCGCGATGAGGCCAGCCCAGGCACAGCCACATCTCAGGGATACTCAAGCACCGCCTTGATCCGCTGCAAATTGCCCTCGATCCAGCCCCGGTCAATCGCACCCCAATCACGAATCCGATAACGTCCGGCGTGATTGCGCGCGCCCTGCTCCTGTTCGAACTCACACAGGATATCCAGGTCGGCCAGGGCCGCGACGGTGTCCTGGGCGGTGCGTCGCGGCATGCCGGTGACCTCGGTGAGGGCCGGGACATTGCTGGCGGCGCCGCTGTCGATCAGGTAAGCCACATACAAGCGACGATAAAAACTGGTCTTGGTCTTGCTGACGTCCATTCGGTCATTCCTTTTGGGATGGCAGATCGCGCCAGGTCAGGTACACCCTGAGATCGAATTCCAACTGGTGGTACCCCGGCAGCATGTGCTCGCAAAGCTGGTAGAACGCCTTGTTGTGGTCCGACTCCCTGAAGTGCGCCAACTCGTGCACCACAATCATCTTCAAGAACTCCGGCGCCGCCTCCTTGAACAGCGACGCGATGCGAATTTCCTTCTTGGCCTTGAGCTTGCCTCCCTGCACCCGCGAAATCGCCGTGTGCAGACCGAGGGCACGGTGGGTCAGGTCGAGGCGATTGTCGAACAACACCTTGTCGATGGCCGGCGCATTACGCAGGTATTGCTGCTTGAGATCCAGGGCATAAGCGTACAAGGCCTTGTCGCTCTGGATCGGATGGCGGCCGGGATAGCGCTGGTGCAGGTAATCGCCCAGTCGATCCTGAGCGATCATTTGCTGCACCTGGGCTTGCAGGGCGGCGGGATAGGCCTGGAGGTATTTGAGCGCGGTCATCGGGGCGGCAACAGTTGCAAAAGGTCGCCAGTGTAGCGAATTCAGGCCCGCACCGCGCTCCAGTCGAACGGCGTGGCGAAGGCGCCCGTGTCGTCGGCTACCAAGGGGCGTGCCACCAGGAAACCCTGCACATACTCGCACCCATGGGCTTGCAACCACTGATATTGCTCCAGGGTTTCCACCCCTTCGGCGATGACCCGCAAGCCCAATTGCTTGCACAACTCGATCACCGAGGCGGCCAGCGCGGCATCCCGGGGCGACCCTGGCAAGCGGGCGATCAAGTGGCGGTCGAGCTTGAGGGTATCGAGTTCAAGGTCACGCAGATGCGCCAGCGAACATGGCCCCGAACCGAAGTCATCCAGCGCCACCCGCACACCGAGGTGACGTAGCAGGTGCAATTGCTTCTGGGTTTCATCAGGGTTGCGCATCAGCGCATCCTCGGTCACCTCGACCTCCAGTTGCCGGGGTTCCAAGGCGTGGCGCTCCAGGACCTGGCGCAGTTCGGTCACCAGGTTCGGCATACCGAATTGGGTGCTGCTCAAGCTCACCCCCAGTACCAGATCGTCGGCGAACAACCGTTCCCAGATTTTGCGCTGGGCCGCGCTGCGATGATAAATCCAACTGCCCAGCCGGCTGATCAGTCGTGCCTCCTCCAGTAACGGCAGGAACAGGCCCGGCGGCACATCGCCGACGCTGGGGTGCTGCCAACGCAGCAAGGCTTCGAAGCCGCGGATTCGTCCATCGCTGATCCCCACCTGGGGCTGATAGACCATATTGAAGTCGCGGTTCTCGATGGCCGAACGCACGCTTTCTTCAAGCATCAGCCGTGAACGGGCTCGCCCGTTCATTTCCTGATCGTAGAAACGGTATTGCTGGCGTCCCGCGCGCTTGGCTTCGTACATGGCGATGTCCGACGCACGCAACAGCCCATCCAGGTTGGCGCCACAATCGGGATACGTGGCGATGCCGATGCTGGCTCCCAGCGCCACATCCATGCCCTCGATCTGCTGGCAGATCGCGACACGCTCGATGAGTTTCTCGGCGATCTTGGCGGCTTGCTCCGGGAATTCCAGGTCCAGCAGCGCCGTGAACTCATCACCGCCCAGGCGCGCCAGGATGTCGAACGGGCGCAGGCACGCCTTCAGTTGTTCCGACACCCAGCGCAACACCCGGTCCCCGGCGTCATGCCCTAGAGAGTCGTTGACCCGCTTGAAACCGTCGAGGTCCAGGTACAACAGCACCCAGTTGCTTTCCTGTCGCTCGCTGCGCATCAGCAGGTTTTCGGCGGTCTGGTAGAACCCGCGACGGTTGAGCAAACCGGTCAGCGGGTCCGTAACCGCCTGGTATTCGAGTTGCTGATGCAGATGGCGAACCACCGACATGTCCTGGAGCGTCACCACCATCGCCTTCTGCTCGGCGGGCAACGGTGCGCAGGACAAGGCTACCGAAACCTGTTGGCCAGGCGCGGTGCGCATGACGGCGTCGTGCAGGCGGAAGGTCTCGCCACGACGATAGGCCGTGTGGATATCACAATCGGCCCATTCGGCGATGTGCGGTTTCTGCAGGAAATCGAGGAACGGCCGCCCTTGCAACTGCTCGGCGGTGGCATTGAGCAAACGGCAGGTGGACGGGTTGGCGAAGCGGATACCGCCTGCCTCGTCCACCACCAGAATGCCTTCGGCGGCGTTGTCCAGCACCGAGGCGTTAAAGGCCCGGGCCGCTTCCAGATCCTGGCTCAGGCGCTGCAAGGCCCGGCGATTGCGCTGATGCTCGAGCAACGCCTGCACCTTGGGCTTGAGGATCTGCGGGTCGAAAGGTTTGAACAGGTAATCCACTGCGCCATTGGCGTAGCCCTTGATCACCGCATCCTGGGACTGTTCGTTGGCGGTCAGGAAGATGATCGGCGTCAGCCGCGTGCGCTGGCTGCCACGCATCAGGCGAGCCACTTCGAAACCGTCCATGTCGGGCATCTGCACGTCCAGCAGGACCAGGTCGATGTCATGTTCGAGCAGCAGGTTAAGCGCCTCGACACCCGAGGCAGCGGTCATCACTCGCCAATCCGGACGCTGCAACAACGCTCGCATGCTGAGCAGGTTTTCGGGGTAGTCATCAACAATCAAAAGGACGGAGCTGTCGTCGCCAATCGTGGGTTGCGCGCATTCCATGCTGCTTCTCTTATCAGGCGCCATGTCCGTTTTCCGTGGCAAAGCGGACAAATACTGTGAACTCACTCTAGACCGGGATTTTGAAAAGCAGTAGGTGTCATCGCGCCATCATCCAGACAAAGCCCGAAATAGCCGACTAACGGTCACCCTGGTCAGGCATAAAAACTGCAATACCTCTCATGACGTTCAATTGACGTCAAACATCCGCCGACAAAACAACTAAAAGCTCAAATCCCGGTGTTATCAGGACGCCCCTCAAGCGCGGGTTAGAGCCTCACGCTGTGGCGTTCATTCATTTCACAACGTTATGCAGGACCTCAACATGATCGATCTCACTACTTGGAATTTGAGCGTACCCGAAGGCACCCCAGCGATGACCATCGAGACCCCTCGACTGGCCCAAGGGTTCAAGGACCAATACTTCAACGCCGAAACCGGCACCCTGTTCTTCTGGGCCCCGGTAACCGGCACCAAGACCGCCAACGCGATATACCCACGCAGCGAACTGCGTGAAACCTACGCCGATGGCACCCTGCGCAACTGGCTCTATCCGGCGGCGGATAACACCTTGCGTGCGACCCTGACAGTCAATCAGGTACCCAGCTCCGGCAAGATCGTGATCGGCCAGATCCACACCAAGGACAGCACCAGCCCCATGGTGAAGCTGGAGTTCCAGTACAAGACCTCTAGCTCCACCGGCAACATTGTCGCCAAGGTCCGCATGCGTCCGGATGACGAATCGGGCCAGGTGATTACAGTCGCCACCGGCGTCAAGCTCGACCGCAATTTTTCCTACATGATCCACCTCAGCCCAGGTGGTGCGCTGGGGATCAGCGCGGCGGGCTTCAACTGGAGAACCTCGGTGGACCCGACCTGGAAGACCAAACCTCTGTATTTCAAGGCGGGCGTCTATGTGCAGGACAACACTGGCTACACCACCGAAGGCGGAAAAGTGACGTTCAGCCTGCTGGAAATCAAGCACACCACCCTTTAAGGGTATCAAGAGCACCGGTGCAGCAAGGATCGCTGCTCCGGTGCCCCCCGCCTATACAGATGCCATAGCGCCATAGTTCAGCCAAAAACCGAACTAACCGACCAACGGCCAACTATCTCGGGCACAAACACTGCGATGACCACTCTGACGGTCAGTTGACGCCAACCCTCCGCCGTACTGGCATGAGAAAAGGCCGACCCAGGCCTTGTCGAATCGACTCGATAAGTCCGGGCCAGAGCCTCTGGTTGCGTCATGCAGTATTTTCACTCGTATAAAGGACCCGAACATGGTCGATCTTGCAACCTGGAACTTGAGCATCCCTGAGGGCAGCCCGCCCAAAACCATCGAGACCCCTCGGCTGGTGGATGGGTTCAAGGATAAATATTTCAACTCCGAAGGCAGCACCGTGTATTTCTGGTCACCGGTGACCGGCACCAAGACGGAAAACGCGATTTACCCCCGTAGCGAATTGCGCGAGACGTACAAGGACGGCACCTTGCGCAATTGGCTGTACCCAGACGCCGACAATAAATTGAGCGCGACGCTGGTCGTCAATCAGGTCCCCAGCAGCGGCAAGATCGTGATCGGGCAGATTCATGCCAAGGACAGCAGCAAGCCCTTGGTGAAACTGGAATACCAGTACAAGGATGATGGCAAGACCGGCGACATCGTTGCCAAGGTCCGCATGCGCCCCAACGACGACGAGGGCCGGGTTGTCACCGTCGCCACCGGCGTGAAGCTTGATCGGTCGTTCAGTTACCGGATCCACCTTGATCGTACTGGCGACTTGGGGATTACTGCGGCGGGTCGTAGTTGGTATACCACCATCAGTTCTACGTGGCGGGTCAAACCGTTGTATTTCAAGGCTGGGGTGTATGTTCAGGACAACAGTGGGTATACCAGTGAAGGTGGGAAGGTGACGTTCAGCAAGTTGGATATTGATCACAACACTTAACTGTGTGTTTTCGAAAGTCTCGTGGGGATGTATCTAGGGATACCGTGTGTATATCCGTTCCTGCGGTAACGGCCACTTAGGGTTACGCCCTTACGGCGTCTCACTTTTGAGAAGCGCAAAAGTAAGCAAAACGCTCTTGCCCCACCACTCGGTGCCTCGCCTAGGCTCGGCATGCCCTCAACTCCGGCATTGCTCCGTGGGCCCGCCGCGAAGGGTCATCCATGACCCAGCGCGGCTATCCCGGCATCCATGCCGGGATGCCCACTACGCAATGCCTGCGTTCGGCCAGCGTGGTTAACGGGGCCCCGAGATCAACGTCCCCCTCGAGGCGGCCTTATAGCCGGCCTGGTTGTTGGAGGGATCGCGTTTCTCCTGTGGGAGCGGGCTTGCTCGCGAAGGCGGTGGGGCAGGTTGCGGTGATGGTGGGTTGTTCGGCGCTTCGCTTGGGTGCGCATTTTCTGCTTATCCTGCCCTTCTGAAATTCTCGTAGGAATTTACTCACCGTGGCGAGGGAGCTTGCTCCCGCTGGGCGGCGAAGCAGCCCCCTCTTTTCGTCAGACCGACCTCATGCCCAGGTTTTACGGCGGCTGCGCCACCGAGCGGGAGCAAGCTCCCTCGCCACGGGGGGCCGGTGCGTCCTACAGGTCGATTTTTGCTTGGAAAATCTGCTCTATAGTTGGGTCTGCCCGCTGGCTTTGATCAGTGGGAGGGTTTCGCAGCCCTGGTGAGTTAGAATCACAACCGTCAAAAATCGGCATAGGCATACGCGCCTGTGTTCGGCTTTCATGGCGGCTGTGTGTGGGAGATCTTCGGGTCTGCCGGGTGCTAACTCCTCGGTCTGCGAACCCGCACATGGCTGCCCCCCAATTGTTTCGCAGCAAAACGGTGGCCAAATTTTCCCTTGAGTTAGAGATTTATTATGTCTACCGAACAATCGTTCCGCCGCTTCACCCCACTTACCCCGATCGCCACCACTCAGCCCGTCCTGTTCATCGACAAAACGGCCGCACTGCCCGAACTCCACGCCTGCGTTAGCGAACGCCTGCACGCCACCCTCGACTACCTGACGCTCATGGCCTGCAGCTCCCTGCGTGACTCAGGCGAAAACGACATCAATACCATCACCAACATCGCCCGGATCATGGTCCAGGATGTGGATGTGTTTGGGGTAATTGAACAACGCGGGCTCGAAGGTCAATAACGCTCCGTTTTGGTGGGAGCGAGCCCGCTCTCGATAGCACTGGATCAGTAGCGGGCGAGATAGTTAGGGGTTGAATCTGCTGCCGTCATCGCGAGCAAGCTCGCTCTCACATTGGATCTTCAGCAGACGCAGAAAATGATGCACCACACAAAACCCTGTGGGAGCGAGCTTGCTCGCGAAGAAGCCAGCAAATCCAGCATCTTCATCAACGGTGACATGCCCTTCGCGAGCAAGCCCGCTCCCACAGGGGAAGCGTGGTGCCACCTGGAACCAGGCCGGCTATAAGGCCGCCTCGCGCTGGCTTTTGATCTTGGGCGCCCCGTTAAACCACGCTGGCCGAACGCAGGCATTGCGCAGTAGGCACCTCGGCATGGATGCCGAGGTAGCCGCGCTGGGTCATGGATGACCCTTCGCGGCGGCCCACGGAGCAATGCCGGAGTGAGGGCGGAACCCTAAGTGGCCGTTACCGCAGCAACGGATATACACACACAACCATGACACCGCACAAACAAAAAACCCGCATCACTGCGGGTTTTTTCACACCACTAAAGCCTCAGTTAACCTTAGCGTTCAACTCACCCTTCAAATACCGCTGATACATCGCTTCCAACGAAATCGGCTTGATCTTCGAAGCATTCCCAGCAGTCCCAAACGCCTCATAACGCGCAATGCACACATCACGCATCGCAGTCACGGTCGCACCAAAGAACTTACGCGGATCAAACTCACTCGGATTGGTCGCCATCAAACGACGCATGGCACCCGTGGACGCCAAACGCAGGTCAGTATCGATATTGACCTTGCGCACGCCGTACTTGATGCCTTCAACGATTTCTTCAACCGGCACGCCGTAGGTTTCTTTAATGTCGCCGCCGTACTGATTGATGATCGCCAACCACTCTTGCGGCACGGAGGAAGAACCGTGCATCACCAAGTGGGTGTTGGGGATGCGCTTGTGGATTTCCTTGATGCGGTCGATCGCCAGCACGTCGCCGGTAGGTGGCTTGGTGAACTTGTAGGCGCCGTGGCTGGTGCCGATGGCGATGGCCAGGGCGTCGACCTGGGTTTTCTTGACGAAATCGGCGGCTTCTTCCGGGTCGGTCAGCATTTGGCTGTGATCCAGCACACCTTCGGCGCCAATGCCATCTTCTTCGCCGGCCATGCCGGTTTCCAGGGAGCCCAGGCAACCCAGCTCACCTTCCACCGAAACGCCGCAAGCGTGGGCCATGGCCACGGTTTGCTGGGTGACACGCACGTTGTACTCGTAGTCGGTCGGGGTCTTGCCGTCTTCGCCCAGGGAGCCGTCCATCATCACCGAGCTGAAGCCCAGTTGGATGGAACGCTGGCAGACGTCCGGGCTGGTGCCATGGTCCTGGTGCATGCACACCGGAATGTGCGGGAATTCTTCGATAGCGGCCAGGATCAGGTGGCGCAGGAACGGCGCACCGGCATATTTGCGGGCACCGGCCGAAGCCTGGACGATCACCGGAGAGTCAGTCTTGTCAGCGGCTTCCATGATGGCGCGCATCTGCTCAAGGTTGTTGACGTTAAAGGCTGGAACGCCGTAGCCGAACTCGGCTGCGTGGTCCAGCATCTGACGCATGCTGATAAGTGCCATTGTGTGTCTCTCCCGGTCGAGGGTCGTTAATCGTGCCAGCCTGCCGGAGCGGCGGCGGCTATTCAAGTCATTGCAGATCGGGGGGTGGTCCCGGTCTGCGTGTTCGGTGAAACAAAATCTCAAATTTTATAGAGGCCCTGTGGGAGCGGGCTTGCTCGCGAATGCAGTTTCACATTCAGCAGATATGCAAGCTGACCCACCGTATTCGCGAGCAAGCCCGCTCCCACATTGGACCTCTGTGGATCAATTGGCCTTGCAACCCCGCCCAATCAAGTCATTGGTGGCGACCCAATACACCAGGCCTTCGTCACCCTTGACGTGAAAAGCCAGCATGTCATCGCTGTACAGCGAACCCGAGGCGCCCGGCTCCTGCTTCAGGTGATAAACCTGATCGGCGCCGCCAAGGCGCACGTCGACTTCCTGGCGGGCGACATCGGTGTAGCGCCAGAGCACTTTGGCCCCGCTGTCACAGGTCCAGCTTGTCCAGCCCTCTGCAACAGGCTCGGACGAATGCAAAAAACCCAGTTGTGCACAGCCGCCCAGCAATGCCAACGCCATTACGGCGATCAAGCCTTTCATCCGTGTTCCTCGACTGACGACGCGCGCCGCCAGCCATGAGTTAAGAGTCAGACCCGTCAAGGACAACCATGTTCCTTGGCCGGGGTTTGCGTCTCGTATTTGTCCAGGCCGTCCGGCCCGGAACGCTTGTTCAGCACCGGGTTGGTCTCGGCCTGCCAGTCGGCCTGGGAACAGCCATCCTCGGGCATCGACGTGCCGGTTTGCGGGGCCGGGGCCTCCGGGCTGCTTGAGCAAGCCACCAGCATTGTCGTCGCCAACAGCAACGTTAACGTCTTGACCATCGGAACACTCCTTTGCCTGGTCAACGCAGCTTCAGGCCTTGGCCCGGCTTTCCAGGACTTCCACGGCGGGCAGCACCTTGCCTTCGACGAATTCGAGGAACGCGCCGCCACCGGTAGAAATGTAGGAGATCTGATCGGCTACGCCATATTTGTCGATGGCCGCCAGGGTATCGCCGCCGCCCGCAATCGAAAACGCAGCGCTGTCGGCGATGGCCTGGGCCAACACCTTGGTGCCGTTGCCGAACTGGTCGAACTCGAACACCCCCACCGGACCGTTCCACAGGATGGTCTGGGACGATTTCAGCAGTTCGGCGAAATGGGCCGCGGTTTGCGGGCCGATGTCGAGGATCATGTCATCTTCGGCCACGTCTGCGATCAGCTTGACGGTCGCGGTCGCGCTTTCGGCGAATTCCTTGGCGACCACCACGTCCACCGGCAATGGCACGCTGACCTTGGCGGCGATTTCACGGGCGGTGTCCAGCAGGTCCGGCTCGTACAGGGATTTACCAACCGGGTGACCGGCAGCGGCCAGGAACGTGTTGGCAATGCCACCACCGACGATCAATTGGTTGCACACCTGGCTCAGGCTGTTCAATACATCAAGCTTGGTGGACACCTTGGAGCCGGCAACGATGGCAGCCATCGGCTGGGCCGGGGAGCCCAGGGCCTTGCCCAGCGCGTCCAGTTCAGCAGCCAGCAGCGGACCGGCCGCGGCGACCTTGGCGAACTTCGCCACGCCATGGGTCGAACCCTCGGCGCGGTGGGCGGTGCCGAAGGCGTCCATCACGAACACGTCGCACAGGGCCGCGTATTGCTGGGCCAGTTCGTCGGCGTTCTTTTTCTCGCCCTTGTTGAAGCGCACGTTTTCGAACAGCACGACGTCGCCGGCCTTCACGTCCACGCCGCCCAGGTAATCGGCAACCAATGGCACGTCGCGGCCCAAGGCCTTGCTCAGGTAGTCGGCGACAGGCTTGAGGCTATTCTCGGCCGAGAACTCACCCTCGGTCGGACGGCCCAAGTGCGAGCAAACCATCACGGCCGCGCCTTTTTCCAGGGCCAGCTTGATGGTCGGCAGCGAAGCCAGGATGCGCGCGTCGCTGGTGACAACACCGTCCTTGACGGGGACGTTGAGGTCTTCGCGGATCAGTACGCGCTTACCTTGCAGATCGAGGTCGGACATCTTCAACACGGTCATGGGTCGCAATTCCTGGATAACTGTTTAGAGAGCAGGTTTGTTGGAAGCAGCAAGCGAAGTCGCTGTTTGCAGATAATGTTCAGCAACGTCCAGCATTCGATTGGCAAAACCCCATTCGTTGTCGAACCAGGCCAGGATGTTCACGAGCCGTGGCCCGGAAACCCGGGTCTGGCTGGCATCGACGATGGCCGAATGCGGGTCATGATTAAAATCACAACTGGCATGAGGCAACTCGGTATAGGCCAGCAAGCCTTTGAGCGGGCCGCTGGTGGCGGCTTCGCGCAAGATCCGGTTGACCTCGGTGGCGTCGGTATCGCTCACGGTCTGCATCGTAATATCGAGGCAGGACACGTTGACCGTCGGCACCCGCACGGCTTTGGCCTGAATTCGTCCCGCAAGTTCCGGCAACAGCCGCTCGATACCGCGCGCCAGACCAGTGGACACCGGAATCACCGACTGGAACGCCGAACGGGTACGGCGCAGGTCTTCATGATGATAGGCGTCGATCACCGGCTGGTCGTTCATCGCCGAGTGGATGGTGGTGATCGATACGTATTCCAGGCCAATGGCCTGGTCCAGCAGGCGCAACAGCGGCACGCCGCAATTGGTGGTGCAGGACGCGTTGGACACCAGCAGCTCTTCACCGGTCAGGCAATCCTGGTTCACACCGTAGACGATGGTGGCGTCGACATCCGCTTCGCTGGCCATCGGCTGGGAGAACAGTACCCGTGGCGCGCCGGCCGCGAGGAAACGCTGGCCGTCGTCACGCGTGTGGTAGGCACCGGAGCATTCGAGCACCAGGTCGACATCCAGGGATGCCCAATCGATGCCTTCGGGGGTGGCACTGCGCAGGACTTTCACGCAATCGCCATTGATATGCAGACAATCGCCCTCGACCCGCACTTCGCCGGGAAATCGGCCATGGGTGGAGTCAAAGCGTGTCAGGTATTCGATGCTAGCCATGTCGGCCAGGTCGTTGATGGCCACGATTTCGAACCCAGCCTTGCTTCCTCGCTCGAACAACGCACGCAAGACGCAACGACCAATCCGGCCGTAGCCGTTGAGTGCAACTTTGTAGGGACGCGGTTGGGGCATGGGGTTCTCGATTAGCGTGGTGAATCCTTCAGCTCAGTATTGCCTGGGCCGGCGCTTTCGCGAGCAAGCCCGCTCCCACATTTGGAATGCAATCTCATGTGGGAGCGGGCTTGCTCGCGAAGGCGTCAGTCCAGACGACGCAACTTTCGGATCAGTCTTCCAGCAGCTCTTCAGCCTGGCCCAGGATGTTTTCCAGGGTGAAGCCGAATTCCTCGAACAGCGCCGGCGCAGGCGCCGATTCGCCGTAAGTGGTCATGCCGATGACGCGGCCTTCCAGGCCCACGTACTTGTACCAGTAATCGGCGTGAGCGGCTTCGATGGCGATCCGTGCGCTGACTTGCAGCGGCAACACGGCTTGCTTGTAGCCGGCGTCCTGGGCATCGAACACGCTGGTGCATGGCATGGACACAACGCGCACGTTGCGACCTTGCTCGGTCAGCTTGTCATAGGCCTGGACGGCCAGGCCGACCTCGGAACCGGTGGCGATCAGGATCAGCTCAGGCTCACCGATGCAATCCTTGAGCACGTAGCCACCGCGGGAGATATCGCCGATCTGGCCGGCATCGCGGGTTTGGTGCTGCAGGTTCTGGCGGGAGAAAATCAGCGCCGATGGGCCGTCGTTACGCTCGATGGCGTGCTTCCAGGCCACCGCCGACTCCACGGCGTCGCATGGGCGCCAGGTATCGAGGTTCGGGGTGCAGCGCAGGCTCGCCAGTTGCTCGATCGGCTGGTGAGTCGGGCCATCTTCGCCCAGGCCGATGGAGTCGTGGGTGAACACGTACAGGATGCGTTTTTTCATCAGTGCCGACATGCGCACGGCGTTGCGGGCGTATTCCATGAACATCAGGAAGGTCGCGCCGTAAGGCACCAGGCCGCCGTGCAGCGCGACGCCGTTCATGATCGCGCTCATGCCGAACTCGCGAACGCCGTAGTACATGTAGTTACCGCTGGCGTCTTCAGCCGTCACGCCCTTGCAGCCTTTCCACAGGGTCAGGTTGGAACCGGCCAGGTCGGCCGAGCCGCCCAGCAGTTCCGGCAGCAGCGGGCCGAACGCGTTCAGGGTGTTCTGGCTGGCCTTGCGGCTGGCGATGGTTTCGCCCTTCGCCGCGACTTCGGCGATGTAGGCAGACGCCTTTTCGGCGAAATCGGCCGGCAGCTCACCGCTGAGGCGACGCACCAGCTCATTGGCCAGTTCAGGGAATTGGGCGGAGTAGGCGGCGAAACGCTGGTCCCATTCGGCTTCGGCCGCACGGCCTTTTTCCTTGGCGTCCCACTCGGCATAGATGTCGGCCGGGATTTCGAACGGGCCGTGGTTCCACTTCAGGGCAGCGCGGGTCAGGGCGATTTCCTCGGCACCCAGCGGCGCGCCGTGGCAGTCTTCCTTGCCCTGCTTGTTCGGCGAACCGAAGCCAATGGTGGTCTTGCAGCAGATCAGGGTCGGCTGGGCGCTCTTGCGCGCGGTCTCGATGGCGGTCTTGATCTCTTCTGGATCATGGCCGTCGACGTTGCGGATGACAAGCCAGTTGTAGGCCTCGAAGCGCTTGGGAGTGTCGTCGGTGAACCAGCCTTCGACTTCGCCGTCGATGGAAATGCCGTTGTCGTCATAGAAGGCGATCAGCTTGCCCAGGCCCAAGGTGCCGGCCAGGGAGGCGACTTCATGGGAAATGCCTTCCATCATGCAGCCATCACCCAGGAATACGTAGGTGTGGTGATCGACAACGTTATGGCCCGGGCGGTTGAACTGCGCAGCCAATACTTTTTCTGCCAGGGCAAAGCCGACGGCGTTGGCCAAGCCTTGGCCCAGCGGACCGGTGGTGGTTTCCACGCCTGGGGTGTAGCCATATTCCGGGTGGCCCGGGGTGCGGCTGTGCAACTGGCGGAAGTTCTTCAGGTCATCGATGGACAGGTCATAGCCGGTCAGGTGCAGCAGCGAGTAGATCAACATCGAGCCGTGGCCGTTGGACAGCACGAAGCGGTCACGATCGGCGAAGGCTGGGTTGCTCGGGCTGTGCTTGAGGTAATCGCGCCAAAGCACCTCGGCGATATCCGCCATACCCATAGGGGCACCGGGATGGCCGCTGTTGGCTTTCTGCACGGCATCCATGCTGAGGGCACGAATGGCATTGGCACGCTCACGACGGCTGGGCATCGCTGATCTCCTGCGGGAATTGAATCGAGAATGAATAAAACGAAACTGAAAAAAGGCGAGCATTTTCCCTCACCCACCCGCTCCGGGCAATGACAGATAGTCATCCTGAAGCGTTTTTCCGGTGGATAAGGCCGCATTCGCCAGATGAAACCTTTCCGCTCATGGTCGGTAGAGTCAAGCACATCCCGGGAAGTGCCTTTTATCGTGCAATATCAAAACTTTTTGATATTGAACTTGCAGGGATTCAACCCCCTCTCTAGACTGCGGCACTATGAATTTACCCGCGCCCTCCATCCGCCATGACGATTGCGATGAGCTGGCGGCCCTTTGCAAGGCCGGCGGCGATCCGCTGCGGCTCAATGTATTGCGCGCCCTGGCCAACGATTCGTTCGGCGTGCTGGAGCTGGCGCAGATCTTCGGCATCGGTCAGTCCGGCATGAGCCATCACCTGAAGGTACTGGCCCAGGCCGACCTGGTGGCGACACGCCGCGAAGGCAACGCGATTTTCTATCGCCGCGCCCTGCCCCACACCGACCTTCTGGGCGGCACGCTGCACGCCGCCCTGCTGGATGAGGTGGATGCGCTGAACCTGCCGAACGACGTGCAGGCGCGCATCGCCCAGGTCCACCGGCAACGGGCCGCCGCCAGCCAGGATTTTTTCGCCCGGGTGGCCGAAAAGTTTCGCGCCCAGCAGGACCTGATCGCCGGCCTGCCGCAGTACCGCGAGAGTGTCGTGGCGTTGCTCGACAAATTGGGTTTCGATTCCACGGCGACGGCGATTGAGGTCGGCCCTGGTGACGGCGCATTCCTGCCGGAGCTGGCACGGCGTTTCTGCCAGGTCACGGCGCTGGACAACAGCCCGGCCATGCTCGAACTGGCACGCCAGGTGTGCGAACGCGAAACGCTGGCTAATGTAAGCCTGCAGTTGGCCGACGCCTTGGACGGTGTGGGCCTGCAGGCCGACTGCGTCGTATTGAACATGGTGCTTCACCATTTCGCCGCACCGGCCGATGCGCTTCGGCACATGGCCGGCCTGCTGCAACCAGGCGGCAGCCTGCTGGTAACAGAGTTATGCAGCCACAACCAGAGCTGGGCCAGGGAGGCCTGCGGGGATCTCTGGCTCGGGTTTGAACAGGACGACCTGGCCCGCTGGGCCACCGCCGCGGGCCTCGTGCCCGGAGAAAGCCTCTATATTGGCTTACGTAATGGTTTCCAGATCCAGGTTCGCCACTTTCAGCGACCGACTGGCACACTCACCAACGGTAACTTGTAGGAATACATCGAGATGAGCGAATACTCCCTTTTCACCTCCGAGTCCGTGTCTGAAGGGCATCCGGACAAAATCGCCGACCAGATTTCTGATGCGGTGCTGGACGCCATCATTGCTGAAGACAAGTTCGCCCGCGTGGCGTGCGAGACGCTGGTGAAAACGGGCGTGGCGATCATTGCCGGCGAAGTCACCACTTCGGCCTGGGTCGACCTGGAACAGATCGTTCGCGATGTCATCCTGGGCATTGGCTACAACAGCTCCGACGTTGGCTTCGACGGCGCGACCTGCGGCGTGATGAACATCATCGGCAAGCAATCCCCCGACATCAACCAAGGCGTTGACCGTGCCAAGCCTGAAGACCAGGGCGCCGGCGACCAGGGCCTGATGTTCGGCTATGCCAGCAACGAAACCGACGTGCTGATGCCGGCCCCGATCACTTTCTCGCACCAGTTGGTGCAACGCCAGGCCGAGGCCCGTAAATCCGGCTTGCTGCCGTGGCTGCGCCCGGACGCCAAGTCCCAGGTGACGTGCCGTTACGAAGGCGGCAAAGTGGTCGGTATCGACGCCGTCGTACTGTCGACCCAGCACAACCCTGATGTGTCCTACAAAGACCTGCGCGAAGGCGTGATGGAGCTGATTGTCAAGCACGTGCTGCCTGCCGAGTTGCTGTCCAAGGACACCCAATTCCATATCAACCCCACTGGCCAATTCATCATCGGTGGCCCGGTCGGCGATTGCGGCCTGACCGGTCGCAAGATCATCGTCGACAGCTATGGCGGCATGGCCCGTCACGGTGGCGGCGCGTTCTCCGGCAAGGACCCATCGAAGGTCGACCGCTCGGCAGCCTACGCCGGCCGCTATGTGGCCAAGAACATCGTGGCCGCCGGCCTGGCCGAGCGCTGCGAGATCCAGGTGTCCTACGCCATCGGCGTCGCCCAACCTACGTCGATCTCGTTGAACACCTTCGGCACCGGCAAGATCGGCGATGACAAGATCATCAACCTGGTCCGTGAAGTGTTCGACCTGCGCCCGTACGCCATCACCACCATGCTCGACCTGCTGCACCCGATGTACCAGGACACCGCAGCCTATGGCCACTTCGGTCGTACACCGCAGACCAAGACCGTGGGCGACGACACCTTCACCACGTTCACCTGGGAAAAAACCGACCGTGCCGACGCCCTGCGCGCCGCTGCCGGCCTGTAAGACCGCCGGAGACGAAAAGTCCCCCGTGGTGAGAGAGCTTGCTCCCTCACCACGGGGGACCTTCAGTGAATCTAGGCTCGCCGTGCCACCAGCAAAAACGAAGCCGCACTGGCCAGTAATCCCGCACACATCCGGTTGAACAGGCGCTTGCCGCTGGGCCGGGCGAACAACCGCCGCGCATGGATGCCCATGTAGCAATACAAGCCGATGGCGACGCATTCCAGCGCCAGGAATAACCCGCCCAGTATTGCGAACTGCTGGGTGACGGTGCCCGCGCGGTCGACGAATTGCGGCAGGAACGCGGTGAACAGCAGGATTGCCTTGGGGTTGCCAATCGCCACCAGGAATTCCTGACGCGCCAGGCTGCTCATGCTCATCGAGACGACTGCGGCGTCGCTGTCGGCCTCGGGCCGGGCTCGCCACAACTGCACGGCCAGGTAGAACAGGTAGCCGGCCCCGACAAGCTTGATTCCCAGGAACAGCAACTCCGAGGTGTGCAGCACCGCCGTCAGCCCCACTGCAGCCAAGGCGATCATGATCGCAAAAGCCACCAGCCGACCGACCCCGCCGCTGCATGCCCGGACGAAGCCATAGCGCGAGGCATTGCTGATGGACAACAGGTTATTGGGTCCCGGTGCCATGTTCAGCGCAAAGCAGGCCGGAATGAAAACGGCAAGTGTCGTCAGGTCCATCGTGAGAGTTCCCGGCTGGGGTGGATCGAACATCCATTCTGCGCCGGCCACGGCTGGGTTCAAGGGACAGTTGCGCGGCTAAATCACACCGCACTGTACCGCCGTGATTGTGCCATCAGGCTTCGTAAAACCCGGTAACGCAACGGGACTCGCAGCCCGTGCACCGACGTCTAGCCTTCAAAGACTCAACCAAGCAAGGATGCTTTGATGCCAGCGTTATTGTTCACACTCACCTTCCTTTTATTTCTTTCAGCCCCGGCCGTTGCGGCGACCTGCCCCGACTGGCCGATCGAACGCGCCCGGGCAGAAATCTCCGCCCTGCAACAGCAAATCGATAGCTGGGACGACAGTTACCACCGCCTCGGTCGCTCGCGGGTGGCCGACGAACTCTATGATCAGTCCCGCACGCAACTGGATCAGTGGCGCAGCTGTTTCGACTTGCAGAAGTCGGCCAGCCCATTGCGCACAGCGCGCGGGAAGGTGCCGCACCCTGTCGTGCATACGGGTCTTGAAAAGCTCAAGGACGTCGAGGCCGTGCGGGCCTGGCTGCACGGACGAGCGGACGTCTGGGCCCAGCCGAAAGTCGATGGCGTGGCGGTCACCCTGGTCTATCGCGCGGGTCGCTTGCACCAGGCGATCAGCCGCGGCGATGGTGTCCAGGGCCATGACTGGACCCCTAATGCGCGCAAGATCGGCGCCATCACCCAACAGCTGAGCCAGCCCCTCGACCTGCTCGTTCAGGGCGAGTTGTACTGGCGCCTGCTCAGCCATGTACAGGCCAGCAGCGGCAGTCTCAACGCCCGCGGGACCGTGGCGGGCCTGATGGCGCGCACGAACATGACGGCGCAAGAGGCAGCGGACATCGGCCTGTTTGTCTGGGAGTGGCCTGAAGGACCGGACACCCTGCCCGAACGAATGGCCGCGCTGACGGCGCTGGGTTTCGCCGACACGCTCGACTACAACCAGCCGGTCCAGGCACTGGCCGATGCCGAACACTGGCGCGACCACTGGTATCGCACGCCGCTGCCATTCGCCAGTGACGGAATTGTCCTGCGCCAGAGCCGCCGTCCACCCAGTGATCGCTGGCGGGCCCGGGTGCCGTTCTGGAGCGTGGCCTGGAAATACCCGTATGCCCAGGCCTTGGCCGAAGTGCGCAAGGTACGCTTCAAGATCGGCCGCACCGGGCGCATTACCCCGGTGCTGGAACTTGAACCCATCAAGCTCGACGACCGCTGGATCCGCCGGGTGAGCGTCAGCTCCCTCAAGCATTGGGAGGACATGGACATCCGCCCCGGCGACCGGATCGCCATCAGCCTCGCCGGGTTGACCATCCCGCGGCTCGATGGCGTCGTCCTGCGCAGCGTGGTCCGCCAGGACCTCAGTGTCCCGCGGGCAGCCGATCATCACTTATTGAGTTGCTGGCAACCTACAGCTGGCTGCGAGAGCCAGTTCCTGGCACGCCTGGACTGGCTCAGCGGCAAGCACGGTCTTGCCCTGCCCCATGTCGGCCCGGGCACCTGGAAAAAATTGTTGGCCGCCGGTCGACTCGACGGATTGCTCGATTGGTTGACCCTCGATGCTGCCGGGCTTGCTACCATTGCCGGCTTCGGCGAACGCAGTAGCGCGCGCCTGCTCGACAGCCTGGGTGAAGCCCGGCAACGTCCTTTCGGGCAATGGCTCAAGGCACTTGGCCTTCCGCCCGCCGGCGAGGCCCGGCTGGAAGGACCGTGGCAGGCGCTGGCCGAGCGCAGCACCGGACAATGGCAAGCCGAGGCCGGCATCGGAGCGGGTCGCGCCGCGCAATTGAGCGCGTTTTTTCGCGACCCGCAGGTGCTGGCCTTGAGCGACGTATTACGCGCCGCCGGAGTCGACGGTTTTTAATCCGGGCCCGTGCGGTTGAACCCAAGGGGCCAACATGCGTTCCAACAGCGCATCTGTGTCGACCCGCTCGCGATTTTTTTACGGAGTTGCTATGAATTTCCTGTCCCCCGTTGCCCTGCTGGTCTTGTGCAGCGCCATGGCCGCCCCCTTGATGGCGGACGAGCAAGCACCGGAGCTTACCGGCTGCGCGGCCAAGCGCCAGGGCATCATCAACCAGATCGAGCTGGCCAAGTCCCGTGGCAACAAGGATCAGCAAGAAGGCCTGGAAACCGCGCTGAACGAAGTCACCACGCATTGCACCGACGCCTCCTTGCGCAAAGAGCGAGAAAACAAGGTGCTCGACGCCAAGCACGAAGTCAGCCGGCGCCAGGCCGACCTGGAAAAAGCCATGAAGAAAGGCGACGCCGAACGCATCAACAAACGCAAGGACAAGCTGGCCGCCTCCCGCAAGGAACTGCAGGAAGCGGTCGATGAGCTAGATCAGTAGTAGCTGCCTTTATTCAATGATCCCGAAACTCCTTATGACAGGCGCTGCAAGCATCCTCGACTTTCTGCACCGCCGGCGCCAAGTAGCTGGCCTTGTAGGGCTGCACCTTGCTGGCGATCACCAACTCGCCGGTGGCGGCTTCAAGATTGCGGGCCAGGTCTTGGAAATGTGCCTGCTTTTGCCAGACATCGTCCAGGGCGCTGGTGTGGTCCTGCTCGCGTACTGGCGGGAAGTGCTTCCACGGCTCATGGGACAATTGATCAAGCTTCACCGCGCCTTCGGCGAAACGCGCACCGTCGAACGGGACTCGGCCGCGCAACATGCCGCCCAACTCTTCGTTGGTCTTGAGCATCTGCTTGAAGATCGCCTTGCGTTGGCCCAGCGGGGAATTGGGATCGACACCGCCACAAGCGGACAACATCAGGCACGCCAGTACGGCCATGGAAAATCGTTTTACAAACATCTTGGCCTCGGGGGGCAGGAAACGGCGGTTAGTATCCTCGGGTCACCGGTAAAGACCAATGCCCCTATCAACAATACGGGTTGTTTGGGCGCCCCATAAAGCGCTCGAATGGCTGCAAAGGAAATCTTCATGAACAGCCGCTTCAAGACCTGGCACAAAGGCCTGGCGTTGACCCTACCGCTGATCGCGCTGCTGGCCGGCTGCAATCGCGGCGAAAAGGTCGAAGCGCCGCAGACCCACGCGCTCGCCACGTATGCCAGCGCGCCGTGGGAAGCCTTACCGTCGGTGTCCGACAACGATTTGCTGGCCGGTTTCGGCTCTTGGCGCAGCGCTTGTACCCGGCTCAAGGCCGATGCGACGTGGGGGCCCACCTGCGCGGCAGCGGCCAATGTGCCGCAGACCGCACAGGCCGTTCGCAGCTTTCTGAAACAGAACCTGGACGTCTATGGCCTGCGTTCGGGCGACAACAGCCCCAACGGCCTGATCACCGGTTACTACGAGCCGGTCTACCCCGGCAGTCTCACCCGGACCGCTACCGCGAATATCCCGGTGTACGGGGTGCCGGAGGACATGATTATTGTGTCACTGGACAGCATTTACCCCGAACTCAAGGGCAAACGCCTGCGCGGTCGCCTCGAAGGTCGGGTGCTCAAGCCCTATGACGACGCAGCCACCATCGAAAACAATGGAGTGAAGGCCCCCGTCATCGCCTGGCTGACAGACCCGATGAACCTGCAATTCCTGCAGATCCAGGGCTCGGGTCGCATCCGCCTCGACGATGGCCGCTTATTGCGTATCGGCTATGCCGACCAGAATGGTCATCCTTATCGCCCCATTGGCCGCTGGCTGGTGGAACAGGGGGAACTGAAAAAAGAAGACGTCACCATGGGCACCATCAGTGCCTGGGCCAAGGCCAACCCGAACCGCATTCCCGAGCTGCTGGGCAGCAACCCCAGCTACGTGTTTTTCAATCGCAACCCTGACAGCAACGAAGGCCCGCGCGGCTCGCTGAACGTACCGTTGACCGCGGGCTACAGCGTGGCGGTGGACCGCAAGGTGATTCCGCTGGGCAGCCTGCTGTGGCTGTCCACCACGCGCCCCGACGGCAGCGCCCTGAATCGCCCCGTCGCCGCCCAGGACACCGGCGGCGCAATTACCGGCGAAGTACGGGCGGACCTGTTCTGGGGCACGGGCGAGGCGGCAGGGCAACTGGCCGGGGACATGAAGCAACAGGGGCAGATCTGGATGCTCTGGCCCAAGGGCATGGCGTTGCCCCAAGTGCCACAGGTGGCGAATGCGGTTAGCGCCAATCCCTAAGGAATGAGGTGCTTTGTCCGGCCCCATCGCGAGCAGGCTCGCTCCCACAGTTGATCTCCAGTGGACACATATTTTGTGTACGGCTAGATCCAATGTGGGAGCGAGCCTGCTCGCGACAGGGCCAGTACAGACGCCGCCGATTCAACCGCCAGCCTCAGACCGAAACGAAGAAGAAACTCAACACCAACCCTACGCCCACGAACCACACCAGCGAGCGCAGGATCGCCCAGTCCGCCAGGTAGCAGATGATGTACAACAGGCGGCTGGTGATGAACAACACGGACAACACATTGATGGTCACCAGCTCGGCATTGCCGGCCAGGTGCGCGACGATCACGGCGGCGGCAAAAAACGGGGTGATTTCAAAGCTGTTCAATTGCGCGGCGTATGCGCGTCGAGGTGCGCCTTCAAGCGTTTCGAGGAAATCCCGAGGGTCGTAATTATCCCGCAACCGGTATTTCCCACCGGCCTTGGCGATTGCAATACAGAGGTAAGGCAAGAGAAAGGCAATCAACACGCACCACAGGGCAACCGTCATGAAGCAGTTCCTTCTTTGAGTTTTAGAGAAATCACGAGTCAGGGCGCCGGTCAGAATTTCATCACCAGCATGCCCGCCAGCACCAGCCCGCAAGCTAAGAGCCGCGGCCGGCCGAAAGGTTCTTTCAGGTAACGCATGCCGAACAACACCACCAGGATCACACTGATCTCCCGCAGCGCCGCCGCTTCGGCGATCGACCCCAATTGCATGGCCCAGAGCACCAGAGCGTAGCTGAACAATACACAGAACCCGACCGCCAGCCCCAGCCGCCACTGCTCACGCCAGAACCGCATGAACGCCGGCCGCTTGGCGACCAACGTCAGCAGCGGGAACGGCCAGGCGCTGAGCAACGTGACCCAGACCAGGTAATCCAGCGGATGGGACCAGCGCCGCAGGGCGTGGCCGTCGATAAAGGTGTAGCAGCCAATGCACAAGCCGATCAGCGCCACCACCGGCAGCATCGACCAGGGCAGCCGCGCCCCGCCACCGCCCTGCCACAACAGGCAGAGCATGCCGAACGGGATCAGCAGGATGCCGACGATCTGCTGGGTTGTCAGCGCTTCACCGGCGAAGATAAAAGTCAGGACCAGCACCACCAGCGGCGACAACCCTCGCATCAGCGGATAGACCAGCCCCAGGTCACCGACCCGATACGCCTGGATCAGCAAATAGCGATACAGCAACTCGAACGCCGCCGACGCCAGGATCCACGGCCAGATGTCCACGGGCGGCAGGGCCACGAAGCCCAGGGCCAGGGCGACGAACAGCAACGCGACGCTGTCCATGCACGCCACCACCAACAGACGCTCGCCACTGAACTTGATCAGCGTATTCCACGCCGCATGCAACAGCGCCGCAACCAACACCAAGGCCGTCGCAAGCACGGCACGCTCCTTATTCCATCCAGAGAATTGATTCGCGATCCATCGGCAGCGGTTTATACTGCTGGCGACCACGCCGCATTCAGTTGCGCATAAGCCAATTCCAATAATTCCGTCGCTGCCCTGTTCGTTCGAACCGGGGCGCCGGCATGCGTATGCCTGATCAGAGCGTCAAGACTACAGACAGAGACCCTGCGCATGCCACTCGCCTTGCTTGCTTTGGCCGTCGCCGCTTTCGGCATCGGCACGACTGAATTCGTCATCATGGGCCTGCTGCCCGATGTCGCCCGTGACCTGGCGGTGAGCATTCCCCAGGCCGGGCTGTTGATCACCGGCTACGCCCTGGGCGTGGTGTTCGGCGCACCGATCCTGGCCATCGGCACCGCCAACATGCCGCGCAAGGCAACGCTGCTGGGCATGACGCTGATGTTCATCCTGGGCAACGTGCTCTGCGCCCTGGCGCCGAACTACACCACGCTAATGGCCGCCCGGGTCATCACTGCCCTGTGTCACGGGGCGTTCTTTGGCATCGGTTCGGTGGTGGCCGCCGGGTTGGTGGCGCCGAACAAACGGGCCCAAGCGATCGCAATGATGTTCACCGGCCTGACCCTGGCCAACGTGTTGGGCGTACCGTTGGGCACGGCCCTGGGGCAATACGCCGGCTGGCGCTCGACCTTCTGGGCGGTGTCGATGATCGGGGTGATCGCAGCCATTGCCCAATGGGTCTGGTTGCCCAAGGACATCCCCATGGAAAAAGCCAACCTGGCCAGCGAGTTCAGGGTCCTGGGCAAGGTCAACGTATTGCTGGCCCTGGGCATGAGCGTGCTGGCCTCCACCAGCCTGTTCAGCGTGTTCACCTACATCGCACCGATCCTGCAGGACATCACCGGCGTCAGTCCGCACGGCGTGACGATCATGCTGCTGTTGTTCGGTGTCGGCCTGACGGCGGGCAGCTTCCTTGGCGGACGGCTGGCCGACCAGCGCCTGCTGCCCTCGCTGGTGGCCATGGCCCTGGCCGTGGTGCTGGTGCTCGCCGCGTTCAGCCAGACCAGCCAGTCGGTGATACCCGCCGCCATCACCCTGGTGCTGTGGGGCATCTTCGCCTTCGCCCTGTGCCCGATCTTGCAACTGCTGATCATTGACCAGGCCCACGAAGCCCCGAATCTCGGCTCGACCCTAAACCAGAGCGCATTCAACCTCGGTAATGCGGCCGGGGCCTGGATTGGCGGGTTGGTGGTGGCCAGCGGGGCTGATTTGGCCGACTTGCCATGGACGGGGGCAACTGTCGGCGGCCTTACGGTATTGACAGCCTTGTTCTTTATTCATCGGCAACGACGCTTGGCGGCAGTGGCTGTTTGATCACCTGAGAAACCTGCCCGGCCCGCGAGCGAATGGGCA
The DNA here is from genome assembly GCF_001269755.1 of Pseudomonas sp. Q12-87. Lineage (NCBI taxonomy): Bacteria > Pseudomonadati > Pseudomonadota > Gammaproteobacteria > Pseudomonadales > Pseudomonadaceae > Pseudomonas > Pseudomonas sp. Q12-87. Next base: position 237,611 of record NZ_LHVI01000004.1, on the reverse strand, counting down.
ACACTGTCAGTAGGATTTTGTCCTCAAGCGTGCGAGCTGTTTTACCGACCGCCTAGAAGCCTTGTTTTAGAGCGCTTTTCATCGAGATTCGCCGACTGCCGTTTGCAGCCAGCGGATATTTGTCCAGTTGAGTCACAACGCAATTAGTCTTCAGATATTGCTTACAGTTCGGTCCCCCTCTTGGGCACACGGAACGAACCCGAATGCTAGAAATTTCGCAATACAATCCTTCCCTTCACGCTTGTGAACACGTAGACCCGCTTGCCAAACAAGCCTCCCCTGAAGGCCCCCAACAATTGCTCTGCGGCGCGACAGACCGGTCGATCACTCTCGTTCGAAATGAGGATGGTAGCGTCCAGGTCAGTATGAATCGGCCGCCCATCACAGAAGTGGTCCTGAGCGGCGGTGGCGCCAAGGGGGTGGCTTATTCCGGCCTCGTCGATACGCTCGAAGCCAACGGCCTCATGGACTTTATCGAAACGTTCTTAGGTGCCTCTGCGGGGGCCCTAGCGGCCGCTTTACTCGCCTGCGGTATGACTCATGCCGGCTTCGACAGGATCTCCGACGACATCTCCCTCGTTAAGTTGCTCAACAGCAGCAAGGACGAGGTTTCAATCTGGCAGGACAGGTTGTCGAAATTGGGCGAGCAATTGAAAAGCATTCCCCTGGCGCAATTGCTCTGTGATCTGTTGCCACGCCTGGGCTCCAAGGGGATGCCGCTGGAGGAACTGATCAGAAAGGAATCCTGCGCGGCGCTTTTGCGATGCTGCGAAAAGCACCCCACACCTCTTTCCACAGAAGCGCAAAAAGCCGTTGCCAACGTGGAAATAAACCAGCACGTCACCTTTGCCGACCTGGCAGCGCTGAGCAAAGATATCCCGCAGATCAAGACGCTAGAAATCACCGGCACCGCCATGTTCGAGGAAGGCGCTCAACTGGTGGTCTTCAGCGCGGACCTGACCCCAGAGATGGACATCGCCGTGGCAGCACGTATCTCCGCGTCGCTGCCGGTGGTGTTCAGCAAGCCGACCCTGCAAGGGCAGCCGTTCCAACCCATGGGCACCACCACGGCATTTGCCGATGGCGGCATCCTGAACAACACACCGGTACCTGCTATCTATAACCCGACTGCCTCGACGAGCCCGATCCCGAACGGCGAGCACTTGATACTGGTATTCGACACTGAAAAATCAGGCCAGGAAACCCAGCGGGGTACGGGGATGTCAGCCCTGATCGATAGACTTCTCAAGGCCCCCCATACGGCCAGCTCTGTGTGGAATGCCGAGCAACTGAAGCGTTTTGACGAACATACCGTCGTCGTACCGCTGAAATTCAAAGAAGGCGATCACTCCGGCCTGAGGGGAACGGTCGATTTCAATATGCCCAAGAAGACAAAGAATTTTCTTCAGGAAGAACTGCGCAAGGCTGTCCAAGCCCATCTGGACGAGCGCAACGCCACTCAACAAACCTATTCGTTTGCCTCAACCAGGGAGGCCCTGCTGGCGTTTGACGACAACACGTTAGAGCAGCTAAGCGCAGAGCTGGAGCACGACGAAGCCTGCGCCGAGGTGATCGCCTTCAGGCGGCACGCACAACTGGCGCTGAAAGAATTAAAGGAATCGATCAAGACAGCCAACAAAACGTCCTCCAAGCTTGAACCCACCCAAGAGATGCACATGCCTATCTGGGCCCTCGACCAGCTTGCGGATCAGCCCGACCAGTTGGAATGGCTGGCAAAACGCCTCAATCACGGCAATGACCCGGACTTCATGCAGTTCCTGCAGGCCGCCGCCGAGTGGGACAAAGGCGCGCCCAGCGCCATTTCCGTGGTGACCCAGCACGCCGTCGAAAAAATGCATCTGCAAGACGTTGCCACCCGCGCCCATAACGTCGTGCAACACGTACTGAATCCCGCGCGCTTTCTCGGCGGCCAGCCCGATGCGAACATCAAGCTGATCAACGGGGCCATTCGGGAATTGCAAGAGGTGCAAGATCCAAAGGCGTCCAAACATTCACTGGAACAGAAGATCGCGTTCAACAATTCACTTGAACGGGTCATCGCGAACTACAGGTCGCGCTACACGGGGCTGCTCGATCCGGAGTCAAAAACCCGCACGACACTGCGCAACATGCGATTCAAATAACCGCCACGCCCACCGGGAGCCTATAAATCGGCTCCCCCTACTCCGAGTCGCTGCGCCGCGCTGGCGCAGCAGATGGCTTACCTCTGGGCAGGCTCACTTCGCTACGAATCTGCGCATGGCTGATCAGCGCAAAAATAAAGCTGCCACCGATGATATTCCCCGCCAACGTCGGCCCGGCGAACACCAGCCAGAAGTCCTCCCACGACAGTTGCCCGGCAAAGACCAGATACGACACCTCGGCCGAGCCGACCACGATGTGGGTGAAATCGCCCAGCGCCATCAAGTAGGTGATGAGCGTGATGATCCACATCTTGGCGCTTTCCATCGACGGGATCATCCAGACCATGGTGGCGATCATCCAGCCAGAAATGATGCCCTTGGCGAACATCTGGCCGGTGTCGTTTTCCATGACCTTGCGGCCGATCTCCAGGAATGCCTGGTCGGTGGGCTTGTCGAAAATCGGCAGGTGCAGCATCACGTACGCCACCAGCAAGGTTCCGCAGAGGTTGCCCACCAGCACCACGCCCCACAGCCGCAGCAGCCGGCCGAAATTGGCCAGCGTGGGGTTGCTCATGACCGGCAACACGGCAGTCAGGGTGTTTTCGGTGAACAATTGCTGTCGAGCCAGGATCACCGCGAGAAAACCGGCGCAGTAGCCAAAACTGGCGATCACCTTGAAGCCTTCGTGATCCGGCAACCGCGAGTTGAGCAACCCCATCGCCATCAGCGACAGGCCCATGGTCAACCCCGCCGCCAGGGCCGACCACCAGAGCGCGGCAATACTGCGCTCCAATTCCTGATTGCCCTGGGTGCGGATGATTTCATGCAGCACCGCCGCCCGCGGCGGCTGGTTGCGGTCGACTTCGTGTTGCTCCTGGGCCGAAAGGTCAGGGGTCTTGCCTTCTTCGTGGGTATCCATACAGCTCCTGAACCGGTGGCGTGATGTACCTACGACACGCGGCGTCCGGAGCTGTTCAGTGTGGGCCAATGTTCACGGGGGCCTGAAGCCGCCTCTCACTCGCTGGTGATGCCGTCCTGGAACTGATCCTTGACGTACTTGATCTCCGTCCGGCCATGGGGCGCGGGCAAGCCGTCTTCGCCGAGATTGACGAAGACCATTTTTTCCACCGTCAGGATGCTTTTGCGGGTGATCTTGTTGCGCACTTCACAGGTCAGGGTGATGGACGTGCGGCCAAATTCGGTAGCGGTGATACCCAGCTCGATGATGTCGCCCTGGCGCGAGGCGCTGACGAAATTGATTTCCGAGATGTACTTGGTGACTACGCGCTGGTTGCCCAACTGGACGATGGCGTAGATCGCCGCCTCTTCGTCGATCCAGCGCAACAGGCTGCCGCCGAATAGCGTGCCGTTGGGGTTGAGGTCTTCGGGCTTGACCCATTTGCGGGTGTGGAAATTCATGTTCACTCCTGAGCGTCTGGCCGATGAATAGCCGCATCATGGCAGACCGGGCGGTCAGGCTCTAGGTCGCGAGCCCTATGACAGCTATCGGCAGTTTTGATTTGCCGACAGAAACCCTTTGGAAGATCCGATTAGCCCGTTATAATCGCCCCGCTTTACTTCGGCCCACGCTTTGGGCCGTTCCCGCCACCTGTCCGAGGGGCGCTGCAGCAGGTTCGACCTGTCAGGCTCGGATGGGGCGTTGTCTGTACGGGGCTACCCGCACCGACACTAAACGCACAACGGCGCCCATTCGCATACATTACGAATGGAGGCTCTTCATGAGCGCTGTTATCACGCCTGCAGATTTTACCGACTACAAAGTCGCCGACATGTCCCTCGCCGCCTGGGGCCGTCGCGAAATCATCATCGCCGAATCCGAAATGCCAGCCCTGATGGGCCTGCGCCGCAAATACGCCGGCGAGCAGCCGCTCAAGGGCGCGAAGATCCTCGGCTGCATCCACATGACCATCCAGACCGCCGTGCTGATCGAAACCCTGGTTGCCCTGGGTGCCGAAGTACGTTGGTCGTCCTGCAACATCTTCTCGACCCAGGACCAGGCCGCTGCCGCCATCGCCGCCGCCGGTGTCCCTGTGTTCGCCTGGAAAGGCGAGACCGAGCAGGAATACGAGTGGTGCCTGGAGCAGACCATCCTCAAGGATGGCCAGCCGTGGGATGCCAACATGATCCTCGACGACGGCGGCGACCTCACCGAGCTGCTGCACAAGAAGTACGCAGCCGTGCTGGACAAGGTTCACGGCGTCACCGAAGAGACCACCACCGGCGTACACCGTCTGTTGGACATGCTGGCCAAGGGTGAGCTGAAGATCCCGGCCATCAACGTCAACGACTCGGTGACCAAGAGCAAGAACGACAACAAGTACGGCTGCCGTCACAGCCTCAACGACGCCATCAAGCGCGGCACCGACCACCTGTTGTCGGGCAAGCAGGCGCTGGTGATCGGCTACGGTGACGTGGGCAAGGGCTCGGCCCAGTCCCTGCGCCAGGAAGGCATGATCGTCAAGGTATCGGAAGTCGATCCGATCTGCGCCATGCAAGCCTGCATGGACGGTTTCGAACTGGTTTCGCCGTTCGTCGACGGGATCAACGACGGCACCGAAGCCAGCATCGACAAGGCCCTGCTGGGCAAGATCGACCTGATCGTGACCACCACCGGTAACGTCAATGTCTGCGATGCGAACATGCTCAAGGCCCTGAAGAAGCGCGCCGTGGTTTGCAACATCGGCCACTTCGACAATGAAATCGACACCGCTTTCATGCGCAAGAATTGGGCGTGGGAAGAAGTGAAGCCACAGGTCCACAAGGTTCACCGCACCGGCACCGGCAGCTTCGATCCACAGAACGACGACTACCTGATCCTGCTGGCCGAAGGCCGCCTGGTTAACCTGGGCAATGCCACCGGCCACCCAAGCCGCATCATGGACGGCTCGTTCGCCAACCAGGTCCTGGCCCAGATCTTCCTGTTCGGCCAGAAATACGCCGACCTGTCGCCAGCCCAGAAAGCCGAGCGCCTGACCGTGGAAGTACTGCCCAAGAAACTCGACGAAGAAGTGGCCCTGGAAATGGTCCGCGGTTTCGGCGGCGTGGTCACCCAACTGACCAAGCAACAGGCTGACTACATCGGCGTCACCGTCGAAGGCCCGTTCAAGCCGCACGCTTACCGCTACTGATCGGCTCTATTGCCTGCTCTCCCTGTGGGAGCGGGCTTGCTCGCGAAGGCGGAGGATCAGGCGACATCAATGTTGAATGATGAACCGCCTTCGCGAGCAAGCCCGCTCCCACATTGGGATGCGCCAGGCTTTCAGCCCTACGAGTTTCCAAGGATATGACCATGTCCCAAGACCGTCGCTACAGCTTCGAGTTCTTCCCGACGAAGACCGATGCTGGGCATGAAAAACTCATCGCCACTGCCCGTCAGTTGGCCAGCTACAACCCCGACTTCTTCTCCTGCACCTATGGCGCCGGCGGTTCGACCCGTGACCGCACGATGAACACCGTGTTGCAGCTCGAAAGCGAAGTCAAAGTCCCGGCCGCACCTCACCTGTCCTGTGTGGGTGACAGCAAGGAAGACCTGCGCAGCCTGCTGACGCAATACAAGGCCGCGGGCATCAATCGCATCGTCGCCCTGCGCGGTGACCTGCCCTCCGGCATGGGCATGGCCAGCGGCGAGCTGCGCCATGCCAACGAACTGGTGAGCTTCATTCGAGAAGAAACCGGGGAGCATTTCCACATCGAAGTGGCCGCCTACCCGGAAATGCACCCCCAGGCGCGTAATTTCGAAGACGATCTGCTCAATTTCGTGCGCAAGGCCAAAGCCGGCGCCAATAGTGCGATCACGCAATATTTCTTCAATGCCGACAGTTATTTCTATTTTGTTGAGCGTATCCGCAAGATGGGTGTCGATATTCCTGTGGTGCCGGGAATCATGCCGATCACCAATTACAGCAAGCTTGCGCGCTTTTCCGACGCGTGCGGTGCAGAAATCCCGCGCTGGATCCGCAAGCAGCTGGAAGCCTACGGTGATGACAGTTCCAGCATCCAAAGCTTCGGCGAGGAAGTCATCACGCAAATGTGTGAGCGTTTGTTGCAGGGCGGTGCGCCGGGGCTGCATTTCTATACCCTTAATCAGGCCGAACCCAGCCTCGCCGTCTGGAACAATCTTAAACTGCCACGTTAATGACTTAATTCGCAGGTACAAGAAGGCCTTGGCGAACACCAAGGCCTTTTTTTCTACCCAAGAAAGCTGGAGGAATGCAGTAGATGCCCAATGGTCACAGGCTAACGACCCCCCAACTCATTTATCTGGTCTACGGGGCCGAGACCTATCACCAGGAAGCGCTGTTCAGCATAGCCAGTGCGTTGGCCGGTCTGCGCAAGACCCCGGGCGAAGCGCTGGATATCCAGGTGTTCACCGATAACCCCGCGCCGTACGAAGGGCTGCCGGTACGATTGCGCCCCTTGGATCACGAAACCCGCCAGGCCTGGATCGAGCCCCACGGATATCACTTCCGTGCCAAGCATGTGGTGATGCAAAAAGTGCTGGAAGAGGTCGAGTTAGCACTGCTGATCGACACCGATACGTTCTTCCACAGCTCCCCCCTCGATCTGTTCCGCCGTATCCGGCCGGGCACGTTGCTGTGCAACGCCTTTGGTCTGCCTTATGGCGCCAACAAGGACTCGGTGCTCTACCTGACGTTGGCAGACACATTGCGCCAACGGCAGTTGGCCGACGACCACATGCCCTTGCTGAACTCTGGAGTGATCGGCCTCACCTACGTGGACGCGTCCGTACTGGATCGCTCGATCGCCTTGATGGATGAGCTTTACCCGCTGGCGAAGGGTGCCTACACCCTGGAGGAATTCTGCCTGTCGGTGGCCGCCTATCGCTCGGTGCAGGTGCGCGAATGCCCCGACCTGATCCATCATTACTGGAGTCGCAAGCAACTGTTTCGCGCCAAGACCAAGGCCTGGCTCGACAAACACGGTGCCGCGCCCCTCTGCCAGCAAGCATTGGATGAAACCGGACAAGTCACCGCTACGCTGCCCAGGCCCCCGACATTTCAGCGCCTGGCTTATAAATTGATCACCCTGGCGCTACCCCGTCATAAGCGGCAATTCATGCGTGAGATTCTCTATGGTTGCTACCGCCACACCAATCAGTTCGATCAGGCGTGCGCCCCGGTCTGGTGGGAAAAAGCCCTGGAAAACCTCGAAAATCGCCTGAAAAAGCCATTACCGGATCACGAGCTCAAACACTGGCTCGATCATCCACTGATCCGCCTGGTACTCGGTGAACGCCGCACAGCCATCTACCAACACCTGATGCAGGCAAAGGACAACTGAGGCGCAGGCCAGAGCGCTCTAGCTATTTGATGAGCTCTCGTCGTAACCTCAGGCCATGCCCGTCATTGCCCACCTACTGACTATTATTTTCCTCTTGTGCCTGAGCATGGTTGCCCGGGCCGAGAAGTTGCGCATCGTCACTGAACCCTGGGCGCCATACGTCTACGAAGAGAACGGCAAGGCCCTGGGATTGGACTACGAAACCACCGCCATTGTGTTCAAGCGCCTGGGTATCGACGTGGAATGGCAGTTCCTGCCATGGAAGCGTTGCCTGGCGATGCTGGAGCAAGGCCTCGCGGACGGTGCGCTGGACATTTTTCACAGTGACGAGCGCGAAGCCACGCTGCTCTACCCCAGCGAGCCGCTGTCGGATGTGGAGTTCGTGATGTTCTATGCCAATGCCCGGCCCCACCCGTTTCGTACCCTCGATGACCTGCGAGGCCTGACTGTCGGGACGTCGCCCGGTTACTTGTACAGCCAGGCATTCAGTGAGTCGCCGCTGTTCGAGCGTGAAACAGCACCGACCCACGAAGCCAATTTCGGGAAGTTGCAATTGGGCCGCATCGACCTGCTCATCACCGACCGCAGGGTGGGCCGGCATCTGCTTGAGCAAATGCGACTGGGCGACCAAATTACCGAAAACCCGCTGGTGGTCAGCCGTCAGAGCCAGTACCTGGCGGTGCGGCGCAACGCCGGGATGGATTTGCTGGTGCAGCGTTTTGGCGCCGAACTCAAGCGGTTCAAGCGCGAACCGGGCTATGCCGAGCTGAGCGCCCGCTATGGCGCCGGCCCGATTGCCAAGGCTGCGCCACCCGACCCGGCCCAGACTGAAATAAACCGTTGAGCAGCAGGAAAGCGGCGCGCGGCGTTTGCTCTGTTATACTCGGGCCTTCCCGCCAGGCTCACGCCCGGACGCCCGGTCTTGCAAAAGGCATCCCGACACCGCTACAGCGCAGCTTCCAGCCCGCGCGAGCCTTGTCCGGACTCGCTTTTCAGACCCGGCAGGACCGGACGGGATGACGTCTTTTAATTGAACGTCATTCGCGCCGGGCAAGACTATCCCATTGGGCCAGGCCCTCACTAGAACAGGATTACTCATGTCCTTTGCTTCCCTCGGTCTCTCCGAGGCTTTAGTCGGCGCCATCGAAGCCGCCGGCTACACCCAGCCTACCCCAGTGCAACAGCGGGCCATTCCCGCCGTGTTGCAAGGTCGCGACCTGATGGTCGCGGCACAGACAGGTACTGGTAAAACCGGCGGTTTCGCCCTTCCGATCCTGGAGCGGTTGTTTCCCAACGGTCACCCAGACAAATCCCAGCGTCATGGCCCGCGCCAACCGCGCGTGCTGGTCCTGACCCCCACCCGCGAACTGGCTGCCCAGGTGCACGAGAGCTTCAAGATCTATGCTCGCGACCTGAAATTCGTCAGCGCCTGCATTTTCGGCGGTGTCGGCATGAACCCCCAGGTTCAGGCCATGGCCCGTGGCGTCGATGTGCTCGTGGCCTGCCCCGGCCGCCTGCTCGACCTGGCCGGCCAGGGCAGTGTCGACTTGTCCCACGTTGAAATCCTCGTGCTGGACGAAGCCGACCGCATGCTCGACATGGGCTTCGTCCATGACGTGAAGAAAGTCCTCGCCCGCCTGCCTGCCAAGCGCCAGAATCTGCTGTTTTCGGCGACGTTCTCCAAGGACATCACGGACTTGGCCGGCAAGCTGCTGCACAACCCGGAACGCATCGAGGTGACGCCGCCCAACACCACGGTCGAGCGCATCGAGCAGCGCGTATTCCGCCTGCCAGCCAGCCACAAGCGTGCACTGCTGGCACACCTGATCACCGCTGGCGCCTGGGAACAGGTCCTGGTGTTCACGCGCACCAAGCATGGCGCCAACCGCCTGGCCGAATACCTGGACAAGCATGGCCTGCCGGCCGTGGCGATCCATGGCAACAAGAGCCAGAACGCTCGCACCAAGGCCCTGGCTGATTTCAAGGCCGGCGAAGTGCGCATCCTGGTTGCCACCGACATCGCCGCCCGTGGCCTGGACATCGATCAGTTGCCTCACGTGGTCAACTTCGAGCTGCCAAACGTCGATGAAGACTATGTGCACCGTATCGGCCGCACCGGCCGGGCCGGTCGTTCGGGCGAAGCGATCTCGCTGGTCGCGCCGGACGAAGAAAAACTGCTCAAAAGCATCGAGCGCATGACCAAGCAGAAAATCGCCGACGGCGACCTGATGGGCTTCGACGCCAGCACTATCGAGGCCGAAAAGCCTGAAGTGCGTGAACGTCCGGACGTGCGTAACCCACGCAATGCTCGCGGTCCACGCGGTGACGGTCCGAATGGCACAGGCGGTGGCGGCGGTCGCAAAGACAAAGGCAAGGACAAGGGCAAGGAAAAACCTGCCAGCAACAGCCGTGGCGAACGCCCGGCTCGCGAACAGAAGCCCCGCGAAGGTACCCCGGCTCGTGAACAACAGCGTCCGGCACCACGCCCCGCGGCTGATCGTGCCCCGGACGAGTTCCTGGACGACGATGTCGATAACTTTGGTAACCGCGTCGACTACGTACCGCAGCAGAAACCGGCCCAAGGTCGCGGTCGCCGCCCAGGTGCCCCGGCGGCAGGCGCAGCAGGTGCAGGCGCCCCGCGCGGCGGCCAGCCACAAGGTCGCCAGAACGGGCCACGCAACAGCAACGGCTCGTCCACCGGCACCCCGCCGGCCAAGCGCAGCGGCCCACGTAACGGCGCACCCCGTGACGGCCAGGCTCGTCGCGACGACACTCGCCCTCGCCGCCCGGCCCGTGACGAGCAGCCTCGCCCGGAACCGGCCGTACAGAACCCGCGTGGCAACCAGCCCAAGATCATGCACAAGGAATCGAAAGCCGATCGCTTCCCGACGCCTGAGCAACTGGATCAACTGCCTAGCCGCCCACGGGGCGAGAAGCCAGCGTTGCTGACCCGCAATCGCTGAGTTTTTCCAAGCCTTGAAAAATGCCCCAGGTCTTGCGACCTGGGGCATTTTCATTCGGGCGCCACTAACCTGAATGCGGGAGCGAGCAAGCCCGCTCCCATAGGGTAATGCTGTTCATAAGGCAATCGACGAACCCGTGGCGAGGAAGCTTGCTCCCGCTGGGCCGCGAAGCGGCCCCAAAATCTGCAAAATGCGGAGCATCAGACACACCGCACCCGCCGGTTTACGACTGCTTCGCAGCCGAGCGGGAGCAATCTCTGGCCACAGATCCGTCATCTTTCTTAAATGAACAGCGTTAGCTCCCAAAGGGGATTGCGCTGTTTGTTTGATTTTCACGTGGCAATAAAAAACGCCCCTGATCGCAAGACCAGGGGCGTTTTTTGTCAGTGCGAAGATTACTTCGCTTTGACACCTTCAAACGACACGTACAGCTCAACGGCGTCGGATTGTGGACCCAGGTCCATCATTTTGCCGAAATCGGAACGCTTGATGCTGGTGGTGCCCTCGAAGCCGGCACGGTAGCCGCCCCATGGATCCTTGCCTTCACCCAGGAAAGTGGCCTTGACCACGATTGGCTTGGTCACACCGTGCAGGGTCAGGTCGCCGGTCACGTCGGCAGTGTCCTTGCCGGCAGCATTCTTACCGGTAGGCTTGACGCTGGTCGACACGAACTTGGCATCGGCGTACTTGGAAACTTCCAGGAAGTCTTTGCTGGCGATGTGCTTGTCGCGTTCGGCGTGGTTGGTGAACACGCTGGCGGTGCGCACGTTGAACTCGATCTTGCTGTCTTCAGGCTTGGCGGCGTCGAAGCTGAACTTGCCGTCGATGTCCTTGAAGGTACCGGTGATGTAGCTGTAGCCCAAGTGGCTGATCTTGAAGTCGACGAAGGCGTGCTGGCCTTCCTTGTCGACGACGTAGTCGGCGGCCATGGCCTGGCCGGCCGACAACAGTGCAGAACCGATTGCCAGGGCGGCGAGCGTCTTTTTCAACATGCTTTATATTCCTTTGGAGTCGAGGTTGAACATCAGGCTTGGCGCCCCAGCATTCGCTTGAGGGTCGCGTCACGGTCAATAAAGTGGTGTTTCAGTGCTGCCAACGCATGAAGGCCGGAAAAAATGACCAACGCCCACGCCAGGTACAGGTGAATCTCGCCAGCGACGTCTGCCTGATCGGGCAGTCCGGACACCAGCGCGGGTACTTCAAACAGGCCAAACACCGGAATCCCGACACCGTCTGCGGTGGAAATCAGGTAACCAGCGATCATCACGGCGAACAACCCGAGATACAGTGCGCTATGACCAAGCTTGGCGCTGATACGCGTCAGGCGGCCATAGCTTTGCAGGGTCGAGGGCGGCGGGCTGACAAAACGCCAGATCACTCGCAGCAACATGACCGCGAGCAGCACCAGGCCAATGCTCTTGTGCAGGTCCGGCGCGTCTTTTCGCCAAGTGCTGTAGTAATCCAGACCGACCATCCACAAGCCCAGGGCGAATAGCCCGTACACCGCCAGCGCGACGCCCCAGTGCAGAACGAGGCTGACCCAGCCATAACGAGAAGCAGAGTTGCGTAGCTGCATTGCTCATATCCTGTAAAAACTGCGACCAAGACTAGCGAGTTATCTATCGATTTAAAGCGGAAAATTTCGCTTTGAAATATCGAGAAATACGATCATCAGTCTGGTGGGGGTGGGTTAAGGAAAGATTAAAGAATAAATGATGGGTGATGGCGAGGGCACAGGCAGCCGTTGGGGTCCGTAGGGACCTCATCGCGAGCAAGCTCAGGTAGAGCACTGCCCAAGCAGGCCGGATATTTCGCGCTGATGAATAGGCAAAAAAAAGCGCGACCTCAGGGCCGCGCTTTTTTTTTACGCCTGAACGTTATTGAGCCTGGGTCTCAGGGGTCGCTGCCGGTTTCGCCGTTGGCTTCTTCGCTGGCTCTGCCTTTTTCACCGGGGCCTTTGCCGGGGCTTTTTTAGCCGGGGTCTTGGCTGTCGATTTCTTCGGCGTGGCTTTGGCCGCTGCCTTTTTGGTCGGCTCGGCTTTTACCGGTGCCGCAGGTGCAGGTGGCGCAACCGGCGCTGGAGCGGGTACCGGCGCTGGGGCTGGGGCCGGAGTGGGCGCGACCGGCTCGGGGGCCTTGACCGGCTCCGGCTTCTTGTCGTCATCCGAGCCACCGAACAGATTGGTGAAGAAGTTGCCTTTCTTCGCCGCCACTGCACCGGCCGCTGCCGCCGTCGCGGCCGGAACGACCTTGGCTGGTTCGAACGACTTGCCCGCGGCCAGGTCTTCAACCTGGCTGGCTGCCCGCTGACCACTGCGCAGGGCGCCTTCAAGGGTGCCAGGGTAGAGGGTGTCGGTGTGCTCGCCGGCAAAGGCTACGCGCTGCAATGGTTTTTCCCACAGGCGCCAGTATTTGCTGATCTGGCCGGGACCAAAGGCCAGGTAGGCGCCGCCCATGGAGGGATCGGTGCTGTAGCGACGGATTTCATAGCCGGTAAAGGCGCCACGGGCCTGTGGATAAAACGCGTGCAGGCGGATCAGCACCTGGTCGACCATCTGCTTGTCGCCGAAGGCCTGCATCACCCGGGCATTGTCGCCGGACAGGTTGATGACGACGTTGGCGCCGCCCTTCATGGCCGGCTCGATCCACATCATGCCCAGGCCTGCGTTGCTGTAGATCTCGCCCGACATGCGCGCCTTGCTGTCCCAGACCGGGGTCTTGAACTTGAGCATGATCTGGTCGCGCCAACCGTAGTTGGTGCCCTTGATCGCGCCTTGATGCTGGGCATCCAGGGCCGGCGTCAGTTGGATCTTGTTCAGGGCCCGCAAAGGCACGGCCAGCACCACATAGTCGGCCTGATAGCCAACGCTGCCGACCTTGACGGTCACGCCGTCCTTGTCCTGGTTAATGGCCGATACCGGCGAATTGGTCTTGATGGTTTTCAGTTGCTTGACGAACGCCTGGGCCAATACCGGGCTGCCACCGAGCAGGCGCGAGGCCCGCAGGTCGCGGTCGGCCACGCCACGATAGACCCGGCTCTGCTGTGCGAAATACAGCAGCGACAGGCGCGAAGGTTCGTCGTAGCGGGTGCGGATTTCCTGGTTGACCAGTTGTCGCGCAGTGGCCGGCAGTTGCAGGCGGTCGAGCCAGTTGGACACGGTGATCTGGTCCAAGGCATGCAAGGTGCTGTTGGCAGCCGGGTTCTGCGGGTCCTCGATGGAGCGCGCCAGGTCGTCCAGGGTAGTTTCGTAGCGCTTGATGGCTTCGGCGGTGGCTGGCTGCTTGGTCGCCAGGTCGGCGGCGGTGAAGTAGGTGCCGTCGATCAGGTAGCTGGGGGTACGCACGAATTCCGGTGCCGGCGTGGTGCTCAGCTTGAATGTGGAAACGTATTTGTTCAGCACCGGCTGGGTCTTGTCATTGCCGATCCACTCGCTGGTGGCCATGCCAGAGCGGCCGCCCAGGTCAGGCTTGGCTTCGAGCAGCGTCACCATCCAGCCCTTGTTCTGCAACTCGTAGGCTGCCGTGAGCCCCGCCAGTCCACCGCCGATGACGATGGCCGTCGGTTGTTTGTCCTTGGCCAGCGCCGAAACGCTGAACAGCCCTATCATCACCAGCGCACAGGCGCGCAGCCAACCAGCAGACATTCAACGAACTCCGGAATAAAACGTAGGAAATTTCAGTTATTGGAGCCAGGCGGCTCAGAGAACGGCGAAGAATACGTCAGCCATCAAAACGCCGCCAGCGACGTCTATCGCCTCGCCCAAAGTAGCCGGTACGACACAATGGGTTGTCCCCAGGGCCGCCATTGCATAGGCTTGCGCGATTGTTTTGCCCGCGCCCGCCGCGAGCCGCCTCGAGGAGACTGTAAATGGGCCTGAATAACCAGTGGATGCAACGGGATCTCGCGGTGCTGTGGCATCCCTGCACCCAGATGAAAGATCATGAACAGCTGCCGCTGGTCCCCATCAAGCGCGGCGAAGGCGTGTGGCTGGAAGACTTCGAAGGCAAGCGCTACCTTGATGCCGTCAGCTCCTGGTGGGTCAACGTGTTTGGCCACGCCAACCCGCGCATCAACCAGCGGATCAAGGATCAGGTCGATCAGTTGGAACATGTGATCCTCGCCGGATTCAGCCATCAGCCGGTGATCGAACTGTCCGAGCGCCTGGTGAAGATGACGCCCGATGGCCTGACCCGATGCTTCTACGCCGATAACGGCTCGTCCTGCATCGAAGTGGCGATGAAGATGAGCTTCCACTACTGGATCAATCGCGGCCGACCGGACAAGAAGCGCTTCGTCACCCTGAGCAACAGCTACCACGGCGAAACCATCGCGGCGATGTCGGTGGGCGACGTGCCGCTGTTTACCGAAACCTACAAGGCGCTGCTGCTCGATACCCTCAAGGTGCCCAGCCCCGACTGCTACCACCGCCCCGAGGGCGTGAGCTGGGAGGAGCACTCGCGCACGATGTTCGCCGCCATGGAGCAGACCCTGGCCGAACACCACGACACCGTCGCGGCGGTGATCGTCGAGCCGCTGATCCAGGGCGCGGGCGGTATGCGCATGTATCACCCGGTGTACCTGAAGCTGCTGCGCGAGGCCTGCGACCGCTACGGCGTGCACCTGATCCATGACGAAATCGCCGTGGGCTTCGGCCGCACCGGAACGATGTTCGCCTGTGAGCAGGCCGGCATCACGCCGGACTTCCTCTGCCTGTCCAAGGCCCTGACCGGCGGCTATCTGCCGCTGGCGGCGTGCGTGACCACCGATGAGGTCTACAACGCCTTCTACGATGACTATCCGACCCTGCGCGCCTTCCTGCATTCCCACAGCTACACGGGCAACCCGCTGGCCTGCGCGGCGGCCCTGGCGACGCTGGATATCTTCGAAGAAGACAACGTCATCGAAAACAACAAGGCCCTGGCCCAGCGCATGGCCAGCGCCACCGCGCACCTGGCCGACCATCCGAACGTGTCCGAAGTGCGCCAGACCGGCATGGTCCTGGCCATCGAGATGGTCAAGGACAAGGCCAGCAAGACCGCCTATCCGTGGCAGGAGCGACGTGGCCTGGCGGTGTTCCAGCATGCCCTGGAGCGCGGTGCGTTGCTGCGCCCGCTGGGCAGCGTGGTGTATTTCCTGCCGCCGTATGTCATCACGCCCGAGCAGATCGACTTCCTCGCCGAAGTGGCCAGCGAAGGCATCGACATCGCGACCCGGGACAAGGTCAGCGTGGCGGTGCCGAAGGACTTCCATCCGGGGTTCCGTGATCCAGGCTGACAGGCAATTCTCTGTGGCGAGGGAGCTTGCTCCCGCTGGGCTGCGAAGCGGCCCTAAAGAAGAGCGGGCGCTGCGCCCTGGAGCGCCAGCCCGGCCGAGCGGGAGCAAGCTCCCTCGCCACAAAAGCACCCTCGCCGCAATGTCGAATTCAGATTCAATAGAGAACTAAGCATGAGACTGTCCCGCTTCTTCATCGACGCCCCGCTGAGCCTCGGTGATCACGAGTTGCCCGAAGCCCAGGCCCATTACATCGGCCGTGTGCTGCGTATGGCCGAAGGCGATGCGGTGCAGGTATTCGACGGCTCCGGCCAGGAGTTTCGCGGCACGCTGGCCGAGGTCGGCAAGAAACGCGTGCGGGTGCAACTGGACGATCAGTTCGCCGGGCAGGTTGAGTCGCCGCTGCATATCCACCTCGGCCAGGGTTTGTCGCGGGGCGAGCGCATGGATTGGGCCATCCAGAAAGCCACCGAACTGGGCGTCAGCGAGATCACGCCAATATTCAGCGAGCGCTGCGAAGTACGCCTCAAGGACGAGCGCGCCGATAAACGCCTGCTGCACTGGCGCCAGGTGGCGATCAGCGCCTGCGAGCAGTGCGGGCGCTCCACCGTGCCGCTGATCCATCCGCCGCTGCTGTTGGCCGATTGGCTGAAGCAGACCGAGGCCGAGCTGAAGCTGGTGCTGCACCCCGTCGCCGAACCGCTGGTCAGCCACGCCAAGCCGTCGACGCTGGCGTTCCTGATCGGCCCCGAGGGCGGCCTGTCGGATGCCGAAGTCGAACAGGCCAAGACTGCTGGCTACCACGCCGCCCGACTCGGCCCCCGCGTACTGCGCACCGAAACCGCGCCTGTGGTGGCGTTGGCAGTGGCGCAGCAGTTGTGGGGGGATTTCTAGTCATCGCAGGCTTCGCAGCCGCCGAAGATCACTCGTGGGAGCGGGCTTGCTCGCGAACGCGGTGTGTCAGCCAGCATAAATAGTGACTGACGCACCGCTTTCGCGAGCAAGCCCGCTCCCACAGTGGCCCCGTGGATATCCGGATGACTTACTGCACCGGATCACTCGTCGGCTTGGCAATGATCGCCTTCAACTCGCTGGTCATCGGGAATTCCAGGTTCAAGCCCTTGGGCGGGATCGGTTTCTGGAACCAACGGTCGTAGATGTCGTTGATCTCTCCCGACTTGTACAGATCCGCCAGGGTCGCGTTGACCAGCGCCAGCAATTGCGGGTCGTCCTTGCGCACCATGCAGCTGTAGATTTCCCGCGACTGCTCTTGGCCTACGACCACCCATTTGTGCGGATCACGGGCCTTGGCCCGCTCGCCATAGAGCAGCGCATCGTCCATGTAGAACGCCGCCGCACGCCCGGTTTCGAGCATCTGGAAGGCCTCGCCGTGGTCCTTGGCGCTGATGACGAACATGTCGAGCTTGTTGTCCTGGTTGTAGCTTTTCAGGAAGCGTTCATTGGTGGTCCCGGCGGTGGTTACCACGTTCTTGCCGCGCAGGTCGGCGAAGCTATTGATGCCACTGTCCTTGGCCGTCAGCAGTTGGCCCTTCACATAGATGAAGCCGTAGGAAAACGCCACTTGTTTCTGTCGCTCGGCGGTCACCCCGGTAGAGCCACACTCCAGGTCCACGGTGCCGTTTTGCACCAGCGGGATGCGGGTCTGGGAAGTGACCAGGTTGTATTTGACTTGCAGTTGCGGCAGCGCCAGTTGTTTCTGGATACGCTCGACGATCTTGCTCGCCAGGTCCACCGAGTAACCCATCGGCTTGCCGCTGCTGTCACCCACATAGGAAAACGGCACCGAAGCATCGCGATAACCCAAGGTAATGCTATGGGAGCTGGCGATTTTCTCCAGCGTGCCGCTCTGGGGCGCCTCATTGGCGTGGGCCTGGACAGTCAACAGCAGGCTCAGGGTGCAGCCGATCAACGTGATTTTTTGCATTGTTATTCTCCGTTGGGGGTGGGTCAGGCAACGCGGGGCGTGAGGCCCTGCAAATCGATGGAAGGCGGGCGTCGGCGGATCAGCTCGCTGAGCAAGCGGGCGCTGCCGCAGGCCAGGGTAAAACCCAAGGCGCCATGGCCGAGGTTGAGCCATAGGTTACGGTAGCCGGTGGCGCCGATCAGCGGTACGCCGCTGGGAGTGGCCGGGCGCATGCCGGCCCATTCGATCGCATGGGCATAATCCCCGGCCAGGGGAAAGGTCTCCACGGCCTGGCGTTTGATCAGGGCCAGGCGCTTGGGGTCCGGTGACGGGTCGAAACCAACGATGTCCACCATCGCCGCGACGCGCAGCTGTTCGCCGATGCGCGCGTAGACCATCTTGCGGTCGTAGTCGGTGATGCTCAGCTCCGGCGCCCGATGCTGCGCGCCGATGGGCACGCTCAGGCTGTAGCCTTTGAGCGGGTAAAGCGGCATGCGCAAATCGGGCAATGCGAGCGCGGCGCTGCGGTGGCCGGCGGCGATCACCAAGTGCTCGACCGGCAACTGTTGTCCGTTCAATTCAACGGCCCGGACCGTTCCAGCGCCATGGTCAATGGCAGTCACCGGATGTCCCAACAGGAATTCGCAACGCCCCGAAGCGCGCAGGCGGGCCGCCAATCGCTGGCAAAAGGCGTGACAATCGGCGACTTCTTCATCCGGCGTATAGATCCCGCCCACGAACGGTACATCAGCCAGGGCCGGTTCCAGGCTCGCGCATTCAGCGGGGCCAAGCACTTGTTGATGAGCGCTGTCCGCCAGCCCTTGCCGCGCCCGCTGGAAATGCCCGGCGTCGCGGAACGTCACCAGCTTGCCGTTGCGCCGCCAGTCGAAACCGTCGAGGCCGTCGTCTTCACGCCAACCCTGCAAGGTGGCTTGGCTCAACAGTGCCAGGCGCAGCAGGTGGCTGCCGTTGCGCCGGTTCACCGAGCTCCGGCAGGCACCGATGAACGCGGCCATCCAGCGCCACTGCGCCGGGTCCAGGCGGGGGCGCAGCTTGAGCGGCGAGTCCGTGCGCAGCATCCAGCCCAGCGCTTGCCAGGGCACGCCGGCATCCGCCAATGGGGCGACATAGCGGTAGGACAACTGCCCGCCATTGGCGAAACTGGTTTCGCTGCCCAGCGCAGCCCGGGCCTCCACCAACGTCACGTCGATGCCGTCGCGAACCAGCGCATAAGCCGTCGCCAAGCCGACCACGCCGCCGCCAATGATGCATACCCGCTGAACCATGTCCGCCTCACATCTGTTTCCGATAGGCGCAGATTAGGAGCAGGTGACAGTGCTCGAACAATGAATAAAGATAGCCCTCCTATAAACAAAGGTTATGGGCCCGTCATGCGCCTTCGCCACATCGAGATTTTCCAGGCCATCCGCCAGACCGGCTCCATCAGCGGCGCCGCGCAACTGCTGCACGTCTCGCAACCGGCGGTAAGCAAAGTGTTGCAGCATGCCGAGCAACAGCTGGGGTTCGCGCTGTTCCTGCGGGTGCGCGGCAAGTTGCAGGCCACGCCGGAAGCGCTGGAGCTGGAGCGTGAAGTCGACAAGGTTAGCGAAAGCCTGCAAGGCGTGCGACGGTTGGCCCAGAGCCTGCGCCGCGAGCCGGGGCACAGCCTGCGGATCGGCGCGACACCGGCCCTGGCCTTGTCGTTGATGCCGGCAGCGATCCACCAATGGACCCGCCGCTACCCGGACATCGCCTGTGAACTGTCCAGCGCTCACAGCCGCGAGCTGGTGCAAAACCTGTTGATGCGCGAAATCGACGTCGCCCTGACTCTGCAACCGCCCGAACACCCCGGGCTCAAGGCCCAGGCCCTGGCCAACGGCGTGCTGGTGGCCCTGGCGCCGAGCGGTTACTGGGGGGACGCGGCAGTGGGTCAGCCGATGCCGTTACAGGAGCTGGCCGGAGCACCGTTGATCGGCCTGTCCAGCGCTGACCCACTGTCGGCCAAGCTGGACGGTTATCTGAAGTCTGTGGAACCGCCGCCGCGCATCAGCATCTCCGTGCAGACGTATTCATTGGCCAGGGCGATGGTCGAGTCGGGTGCCGGGCTGGCGGTGATCGACCCGTTCACGGCCCTGGGCGCCTCGGACACCCTCACGGCGATCCGGCCGTTGTCGCCGCCGTTGCCCATTACCCTGTACGCCGTGACCCGGGCCAACGAGGCACCCGCCCATACCGTGGGCGCGTTGCTGGAAATCTTCGCCAGCCAGGCCCAGGCGCAACTTGATCGCCTGTTCGCGACCGCTCAGAGCACGTAGAACAGAATCGCCACGAAGTGCAGCAAACTGCCGGCCATGACAAACAGGTGCCAGATGCCATGGGCGTGGCGCAGCCGATGGTCGAGGGCAAAAAAGATGATGCCCACGGTGTACAGCACGCCGCCCGAGGCCAGCCAGGCAAACCCGGCACTGCCCAGGGCCGCCAGCAAGGGCTTGACCGCCACCAGCACGATCCAGCCCATCACGGCGTAGATCACGATCGACAGGATTCGCGCTTCGGAACGCGGCTTGATCTCCTGCAAGATTCCGATCAGCGCCAGGCCCCAGACGATCCCGAACAAGGTCCAGCCCCAGGGCCCGCGCAACGTTACCAGGCAGAACGGCGTGTAGCTGCCGGCGATCAGCAGGTAGATCGAAAAGTGATCGACCTTTTGCATGATCGCCTTTTTGCGCCCGCGCACGCTGTGGTAAACCGTCGAAGCGCTGTACAGCACCAGCAAAGTGAACCCGTAAATCGCCACACTGACGATCTTCCATGGATCGCCGGCCATCCCGGCAATCACCAGCAACCACACCGCGCCGATAAAAGCCGCCACCGCCCCGACCAGGTGCGTCCAGGCGTTGAGTCGTTCCCCGTGATACATCCCATCCCACCTCAATTTGCGAAACAGGCGCCAAGGCTCAGGCTTGGCGCTGCAAAG
Organism: Pseudomonas sp. Q12-87; assembly: GCF_001269755.1. Taxonomy (NCBI): domain Bacteria; kingdom Pseudomonadati; phylum Pseudomonadota; class Gammaproteobacteria; order Pseudomonadales; family Pseudomonadaceae; genus Pseudomonas; species Pseudomonas sp. Q12-87. The sequence goes on along the minus strand of NZ_LHVI01000004.1, from coordinate 217,009 downwards.
TGCAATGGTTTGCTCAAGCTACCTAACATTCAAGAGCGTGAGGTCTCTGTGGCGAGGGAGCTTGCTCCCGCTGGGTCGGTCCGACGTTTCGGGCGCAGCCGCCCTAAAAATCTGTGAGCGCTGCGCACTCAAGCGGGAGCAAGCTCCCTCGCCACGGTTATTTCCTCACCGCAAGAGTCGGTTGGGGCACAATCAGGCCATACGAATAAGAGCCTGCCCCATGTTGATCGACGAAGAATTGACCCTGAAGAAACTCGAGGTGTTCCTGGCTTTCATGCGCACCGGCAACCTGGCGCGGGCGGCGGCGGAGTTGCAGACCAGCAACGTCAGCGTGCACCGGGCCATCCATTCGCTGGAAAGCGCCCTGCGTTGTCCGCTGTTCAAGCACGAAGGCCGCAACCTCACGCCGCTGGAAAGCGCCTATGTGCTGGAGGAACGGGCGCAGAAACTGATCCAGGACGTGGTCGAAAGCGTGCGCCTGACCCGCGAAGCCGCCGGTTTTTCCGCCGAGCGCTTCAAGCTCGGCTCGCTGTATTCGCTGACGGTCAAGACCGTACCCCAATTGATCATGGGCCTGAAGATTCGCCGCAGCGAACTCAATATCGACCTGATCATGGGCTCGAACATCGACCTGTTGTACAAGCTCAAGAACATGGAAGTCGACGCGATCCTGGTGTCGCTGGACGACAGCGTCAACGACCCTGACTGCGAGCACATTGCGCTGTTTTCCGATGATATTTTCCTTGCCACACCAGCCGATTCACCCTTCGCCCAGCGGACCGAAGTGGACCTGGCCGAAGTGCGGGACGAGACGTTCATCACCCTGACCCAGGGCTTCGCCACGCACCAGGACGGCGTCCGGGTTTTCAAGCAGGCAGGGTTCGAGCCGAAAGTGGCGATGCAGGTCAACGATATCTTCACCCTGCTGAGCATGGTCAGCTCCGGGGTCGGTTATGCGTTACTGCCGGGGCGGATTGCGGCGGTGTATGAAAACCGGGTGAAACTGATCCCGTTGCAGGAAAAGTACCGGCTGCAACAGCACATCGGCGTGGTATTCCTGAAGGCCAAGGAGCGCGATCCGAACCTGCTGGCGCTGTTGGCCGAGTGCCGGATGTATGCCAATCGCCAGGCTTGAGATCTTGTGGCGAGGGAGCTTGCTCCCGCTGGGCTGCGCAGCAGCCCCAAAAGAGCGGGCGCTGCGCACCCGAGCGGGAGCAAGCTCCCTCGCCACCCTAAGCAATGCCGCTTAACCGACAATTCCGCGAACAATGAAGTAGAGCAACGACGGCCCCAGCAGGCACCCAAGCCCGGTATGGAAGGTCGCCGTCAACGCGCCATACGGCACCAGCCGCCGATCCGTCGCCGCCAAGCCTGCCGTCACGCCGCTCACCGTACCGGCCAGACCACCGAACACCATGGCCGAGCGTGGGTTATCCAGGCCCATCCAGCGAGCCGCCATGGGAGTGCCGACCATGACGATGATCGCCTTGATCAAGCCGGTCGCAATGGACAGCGCCATCACATCCGACGTGGCGCCAATCGCCGCACCGGTCACAGGCCCGACAATGTAGGTCACCGCGCCCGCGCCGATGGTGGTCATGCTGACCGCATCGCGATACCCGAACACCCAGGCAATGCTTGCGCCGACGATGAACGGCAGGATCGTGCCCAGCAGCAGCGCGATGGCCCCGATCATCCCGGCCTTTTTCGCTTCGGTGGCCTGCACCTCGAACGCCGTGGCGACGATGGCGAAGTCCCGCAGCATGGCGCCGCCCATCAAGCCAATGCCGGAAAACAGCGACAGGTCCGCCAGGCCTTTCTGCCCGCCAGTCATGGTTCCGCCCACCCAGGCCAGCACCAGGCCGATGACAATGGCAATTGCCGAGCCATGGACCCGCCCATAGGTCAGGCGCTTGGACAGCACCACCGACACCCACATGATTATGCCGACGAAGGCAAACGCCGTGACCAGGCCGTTATGTTCCAGGCCGCTCTTTATGAGATCCCACATATCAGCGGCCTCCTACTGGCGTGCCAAGCGGCGTGACTTCAGCTGGCTCATCGGGCAAGGGTTCGCCTTTGTGCGTCCGGCTGATCAGCGCGATGGTGCAGCCACAGAGCACCACCGAACCGATGGCCGCCAACACCGCCACCGGGCCGCCATGCAGGGCGGTAACGACGTTCTGTTGCGCGGCCATCGCAACCACCACGGGGATGTACATGGCGCCCCAGAAGGCGACGCCCATTTCGCAGTCCTTGGTCATGCCGCCGCGCTTTTGTGTCCATAGCCGCGCGCAGATCAGCAGGATCATCGCGATGCCGACCCCACCCACATTGGATTTGACGCCCAGCAATACCCCGAGCATGTCGCCCAGGATCACCCCTGTCAGCGTACAAATCGCCAACAGCGCCACACCGTAAATAATCATTGTCGTAGTCCTCAAAGTGCATCGTCGAAGTTGTTGTTTTTGTGCTTCGCCAGCTTGAGTCGGTGTCTAGGGTTGGCGGTTTCCCTCCTCACGCAACAGCGTTTGCAAGGTGTCGAGCCGCGCACCGTCGAAGGCAATCACGGTGCCCTGCTCGAACACCCGGCGCGCCAGCCCGGTGAGTACCGCACCGGGCGGCAGTTCGATTTGTAGCCGCACACCTCGCTCGTAGGCGCTTTGTACCGTGCCGCGCCAATCGACGACACGGCACATGTTGAATGCCAGGTCGTCGCGCAAGGCTTCGACGTCAACCACCGGCCGGGCGCGGCTGCCACTGAGGTAGCCCAGCGTGGGCCTCGCCATCGGCACGCTGGCAAAGGCTTGGGCCAATGCCCGGGCCGGCGCTTGCAGTAACGGACAATGGGACGGCACGCTCACCGCCAGACGGCACGCCCTGGCCGCGCCCTGGTTTCGTGCCTGCCCGGCAACGATACCCATCGCCTCGTCGCTGCCGGCAATGACGATCTGGTTGTCCGCGTTGATGTTGGCCAGGTAGACCGGCGTCCTGTCGCTGTGCACCTGCGCCAGCAAGCTCTCTACAGTCGCGAGATCGAGGCCGATGATCGCGGTCATGCCATAGCCGTTGGGATACGCCTGCTGCATCAGCTCGCCACGCAGGCTCACCAATCGCAACGCATCATCGAACCCCAGCGCACCGGCCACTACCGCCGCCGGATACGCCCCGATGGACAGGCCCGTGACGTAGTCCGGCGCAGGTGCCTGCTCCAACAATCGACGGGCCCCGGCGACACCGGCGATCAACAGACACAACTGCACGGCACGGGTCGATTGCAACGCCTTGGCGCTGTCCAGCTGCAATACATCTTCGCCAAGCACATCACTTGCCTCGGCCAGGATCTGCGGCGCCAAGCCATGGAGCATGCCCGCTCGCTGCGCGCCCTGGCCGGGAAACACGAACAGGCTGCTCACGCCACCGACTCCAACGACGACTGCCAGGGATCGATCACCAGCCGGGCGCATACATCATCCTTGAGCAAGACCTGGTGCGACGATCCTGCCCACTCGCGAAGGGCAACGGCGCCCAAAGGCGTCTGCAATTGCATATCCACAGCACACCCCACGGCGTCCAGTTGCGCCAGCAGTTCCCGGGCCCGGTCGCGGCCCAACGGCTGTGGCGTGCGCAGGATCAGGTCCAGGTCGCTGTGTTCATGCAGTGCCTCGCTGCCGCTGGCGAGCTCAAAACCGGCGCTGCCGCTGACACCCCAGACCCAGCCGCTGGCGTCGAGCAATGGCCGCAGCCGGGCCAACGCCTGCAACGCCGGCAAATTGCATGTCGACTCGACATGACCAAGCGCTTCCGGCGCTACGCGGCGCGACACCACAGCCATCGACATCGTCGTGGCATAACGTTGCTCGCGCAGGCGCCCGCGTATCCCGACCGCCACATGGCCCGGCGCCGCCAGCGCGCGGCGGACCACCACAGGCTGCCCGGCGCGGATCGACTCCACCGCCCATACCGGCGCATCCGTCGGCAACTGCTGCGCGGTCATGCCCCAGAGCAGGTCATGGGCCAGGAATCTGCTCACCATTGTTCCCTCAACAGTTGGCGAACCTGGCTCGACGCGGCGCGATGGGGCGCGCCCAGTCGGCTGCTCAAGTCCCGCGGCGCCCCGGCAATCTCATCGACGGCCTGGTGCAGACAATCGGTCACTCGCGCCAAGTCCGCCATCGTCGGCTGCTCGATCTGCTCCACCGACAGGGTTTCCCAGAGCAGCCCCAGGCTGGCAAAGCTGTCGATGTCATAGGCCATCGGCGGCACGCTGGTGGCCAGGGCTTCCAGTTCCTCGACGCTGCGCAAGGTCACCCGCGCCGCCGAAGCCTTGCCCATGGCATGGACCATCACACCCGGATCGCGCAATGCGATCAATCGGTTGGCCTGGTAGCCGTGGGCCAGGAACGCCCCGGACATCGCCTTGCCCACCAGCAAACCGATCACCGGATGCCCGGCCAGCCGCGCACGGGCATAGCTGTCTGCCGCGCCGGCCAATGCCTGGTGAATGCCGAGAGCTTCCTCCCGGCGGCCATAGGCCTGGCTCGGCACATCGACAATGGCCACCAATGCCCGCTTATGGGGGGCATCGCGGTCGGCCTCGATGGCGTCGTCCACGGCTTTGGCCAGGCCCCAGCCTTCGAGCAAACCGACTTCGCCATTGCGCGCACGAGGAAAGCGGCTGTCGGGATCAGCCACCACCGCCAGCAGGCGCACGTTCTGCCCAGCCAATTCGAGGTCAGCGACTTTCAACGAAGCGGGCAGTCCTTCCAGCGGTTTGGCGCCGCCGCTCAAGGCCTCGAACCAGCGCAAGCCTCTCAACGAATATGAAGTCATGGGCGTTCTCCCTGATACAGCTGGCGAACCGCGGCCGGTTCGATTTGCACGTCGGTGTCCAACCGGCCCAGGCGTTGCAGGAATAGTTCGGCCTGCCCGCTGCGGTGTTCAGCGGGAACACCCGTGTGCAGCAACTGGCTGACCTGCGTGCGGATCTGCGCCACATCGTCAGCCGAATAACGGTCCACCAGACCGGTGGCAAAGCGCTGTTCGCCGCCGGTCAGGCTCCAGATGAATGGCCGGTCGCGAGAATCGTATTCGTCGAGCCCGGCCTCCTGTTCGATCACTTGCGGGCCGTTCAGGCCCAGCCGCGCTTCCTGGGTCACCAGCAGATAACTGCACAACCCGGCGGCGATGGACATGCCGCCAAAGCAGCCGACGCTGCCGGCCACTACGCCAACCACTGGCTGATACTGGCGCAGATCGACAATCGCCGAATGAATGTCGGCGATGGCAGCCAGCCCGAGATTGGCCTCTTGCAAGCGCACCCCGCCGGTTTCCAGCAGCAATACGGCACGGGTCGGAACGCCGTTGCGGTTGTCCTCGGCGGCCAGTTCCAGCGCGCCGGCAATCTTTGCCCCGCCGACTTCGCCGAGGCTGCCGCCCTGGAATGCGCCTTCAATGGCGGCGATCACCACCGGCAGGCCATCGATGCGGCCCTTGGCAATCACCACACCGTCGTCGCTTTGCGGCACCACGCCCTGGCGCAACAGCCACGGCGAGATGATTCGCTGGAACGGGTCGAGCAGTTCGCGAAACGTACCCTCGTCGAGCAGGGCCTTGGCCCGTTGCCGGGCACCGAGTTCGACAAAGCTGTGCTTGTTGAGCAGCGCTGCACTGTCAGTCATGGCCGATCTCCTCGAAGCCTTGCTCCAGGCGCAAACGCACCACGCCAGGGGTCGCGCCGAAGTCGTGGATGTCGATGGCCAGGGCCGGCGGCGTCTGGCCATCGAACATGCGGGCGAACAGATGTTCCCAACGTTGTTGGCTGCCGTTGACCGAGGTTTGCACCTGGATGGTCAGCTTGCCTGCCAGCCCGGGTTCGATCAGCACTTCCAGGTCGCCCGAGCCAACACAGCCCACCAGCGCCCGACCCCGTGGCGGCTGCCCGGCGGGGAATTCAAAGGATAAGGTTTCCATCAGCACACTCCAGGGAAGAGGCCATCGCCGCGTTCTATGCGGTCGAGAAACAGGCAGGCGGCGAGCAGGTCGGCGGCGCCACCGGGCGAGGCGTTCAAGGCAATCAGTTGTTGGTCCAGCGCATGCAGTTGGCGACGACCGCCCAGGCTCGCACTGCCACCGGCATCGAGCACCGCTTTGGCGCCTTGTTGCATGGCCTGCAAGCCCGGCTCGCCGGCGCGGTAGAGCACACAGGTATCGGCCAGGGTGGTCATGATCGCCAGCAAGGCATCGAGCCGGGCGTTCTGCTCACCGGCACCCGCCGCGCGGCTGCGCTTGAGCTGCGGCAGGCCCAGGCCGGTGACTGCCGGAAAAGCCAGCTGCGCTTCTTCACGGGCGCCGCGCACGCCGTAGCGCTGCGTGACCTGGGCGCCATGGCTCATGGGTTGCGGCGCATAGCGGTCGTTGAGCAAGGCCAGGCGCGCAGCACGAACAGTGACTGCGCCGGCGCCGCAGGATTGAGGTTCCAGCGCCACCGCCGCCACCAGCAAGCCCAAGGCCCAAATCGCGCCACGGTGAGTATTCACGCCGCCCGTGGTGACGAGCATTGCGGCCTCACCCTCGCGGCCGATCCGTCCGAGGGCTTCGCGCAACGGCAAGCCGATCTCAGCGCACTCGACAGCCGCTTCGGCCATTGCCTTGAACGCCGGCCACAGCGACAGCGCCGAGGCGTGCATCAGGCCCAGGTGCAAATCCGTATGGGCGCCGCTGCCACGCCGATCCACCAGCGCCGGTTTGGGCGAGAGGTCGGCTTCGTCGATCAGCGCGTCCACCGCTACGTCAGCCAGGCGCTCGGCCAGGGACAGTTTTGCAGGTTGCAGGTTGTAGGCGTGCATTTACCAACTCCTGAACTTGGCGGGCGGGTTGTAGAGGCCACCGGACCATTCCACCAGGTCGGCCACACTTTTGGCGGCAAGCAGCTCGCGGGTGGCGTCGGTGCGGCGGATGCCGAGGTCTTCGGGCAACGCAACCAGCCCTTCGCGACGCATGCGCGCGGTGTCTTTCGGGTCGTGGCGCAAGCCGATAGCGGTGACACCGGCCACCGCCGCGATCATCGCCTGGCGCTCCTCCAGGGAACGAGCCTTGTACAAATAAGCGATGCCTTCTTCGGTGAGCAAATGGGTGACGTCATCGCCGTAGATCATGATTGGCGCCAGGGGCATGCCGGCTTTCTTCGCCACCTCCACCGCGTCGAGGGTCTCGACGAAGGTCGGTTTGCCGCCCTCCTGGAACGTCTCGACCATCTGCACCACCAGTTTCTTGCCGCGCTCCAGCAGCGGCGCCTCGCCGTCGCCATGGCGCATGTCGAGCCACGCCGGCGTGCCATGACGGCGACCGCGTGGGTCGTGGCCCATGTTCGGCGCACCACCGAAACCGGCCAGTCGGCCACGGGTCACGGTGGAGGAATGACCGTCGCCATCCACTTGCAGCGTCGCCCCAATGAACAGGTCCACCGCGTATTGCCCCGCCAATTGGCAGACCATGCGGTTGGAACGCAGCGAGCCGTCGCGCCCCGTGAAGAACACGTCCGGCCGGGCGGCGATGTAGTGTTCCATGCCCAATTCGGTGCCGAAGCAATGCACGCTTTCCACCCAGCCGCTTTCGATGGCCGGGATCAAGGTCGGGTGCGGGTTGAGCGTCCAGTTGCGGCAGATCTTGCCCTTCAAACCGAGAGATTCGCCGTAGGTCGGCAGGATCAGTTCGATGGCGGCGGTGTTGAAACCGATGCCGTGGTTGAGAGACTGGACGTTGTGTTTTTCGTAGATCCCACGGATCGCCATCATCGCCATCAGCACATGCACAGGCTTGATGTGGCGCGGGTCGCGGGTGAACAACGGTTCGATGTAGAACGGCCTGTCGGCCACCACCACGAAATCGACCCAGGACGCCGGGATATCCACCCGGGGCAAGTCACTGACGTCATCCACCAACTGGTTGACCTGGACGATGACGATGCCGTCGCTGAAGGCCGCCGGTTCGATCAGTGCCGGGGTGTCTTCGGTGCTGGGGCCGGTGTAGATATTGCCGGCGCGGTCGGCCATGAACCCGGCCGAGAGCACCACGTTGGGAATCAGGTCCACCACCAACCGGGCATAGAGCTCGATGTAAGTGTGGATCGCGCCGACTTCCAGCAGGCCATCTTCCAGCAACTGGCTGATGCGCAGGCTCTGGGTACCGGCGAAGGAGAAATCCAGCTTGCGGGCGATGCCGCGTTCGAACAGATCCAGGTGCTCGGACCGGCCGACACTGGGCATGATCATGTGTAAATCGTGCAGCTTCGAAGGGTCGGCTTTCGCCAGTGAGCGGGAGAGAAAATCCGCCTGCTTCTGGTTGTTGCCCTCCAGCACCACACGATCGCCAGGCAGGATCAACGCCTCCAGCGCCGCAACGATCTTGTCGGTGGGCAACACCACACCGTCGGCAAGCCCCTTCACCAGCTCGAGACGCCGCTGCTTCTCGCCGCGCCGCCGCGTCCAGCGCGAGTCGGGGGATATTGTTGTTGTCATGACCACTCCACGGGTTCGCTGTCGTGGGGGTTACCTTAGGAGCGTCGTGGCAGATGCATCAATCAAGGTCAGCGGCGGATCGTTACGGTTGGAGTAATGGTGGGGAAAACGGACCCAGCCTCCTGTGGAGCGAGCTTGCTCGCGATGGCAATGGATCAGTCAACATTGAGCTGGCTGAAACTCCGCAATCTTCCTCCCGTACGCAACCGCTTGTCGGATCGCGGCTTCAACCTGTCAGTCCTGACAGTAGCCAATCCATCCCTTGCAGCGCCGAATACGTTGAACCGCGAACCATGTCCGGTTTGCTGGGCAGGGTCAAAAGCACTGGGACAGGAGAAACCACATGAACCACAACGAGTATGGGCACGACTTTGAGGATGGAGGAAGAAACGGCTGGGAAAATGACACTGGATCCCTGGATGGGATACTCAAGACGGAAGAAGAGGGAGGCCGCAAGAATACTTTCTGGTCCGGCAAGCTGGAATGGAAATCCCCATACCCGTTTATGCCATCTCTCGCCAAGATATTTACCTTTTCTGGTGGAGAAGAAGAGAAAGGATCTCTTTTGACGACCTTCAAGTATCGCGTTCACCCACCGGAGCCAGGGGAAGCAACTGAGATGACGGTCGTTGTTACTAAAGACATATCGCTGGGCTGGAGCGCTGCTTTCACCTTAGGCTCGCAAACTCCAACCGGCAAGTGGCTCCAGAGTCGTAAAATCACAACTTCCTACTTCGGTGGCAGGAGCCACATCCTGATCGGCGCACATTTCGGGGAAGTCGCTTCTCGCAAGGTGGACATCGATGACATTGAGGTTGTGCGCGTATCCCAATAGCGGCTGGATATTCACACCCGACTTATAGGGATTCTACCCAGCGGAAACGGTTTCCTCGACACAGGTTCTCGGCGACCCGATGTATCAGTTTGAAACTGACCCTGTGGGAATGAGTTTGCTCGCGATGGCGTTTGATCAATCGATATGATGTTGGTTGACACACTGCTATCGAGAGCAAGCTCGCTCCCCCAAAGGGTCTTCACCCAGCAAGTTGATCTTGTCCTGCCGCGCTACCCGCACCACGAAGCTGTTACCCGCCGCAAATTTTGCAGCCCAGTCCTGGGGCGTGTAGAGCGTAGGGTTAAGAGGGCGGCCCAGTTGCTCCTCCAGAGGCATAAGCCGCTCCATAACTTCACTGTAGTGCAGGCCTTCGCCGATCAGCATGAGATCTATGTCACTGGATGCGTTCGCCTGGTCTTTGGCGATGGAGCCGTAGACGAACGCCCAACTCAACTGCCTGGAAAACGGCTCCAAGGCTTGGCGCAACGGCTCGGCTATCCCCATGGTTTTTTGAACGATGCCCAACAGTTCCGTGTAGATCGGGCAGTGCACATTGGCTTGGTAATGGGTTTGATTGCCCTGACGAGTCATCAGCAAAATCCCTGAGTTTTGCAAACGCTCCAGCTCCCGCATGAGACTGCCCTTGCCAACTTGAGCCCAGCGAGCAATTTCATTGGCATAGAAACTTCGATCCGGTTTACCGAACAACAGGCCCAGGACCCGTTGCTGAGTGGCCGTGAACAAGGCATCGCTTAGAGAGAGGTGATTCATGGCAAAGGCTATAAGTCCCAAAAAGGGAACGATAGGTCCCTTTTTGGGACTTGTCAAGCTCAGCACCTATGCGCTGCTTGTTCTGAATGGTGGGTTCGACGCCAATAAAAGAGATACAGCCTGACTTCTGGCAGCAAACTCCTGTGGCGAGGGAGCTTGCTCCCGCTGGGCTGCGAAGCGGCCCCAAAAAAGAGCGGCCGCTGCGCGCCCGAGCGGGAGCAAGCTCCCTCGCCACAGGGTGTCGGTGGACCGATCTATCAGGTGGATGACTCTTATGGGGTAGCGGACTCAGGCACTCATCAATCCGGCCGCCACCACCAACTCCTCCAACGCCAACAAGTCCGGCACTTTCGCCACATGTTCCCCCACCTGCACCGCCGCCTGCTCCAACCCGCACAGTGGCACGTCGACGTAGCTCAATTGGCTGTCGAGTTTGTAGGAGCGCGGGATGCCTTGCACCAGCAGTGCGATGAAGCGCAGTTCCGGGCGTCCGCCCAGGGCGTTGAGGATGACGATGCGGGCCCGCTCGCCGAGCACGGTTTTCTGGCCGCAGGCCGACTCGAAGCTCAGCAGCGGTATTTGCCGTTCGCGCCAGCTCACCCAGCCGAGGAACCACGGCGGGGTGTCCATATCGAAGGCGCTGCTCTGGTAGTCGATCAGTTCGGCCACGGCCACATTGGGCAGGATCAGGTGCCGGTCGGCCAAGGGCAGCAGCAGGCCGGTGAGGTGGCTGGTGCGCTGGTGAAAATGCAGGTCATGCATGGGTCTTGCTCCAGCGGGCGATGCTGTCGAGCAGCACCGATTCCTGGTACGGCTTGCCCAGGTAGTCGTTGACGCCGATGGCCATGGCGCGGTCGCGGTGTTTCTGGCCGGTACGGGAGGTGATCATGATGATCGGCAGGTGCGCCAGGCGCGGGTCGTTGCGCACTTGCGTGGCCACTTCGAAGCCGTCCATGCGCGGCATCTCGATGTCCAGCAGCATCAGATCCGGGGAGTGCTCAGCCAGCAGTGCCATCGCGTCCACGCCGTCCTTGGCGGTGAGGACGTGCATGCCATGGCGTTCCAGCAGGCGGCTGGTGACCTTGCGCACCGTCACCGAGTCGTCCACCACCAGCACCAGCAACGGCCGCTGGTGCTCGCCCTCACCTTGCGCCGCCAACGGACGGCGCGGGACCTGGTGAGGCAAGGCGCGGATCGGCGCCAGCAGGTCGAGGATCAATACCACCCGGCCATCCCCCAGGATGGTCGCGCCGGATAGGCCCTGCACCGAGGAAAATTGCGGGCCGAGGCTCTTGACCACAATCTCGCGGGTCCCGGCGGTCGCGTCTACTTGCACCGCGACATGCCGCTCGTTGCACTGGATCAGCAGCACCGGCAAGGGTTGGCTCTGGCCCAGCAGTTTCGGGCGGGCGCCGGTCTTCAGCAGTTCGCCCAGGTAGCACAGTTCATAACGCTGGCCGGCATAGCTGTAGGTCGGCGGATCGAGCTGGTAATAACCGTCCAGTTCGGCGGGCAATACCCGGACGATGCTGTCAATGGTGTTCAACGGGATCGCGTACAGGTCGTCATGACACTGCACCATCAATGCCCGGTTGACCGCCACGGTGAACGGCAGGCGAATGCGAAAATGCACGCCCTGCCCGGGCGTCGAGTCGATGACCATGCTGCCGCCCAGTTGCCGCACCTCTTCATGGACCACGTCCATGCCAACGCCGCGCCCGGATATCTGAGTGATTTTTTCCGCCGTGGAGAACCCCGGCTGGAGGATGAACTGCAACACGTCACGGTCGCTGATGTCGCTGTCCGGCGTCAGCAGGCCGCGCTTGATTGCCTTGCGCCGCACCGCCTCCAAGGGCACACCGGCACCGTCGTCGCGGATGTCGAAAATGATGTCGCCGCCTTCCCGGGACAAGTCAAGGCTGATGCGTCCCCGGGCCGGCTTGCCGGCGGCGATACGCACATCGGCCGGCTCCAGGCCGTGGTCGACGGCGTTGCGCAGCATGTGCTCCAACGGCGCGGCCATGCGTTCGAGCACGTTGCGATCCATCTCGCCCTCGGCATTGCCGACCACGAATTCCACGTCCTTGCCAAGCTCCTGCGCCACCTGCCGGACGATACGCTTGAGGCGCGGGAGCATGCGCTCGAACGGAACCATGCGCGTACGCATCAGCCCTTCCTGGAGCTCGGTGTTGATGCGTCCTTGCTGTTGCAGAAGGTTCTCGGCGTCGTGGTTGCCGCGATCGAGGGTTTCCTTCAGGTCGAGCAGGTCCGAGGCGGACTCGAACAGCGCCCGGGACAACTGCTGCAACTGGGAATGCCGGTCCATCTCCAACGGGTCGAACTCTTCGTAGCCCAGGCGCTCGGCCTCAACCTGCTGGCGGCTGAGAATCCGCCCCTGGGTTTCGGTATCCAGGCGCCGCAACTGGTCGCGCATACGCTCGATGGTGGTTTCCATCTCGCTCAGGGCCACACGAGCGTCGTTGACCTGCTGTTCGATACGCCCACGGAAGATCGACGTCTCGCCGGCCAGGTTCACCAGGTCGTCGAGCAGCTCGGCGGAGACCTTGACCATGTCGGCACCGTCGCTGGGGACCGCCGGCTCGGTTCGGGCGGGCGCCGACGTCGGCGCCGCAGGCGGCGCAGAGACCGGCTCCGGGACCGCGACGGCTTGAGGCGTTTCAGGCTCCTGCGGATGATTCACCGCCTGGATCTGCGTGATCAGCCGATCAGCCAACGGGCACGGTTGCCCGGCGCGCACCGCGTCGAGCATCTGCGCCAATCGGTCATGGCTGCTTTGCAGCAAGGTGAACAATGCCGGACTCGGTTGCAGCAGCCCCGCCGACAGGCCTTCGTAAAGGTTCTCCAGTTCATGGGCGAGGTCACCGATGGGCCCGATTTCCACCATTCGCGCACCGCCCTTGAGCGTGTGCAAATCTCGCAGGAGGGTTTCCACGGCCTGGCGATTCGACGGTTCCGCCTGCCAGCGCAGCAACGCCGCACTGGAGCTGTCGAGGATGTCGAAGCCCTCTTCGAGGAAGATTTCAAGCAGCTCCGGATCGTGACCGGCCGCATCGCCCTGGGCCGTCCCGGCGGCGTCGATGGCACTGGGTTGGTCCTGACGAAACCGGCGTATGGCATCGATCAATGCAACGGGATCGCCCAACGGCTGGCCCTGCTGCAATTGCCCAAGCAGCAGGTCCAGGCGCTCGTGGCTGCTGTTGAGCAGTTGCGCCAGTTCCTCGCTGTGGCTGTAGCGGCGGTCCACCAGGCCTTCGTAGAGGTTTTCCAGTTCCTGGGCCAGGTCGCTCACGGGGCGCACGCCCGCCATCCGCGCCCCGCCCTTGAGGGTGTGCAAATCCCGCTGCAACGAAGACAGCGGCGCGCCGTTGTCCGGATCGGCCAGCCAACGTTGCAACGCCTGGGCAGCGCTTTCGAGAATGTCCTGGGCTTCTTCGAGAAAGATCGCGGCAATATCATCGTCCACCGACGTGTCGGCGGGGGTTTCACGTTCAAGCTCAGCGGTGGCATTGCCCAGCTCGCGGATACTCAGGGTGCGGCTGCCGTCGCTGCGGATCAGACCGGTTGCCGCCGGATCGAGACTGGCCTCAAGCAGGCTGCGCAAGGCTTGTACCCGTTCGGGCTGCGGGCGCACATGCTGCCCGGCTGCCAGTTCATCGAGCATGTCGATAAGTGCTTCATGGGCGCGCTGCGCCTCTTGGAAAAACCCGTCGCTGACCGCCAGGCTGCTTTCTTCCACCGCGCCGTAGAGATCCAGCAAGGCTTCGCAAAGCTCGTCCACCGGATGCAAGTCGGCCAAATGCGCGCCTTCACCCAGGGTGGTCAGCTCATCCAGCAGCGCACTCAATTCCTGGCCTTCGCCGGGATGCTGCTGCCAGCGCTGCAACAGGCTTTCGGCGTCCAGCAGGATGTCCATGCCCTGGGCGAGGAAGTTGTTGATCAGTTGCGGATCACGCTTGGTCCGCAGCCCTTTGTCCGGTGTGCTGAGGGCCGCTTGCAGACGCTCGGCCAACTGAGCCTGGGCGCGGCGAATCAGGTCCTCGGCGCCGGGGATCGCTGCCAGTGGCTCGTTGTGCAGTTGCCGCAGCCCCAGCCGCAGCAGACCCTCGGCTTCCAGTAGCAGGTCGATTTCATCCAGATCGAGGGCGATCAGGTGCGCCTTGTACTCCCGGGCCAGGTCGTCCATCGCCCCGGCCAACTCGGCGATCGGTAGCACCCCGGCCATCGATGCACTGCCCTTGAGGGTGTGCAAGGCCCGCTGCAACTCATCGCTGGCCTGCAACGGCAAGTGGTCGGCGGCCTGCTCAAGAAAATGATTGAGACTGGCCAGGTGGCCCTGGGCTTCGTTGCCGAAGATTTTCAATAACAAGGGATCGAGGGCGGCGACATCCTGCTCGTCGTCATCCTCTTCATCGTTGCCCTTGGCGAGGGCATGGGCGCGGGCGGCCAGTCGATCGACGTCGTCGCGTTGGCGCTGCTGACTGTCGGCGAATTCGGCCACCAGCGCCGGCAGCAATTGCACCGTGTCCGCGATCAACTGGCGAACCGTCGTACCCGCTTCGACGCTGTGCTCCAGCACCCGGTTGAGCAGGTTTTCCATGGCCCAGGCCAGTTCACCCAGCACCAATGCGCGCACCATCCGGCCACTGCCCTTGAGGGTGTGGAACGCCCGGCGCAGCTCGCCCAGGGCGTCATGATCGTCGGGATGGGCGTTCCAGCGCGGCAGGTACTCACGCAGGACGTCCAGCACCTCGGCGGTTTCCTCGAGGAAGACTTCGCGCAACTCATCGTCCACCGGGTGCTCATCCGTCGGTGGCGGCAGCAGGCTGCCCGGGGTATTGCGGGCCGGCGGGTTCACCGCCGAGACCGGACTGGCCAGCACTTGGGCGAGGGACTGCACCGTCTGCGGGTCATTCAGCTCCTGCAAGTCGTGCATGACCTGGGCCTCATTGGGGCTCAGCACATCGTCGAGCAACGGAACCCGCGCTTCGTCAGGGAAATAGCCGAGGGCCGCCAGGCTCCGTTCGACGCCATCGAGCAAAGGCTCACCGGGGGTTTCCGGATCCTCGCTCAGCCGTTCCAGGTAATATTCGAGGCCGGTAATCACATCGGCCAGATGATCGAGTTCCTCCCAGCCTGGCTGGGCATGTTCCAGCAGCAGATGCTCGCGGATGAAACCGTTGCAAGCCTCCACCAGCCCGGCGGCGCGGCCCAGCGGGATCATCGCCAACGCGCCACGGACCTGGGTCAGCAGCGCCGGCAAGGGCTCCAACTGTTCGCTGTTCCAGTCAGCGTCGATGTAGTCGACGATCATGTCCTTGGCCTGCTGCAAGCAGGTGTGGGCCTCCTTGATGACGATCTGGTGGATCTGGGTCAGGTCGGTGGTGGGCAGTTGGGTGTCTTCGCGGCTTTCGGGCTCGACGGTGCCGACCATGCCGGCCAGGGTCGCCTCGACATACAGCAAGGCGCCGGCGACATCCATCAGGGTCGCGTCATCCGGCTCGCGCTGGCCCTGGGCGAGGCTCAGCACCACCGCCAATTGGTCGATGATGACTTTGCGCGGCTGGCCGAAACCGAGCACCGCCAGGGTATCGGCGATCTGCCGCAAGGGCGCCAGCAGGCTGTCCAGCTCCGAGGCGTGCTGACGGTCGCTGCGCACGAACAGGTCGAGGCGTTCCTTGACCCGCACCAGTTCTTCACAGAGCGCGGTGAGCACCGAGCGCATGGCATCGCGGTCGGGCCCGGCCAGGCGCGCGCGTTCTTCGTCGACCATGGCGCTGTCAGGCAGCGCGTCGTCCAGTGAGTAGCGTTCTTTCATGATGTGCATCTGCCCGCTGGGATGTTCGGCCTTGGCAATATAGAACAACAAGCTCTTGAGCAGGTGGGGCGGTGCCGGTTGATTGATGCCTGACATGCCCTGGTCGAGCAAGCGCTTGAGTTCCTTGTCGGCTTCCTTGAACAGGCTGCGCAGCGCCGGGCTGTTGGCGATGCGCCCTTCACGCATGCCTTCGACCAGTGCCGAAGCCACCTGCCACAGCTCATTGAGCGGCGCTGCGGCGCACAGGCCCTCGAGGCGGTGGAAGACCTTGGCCAGGTAACCGAGATGGGTCGCATCGTCCTGTTCGCGCAGCAGGCCCGCCAGTGCCACTTGCAGGGTCTGGCGCAATTTGCGCAACGTGTTCGGCAGATCCGGCGGTTCGAGGCGCTTTAGGGCCTCGTCCTGGAGCGGCGCAATGTCGGGCAGCTCGGGACTGAACAGGCTGGTCTCCGACAACAGGCTCTCGCCCCGGGCACTGCGCAGGTCGTTGATCAGCGGCAGCACCACCAGCGGCAGGTCACGACGGGCGCTTTGTATGCGGTCCAGGTAGATCGGCAACTGGCCCAGGGCCTGGCTCAACAGGCTGATGGCTTCGTCACGATGGGCGATGCGGTTGTCTTGCAGGGCAGCGCACAGTTGCTCCATTTCCTCGGCCAGCAACGCCGCGCCGTAGAATTCGATCATCTGCAGGCCGCCGTGCACCTGGTGAATGCAGGCCAGGCATTGCCCAAGGGCATCCGCTGCCTGCGGATCGTCCAGCAGGCGGTTGAGGGCCAGATGGGCCTGCTTCAGCGTTTCGGCAATCTCGCCCTTGACCCATTCCAGGGCCACATAGTCGTGCCGATCACCCATAACCACTCCAAATCAAAGTCGTATGCCTGGGGCACGGACGAGAACCCCGTGGCGAGGGAGCTTGCTCCCGTTTGAGCGCGCAGCGCTCACACAATCTCTGGGGCGGCTGCGCCACCCAGCGGGAGCAAGCTCCCTCGCCACACGCTTGCACCAGGTAAATCCCCTTCCTGCCGGTCAGTCACCCTTTGTTCTCTTCAACCACCGGCCCCGCCGGCAAGGTAAACCCGGACACCGAGCGGCGTAGCTGGCTGGCCATTTTTGCCAGGTTGCCAATGCTTTCGGCGGTGGCGGTGGAGCCGGACGAGGTCTGCGTGGTGATTTGCTGGATCACATTCATGGTCAACGAAATCTGCCCCGCCGAGCTGGTCTGTCGCTGCGCCGCGTTGGAGATGCTCTGGATCAGCGCCGCCAGGGTCTTGGACACGCCTTCGATTTCTTCCAGGGCGACGCCGGCGTCCTGGGCCAGGCGAGCACCGCGCACCACTTCCGTGGTGGTCTGCTCCATGGAAATCACCGCCTCGTTGGTGTCGGCCTGGATCGCCCGCACCAGGGTTTCGATCTGCCGGGTCGCCGCTGAAGAGCGCTCCGCCAGCCGCTGCACTTCATCGGCCACCACTGCGAACCCGCGCCCGGCATCACCGGCCATGGACGCCTGAATGGCGGCATTGAGGGCCAGGATGTTGGTCTGGTCGGCGATGTCGTCGATCAGGCTGACAATGTCGCCAATTTCCTGGGACGACTCGCCCAGGCGCTTGATGCGCTTGGCGGTGTCCTGGATCTGCTCGCGAATGTTGTCCATGCCATGAATGGTGTTGTGCACCACCTCGTTGCCCTTGTTGGCGATCTCCACCGAACGCTCGGCCACCGCCGACGACTCGGCGGCATTGGCCGATACCTGGTCGATGGACTGGGCCATCTCATTGATTGAAGCCGATGCTTCGGAAATTTGCTGGGCCTGATGCTCGGATGCCTGGGCCAGGTGCATCGCCGTGGCCTGGGTTTCCTGCACGGCAGCGGCGACCTGGCCGGCGGTGAGGTTGATGGTCGCCACCAGGTCGCGCAATTGATCCACCGAGTAGTTGATGGAGTCGGCGATGGTGCCGGTGAAGTCCTCGGTGACCGAAGCGGTAACGGTCAGGTCGCCGTCGGCCAGGTCTTCGATTTCGTCCAGGAGCCGCATGATCGCGTTCTGGTTGCGCTCGTTCTTCTCTGCGGTTTCGCGCAGTTGGCGATTGGTTTCACGGACCATCACCAGGCCGATCAGGATGATCGACATCAGCGCCAGCAGGCCCAGTACGTAGCCGCCGATGGTGTTGACGGAGCGTCCGCCGGCCAGGTTCTCGAAGGCCGTGGCCAGGTGCGAAGCCTCGTCGAGCAGGGTCTGCGACAGGTTGAAGATATTGCCGGCCGACTCACGAACCTTGAACAGCTCCGGGGAGGTTTCGAGGATTTCATCCACCGAACCGGAGACGAATTCGAAAAGCTCGCTGATTTCAGTCAGGCGCGCCCGGGCATCGCGATCCTGGACCTGGGAGATCTTCAAGGTCGGGTCACCTTGCAGCATGCCGTTAAGCACCTGGCCGAACCGGGCGGCGTCGCGGCCAAAGGTGTCGGCGGCCTGGCTGGCGTTTTCATCCCCGGCCAGCACGGTATTCACCGCGCCTAGAATCCGCTCGGCCAGCAGCGACTGGCGCTGGGCCATGGCGACCTGGGCGGCAGGCGCGCCGCGTTGCAGGAGGATCTCGACGACTTTTTCGTATTCGACCTGCAATTGCGGCACGGTTTCGGCCAGGGTGGCCGCCACCTGGTGCAGCGACAGCACGGTTTGTTCGCTGGACAGGATCGCATCGGTGTTCTGCAGCAGCCGTTCCCAATCCAATTGCACCGCGCGCATTTGCGGGCGCAGGGTGGCGGGCGCCGGTGGCAGGCCGGTCACCGGATCACCCTGCTTCAGGTAGCCCCAACGCTGGGCAAAATCATTGCGCGCGTCGCTCAGCAATTTAAAGGCCGCAGGCTTGCCGGCGGCGGCCTCGGTGGCGTTCTTGGCGATGCGCTGGGAAAGCACCCGCAATTCACCGGCGTGACCAATGTACTGTTTGTCGTAAGTGGACTGGGTGTTGAGGTAAGCGAAGTTGGCGAACAGCAGCACGATGAAGATGATCAATGCGACGAACAGCACGATGATCTGCGAACGACTGCGCGACGCTTCCAGTGGCTTGCCTGTTTTTGCCTTGATCATCGATTCTCGCCTGTACTGCCCAATCAACTCACTGCTTTATCAGTGGGGCCACTGCCTTGCTTACCTGTCAGACCGAGTCGCCGTCTTCGCGAGCAAGCCCGCCCCCCACATCGATCTGCTGTGAACTCAAAACCTTGTGAGCACCACAGATCCAATGTGGGAGCGGGCTTGCCCGCGAAGAGGCCAGCCCGTTCATTCGAGATTTTTCGTCAAACAGCCACATCCATGAACCCCGGTGACCGCGTCAACGCAAACGGGCTGAATACCTGCCACGCCTGCTCACCCCGGAACTGCCCTTTGACGAAGGCTGACTCCGGGCCGTCGAGGTCGTCGACCAGTGTCGGCTCCAGGCTATCCTGGGCGAAATGCTGCAGCCCGAGGACTTCGTCCACCAGCAATCCGGCGAACACCTCGTCGCGATCCACCACCAACACGCGTCGCTGTTTGCGCACCGTCGACAGTTCATGGCCGAAAAAACCGCACAGGTCCATCAACGGCAACAATCGCCCCCGCAGGTTAGCCACGCCACGGACCCATGGCTTGACCCCGGGCAACTGTGTGTAACGTGGCTCGTGCAGCACTTCGCTGACTTCGCCCATGGGCGCCACGTACCAGTGTTCGCCCAGGCGAAAGCCGATGCCGCTCCAACTGTCGCGGTGGGTCGGCTGCGAAGGCAGGTCCGCCCCCAGCAACCGGCAGCGCCGATCGATCTGCAGCAGCAGCTCGAATGCGGTCAGGGACTGGCTCATGGCCGCGCCGTCAACCCGCCAGCACTTTGTTCAGGGTCGCGATCAGGGTTTCTTCGTCCACCGGTTTGGTCAGGTAATCCTTCGCACCCTGGCGCGTGCCCCAGACCTTGTCGGTTTCCTGATCCTTGGTGGTGATGATGATCACCGGGATGTGCCCGGTGTCCGGGTCCTTGGTCAACTGGCGTGTGGCCTGGAAACCGTTGAGGCCCGGCATGACGATATCCATCAGCACGGCGTCGGGTTTTTCCTGGCGAGCCAGGGCCACGCCATCGGCGCCATTTTCGGCCTTCAGGACCTGGTGGCCGTGCTTTTCCAGCATGCCGGTCAGTTTGTACATTTCGGTCGGCGAGTCATCGACGATCAGGATACGTGCCATGGTGTTCCCCATTTTTCTTGACCCCAGGCCCATTGGCCGAGCGTCATTAATATGCCTGGTGCGGCTGGACAGCGGCAAAGCCCGGGACATGGGCCTGTATCGCCCCCAGCAGTTCTTCCTTGCTGAACGGTTTGGTCAAAAACTGATCGGAGCCGACGATGCGCCCCTTGGCCTTGTCGAACAGGCCGTCCCGGGACGACAGCATGATCACCGGCGTGGCCTTGAATGCGCTGTTGTTCTTGATCAGGGCACAGGTCTGGTAGCCGTCCAGGCGCGGCATCATGATGTCGACAAAGATGATGCCCGGCTGATGGTCGGCAATCTTGGCCAGGGCATCGAAGCCGTCGACGGCCGTGATCACCTCGCAGCCCACGTTGCGCAGCAAGGTTTCGGCGGTGCGGCGGATGGTCTTCGAGTCGTCGATGACCATGACCTTCAAGGCGCTGGGTTGCTGTTGCGTAGGATGCTCTGCCATTGCCGCTGCGGACCGGTTTTTATCGCTTAAGAGTGAACGACAGCGCAAACCCTTGATGTTCAAGGCCCGCACGTCACATGGCAGCCTTTTTAGCACAGTCTCCATCGCCGATCTATCGGCCGCTCGGCGCGGCGGTTTTTCCTTGACCGCCAATCTTCCGGGCGCCACTCTGACGCCACTTTTTCACGCCATTTGTGCCCACCACATTTTCGAGGAACCAAGCCATGAGCGTACGCGTCGGCATTGTCATGGACCCTATCGCCAGCATTTCCTATAAAAAGGATAGCTCGCTGGCCATGCTGCTGGCCGCTCAAAAGCGCGGCTGGGAGCTGTTCTACATGGAGCAGCGCGACCTCTACCAGGCCGAAGGCCAGGCGCGGGCGCGGATGAAGCCATTGAAGGTCTTCGCCAACCCCGAGAAGTGGTTCGAGCTGGGCGAGGAAAGCGATGCGCTGCTGAGCGATCTGGATGTGATCCTGATGCGCAAGGATCCGCCGTTCGACATGGAATTCGTGTACTCCACCTACCTGCTGGAGCAGGCTGAAAACGCCGGCGTGCTGGTGGTCAACAAACCCCAGAGCCTGCGCGACTGCAATGAAAAGCTGTTCGCCACACTGTTTCCGCAGTGCACGCCGCCGACCATCGTCAGCCGTCGCCCGGACGTGTTGCGCGAATTCGCCGACCATCACGGCGACGTGATCCTCAAGCCCCTGGACGGCATGGGCGGTTCCTCGATCTTCCGGCACACCGCCGGCCACCCGAACCTGTCCGTGATCCTGGAAACCCTGACCCTGCATGGCAAGCAGCAAATCATGATCCAGGGTTACCTGCCGGCCATCGTCGATGGCGACAAGCGCATCCTGATGATCGACGGTGAGCCAGTGGACTATTGCCTGGCGCGCATCCCGGCCGCCGGCGAAACCCGCGGCAACCTGGCGGCGGGTGGCCGTGGCGAAGCGCGTCCGTTGACCGACAAGGACCGCTGGATCGCCGCCCAGGTCGGCCCGACCCTGCGTGAGAAAGGCCTGTTGTTCGTGGGCCTGGACGTGATTGGCGAGCACCTGACGGAAATCAACGTCACCAGCCCGACGTGCATCCGCGAGATCGACAACGCCTTTGGCACCGACATTGGCGGCATGCTGATGGATGCGATAGAGAAGCAGCTGCAAGCTATAAGCTTCAAGCGGCAAGTTTGATACGGACGACATACAGCTTGTCACTTGCAGCTTGAAGCTTGCAGCTAAAAACCAACATTGCGTTATCATGCCGGGCCTGAAAAACGCGATGTTGGTTTTGCTGCCATGACACTCCCGTCCGATCTGCCTCTAGAGCTCGCCCATCGTGGCGTGCGCCCGGCTGATCGCCTCGGTTTTACCCTGTTCCTGGCGGCTTTGATCCACCTGGCCTTGCTGCTGGGCGTCGGGTTTGCCTCGGTCGAACCCAAGCAGATCAGCCAGACCCTGGAAATCACCCTGGCGACCTTCAAGAGCGAAACCAAGCCGGCAAAGGCGGATTTCCTGGCCCAGGACAACCAGCAAGGCAGTGGCACCCTGGAAAAGAAGGCGATCCCCAAGACCACCGAGATCGCGCCATTCCAGGACAACACGGTACAGAAAGTCACCCCGCCGCCGGCAGCCAAGCCCGAGGTCCAGGAAACGGCGCCCAAGGCGGCCGTGACCACTGTGGCGCCGAAGCCGAAAAAAGCCCCGGTCAAGGAAGAGGTCAAGCCCGACCCCAAGCCCAAGGCGCCTGCCCCGAGCTTCGACAGCTCACAATTGTCCAGCGACATCGCCAGCCTGGAAGCCGAACTGGCCCAGGAGCAACAGCTCTACGCCAAGCGCCCGCGCATCCATCGCCTGAGCGCCGCTTCGACCATGCGCGACAAGGGTGCCTGGTACAAAGATGAGTGGCGCAAGAAAGTCGAGCGCATCGGCAACCTCAATTACCCCGACGAAGCACGCCGCAAGCAGATCTACGGCAACCTGCGGCTAATGGTCTCGATCAACCGCGACGGCTCGCTGTATGAAGTGCTGGTGCTCGAATCCTCCGGCCAGCCACTGCTGGACCAGGCCGCCCAGCGGATCGTGCGTCTGGCGGCCCCATTCGCGCCGTTTACCGGGGACTTGTCGGACATCGACCGACTGGAAATCATCCGCACCTGGAAGTTTGCCCGGGGCGATCGGCTGTCCAGTAACTGAGCCATGTAGATAGCCTGAGCCTGCCGCGGATCCCCTGTGGGAGTGGGCTTGCCCGCGAAGGCGGCGGTCCTGCCACAGGAGATCCATCGGATGTGCTGGCGCCTTCGCGAGCAAGCTCGCTCCCACATTTGATCGGTGTCGCCCACCAGATCGAGGCATTTCCTGCGCATCCCCAGCTTGTCAGTTCGGCCCTGCGCCGCCACACTAGCGCCTATGAAAAACGTCAGCCCCACCTACCTCAAGCATCAATTCCTGATTGCCATGCCGCACATGGCCGATCCGAACTTTGCCCACACCTTGACCTACATCGTCGAGCACACGGCCAATGGGGCCATGGGGCTGGTGGTCAATCGCCCGCAGGAACTGAACCTGGCGGACATTCTTGAGCAACTGCGCCCCGATGTAGAACCGCCACTCCTGTGCCAGCACGTACCGATCTTCATTGGCGGCCCGGTGCAGACCGATCGCGGCTTCGTTCTCCATCCGTCGGGCCCTAAATACCAAGCCACGGTAGACCTCAACGGCGTGTCGCTGTCGACTTCGCAGGACGTGCTGTTCGCCATCGCCGACGGTGTCGGCCCGGAAAAAAGCCTGATTGCCCTCGGCTATGCCGGCTGGGAACCTGGGCAACTGGAAGCCGAACTGGCCGACAACGCCTGGCTGACCTGCCCGTTCGACGCCGACATCCTGTTCAACACCAGCAGCGAACTGCGCCTGGAAGCTGCGGCCAGTCGGTTGGGGGTCAACCTCAGCCTGCTCACCAGCCAGGCGGGACACGCCTGATGGCCCTGCGCCTGCTGCTGGGCTTCGACTACGGCACCAAACAGATCGGCGTGGCGGTCGGCCAGGTCATTACTGGCCAGGCCCGCGAATTGTGCACATTGAAGGCGCAGAACGGCGTTCCGGACTGGAACCAGGTCGAAGCGCTGATCAAGGAATGGAAACCCGATGCCGTGGTGGTCGGCCTGCCATTGAATATGGACGGCACACCCAGCGACATGTGCCTGCGCGCTGAAAAATTCGCCCGCCGGCTCAACGGCCGCTACAACCTGCCCTTCTATACCCATGACGAACGCCTGACCACCTTCGAGGCCAAGGGCGAGCGCCTGGTGCGTGGCGGGCAGAAAGGCAGTTACCGCGACAACCCGGTGGACGCCATCGCCGCCGCCCTGCTGCTGCAAGGCTGGCTCGATGCCAACGCCGCCCTGTTCGAAACCTGATTTTTTGAAAGCGCCGCAAGGCGCTTTCTCTTAGCGATAGACCGCGCCACCCACCCCGGCCCGGGAACCTGAAGGAGCCAGCATGAGCCTGCCCAATCCTGCCGAACTGATCAGCCAGATGGCGATTCGTCTTACGGCACACCTGGAACAACGCGGCATCAGCGAACCGCGCTACATCGGCATTCGCACCGGTGGCGTCTGGGTCGCCCAGGCCTTGCTCGAAGAATTGGGCAGCCCATCGCCGTTGGGCACCCTGGACGTGTCTTTCTACCGCGACGACTTCAGCCAGAACGGCCTGCACCCGCAAGTACGCCCGTCGGCCCTGCCTTTCGAGATCGAAGGCCAGCACCTGGTGCTGATCGACGACGTACTGATGAGCGGCCGGACCATCCGCGCCGCCATGAACGAACTGTTCGACTACGGCCGCCCGGCCAGCGTGACGCTGGTCTGCCTGCTGGACCTGGACGCCGCCGAGCTGCCGATCCGCCCGAACGTGGTCGGCGCAACCTTGACGCTGGCCGCCCATGAGCGGGTCAAGCTCTCCGGACCGTCGCCGCTGCAACTCGAACTGCAAGACCTTGCCCTTTAACTGCCCTTGTAAGAGTCCATCGCGATGACGCCTCTCGAAACCAAGCGCCCGCTGCAGCTCAACGATCAGGGCCAGCTGCGGCACTTCCTGTCCCTCGACGGCCTGCGCCGCGAGCTGCTGACGGAAATCCTCGACACCGCCGACTCGTTCCTCGAAGTCGGCGCCCGGGCGGTGAAAAAAGTCCCGTTGCTGCGCGGCAAGACCGTGTGCAACGTGTTCTTCGAAAACTCCACCCGCACCCGCACCACCTTCGAACTGGCGGCCCAGCGCCTGTCGGCGGACGTGATCACCCTCAACGTGTCCACATCCTCGGCAAGCAAGGGTGAAACCCTGCTCGACACCCTGCGCAACCTCGAAGCCATGGCCGCCGACATGTTCGTCGTGCGTCACGGTGATTCCGGCGCGGCGCACTTCATCGCCGAGCATGTGTGCCCGCAAGTGGCGATCATCAACGGTGGCGACGGCCGTCACGCCCACCCGACCCAGGGCATGCTCGACATGCTGACCATCCGTCGGCACAAGGGCAGCTTCGAAAACCTCTCGGTGGCCATCGTCGGCGACATCCTGCACTCGCGGGTAGCCCGTTCGAACATGCTGGCCCTCAAGACCCTCGGCTGCCCCGACATCCGCGTAATCGCGCCGAAAACCCTGCTGCCCATCGGCGTCGAGCAATACGGGGTGAAGGTCTACACCGACATGACCGAAGGCCTGAAAGATGTGGACGTGGTGATCATGCTGCGCCTGCAGCGCGAACGCATGACCGGCGGCCTGCTGCCCAGCGAAGGCGAGTTCTACCGCCTGTTCGGCCTGACCACCGCTCGCCTGGCCGGCGCCAAGCCGGATGCCATCGTCATGCACCCCGGGCCGATCAACCGCGGCGTGGAGATCGAGTCGGCGGTGGCCGACGGGCCGCATTCGGTGATCCTCAACCAGGTCACCTACGGCATCGCCATCCGCATGGCCGTGCTGTCCATGGCCATGAGCGGGCAAACGGCCCAGCGCCAATTCGACCAGGAGAACGCCCAGTGAAGCTCAGCATTCTCGGCGCACGCGTGATCGATCCAGCCAGTGGCCTGGATCAAGTGACCGACATTCATATCGATGCCTGCAAAATCGTCGCCCTGGGCGCCGCACCGACCGGTTTCGTGGCTGCCGAAGTCCTCGACGCCCAAGGGCTCGTGGCCGCCCCCGGCCTGGTGGACCTGAACGTTGCGCTGCGCGAACCCGGCTACAGCCGCAAAGGCAGCATCGTCAGCGAAACCCGCGCCGCCGCTGCCGGTGGCGTGACCAGCCTGTGCTGCCCGCCACAGACCAAACCGGTGCTGGATACCTCGGCCGTGGCCGAACTGATCCTCGACCGCGCCCGTGAAGCCGGCAACACCAAGGTCTTCCCGATCGGCGCCTTGAGCAAAGGCCTCGACGGCGAGCAACTGGCCGAGCTCATCGCCCTGCGTGACGCCGGGTGCGTGGCGTTCGGCAACGGCCTCAACAGCTTTCGCAACACCCGTACCCTGTGCCGCGCCCTGGAATACGCAGCGACCTTCGGCCTGACGGTGATCTTCAACTCCCAGGATCACGATCTAGCCGAAGGTGGCCTGGCCCACGAAGGCCCCACCGCCAGTTTCCTCGGTCTGCCAGGCATTCCGGAAACCGCCGAGACCGTGGCCCTGGCGCGGGATCTGCTGCTGGTAGAGCAAAGCGGCGTGCGCGCGCATTTCAGCCAACTGACCAGCGCCCGCGGTGCGGCACTGATTGCCCAGGCCCAGGCCCGTGGGTTGCCGGTGACCGCCGACGTAGCGCTGTACCAACTGATCCTGACCGACGAAGCGCTGATCGATTTCAACAGCGTCTATCACGTCCAGCCGCCACTGCGCACCCGCGCCGACCGCGACGGCCTGCGCGAAGCCGTGAAATCCGGAGTGATCTCGGCCATCTCCAGCCATCACCAACCCCACGAGCGCGATGCCAAGCTGGCACCGTTCGGGGCCACCGAGCCGGGCATCAGCAGTGTCGAACTGCTGCTGCCGCTGGCGCTGACGCTGGTGGAAGACGGTTTGCTGGACTTGCCGACCCTGCTGGCACGCCTGAGCGCCGGCCCGGCCCAGGCGCTGCAACTACCCGCTGGGAAACTGGCGGTTGGCGCAGCGGCGGACCTGGTGCTGTTCGATCCCTCAGCTTCCACCGTCGCGGGTGAAACCTGGCGCTCCAAGGGCGACAACTGCCCGTTCCTGGGCCACAGCTTGCCGGGTGTGGTGCGCTACACCTTGATGGACGGGCGGATCACTCACCAGGCTTGATACCTCGGCGACTGCTTCGCGAGCAAGCCCGCCCCCACACTGGATCTTCAGTGATCACATGTTTTGTGAACGCCTCGGATCAAATGTGGGAGCGGGCTTGCTCGCGAATGCAGGCGACTGGATCGCCCCGTCTTACCGAAAAGCCCCCCGCTTCTGCGCATTGCGAATCGAGACCTGATCGTTCAGCGTCCAGAAGTCATACAGCACCCCCAGGAAAAACACCCCGCCGGTCAGCAGGATAATCCCGCTGAGCCATTTGCCCTGGTACATGCGGTGCACGCCCAGCACGCCGAGAAACGTCAGCAGGATCCACGCCACGGTGTATTCGATCGGCCCCGGAGTGAAGCGCAGATCGGCTTCGCGGTCCATGGCCGGGATCAGGAACAGGTCGATCAGCCAGCCAATGCCCAACAGGCCGAAGGTGAAGAACCAGATCGTGCCGGTGACGGGCTTGCCGTAATAAAAACGATGGGCACCGGTGAAACCGAAAATCCAGAGCAGATACCCGATGACTTTGCTGTGGGTATCGGAGCTCGTGTCCTGTTGATAGCTGTTCATGGAGAGTCTCTTTTGCCTCGATAGATAAATTTTTTCGGACTTTTTGTGACTTTTTTGTGTCTCGCCGACAAGCGGTCCTGGACCAACCGAATCGATGAAAGCCCCGTGACACAGGGGCTGTGTCGGACAATCGGGGCAATTTGTCGCATTTATAGGGATTTGACGCTGGGTTTCGAATCGACAAACGGCCTCGGAAAGGCAAAAAAAGCTGTTATAAAGTTGCGCGCTAACCTTTAAGAGCCCTGCCTAATGCGTCCATTTTTCAAGACATGGCTAACCATTTGCCTATTATTGCCACTGGCCGCCCACGCCACCAATCGTGAGCAACGTCTTCCCAACGTCAACGGCTTTACCCCTAAATCCCACGTTTCTGCTCCTTCGAGCAAGAACAAGCAAAACACCCAGCGCTCGGGTACTGCCAACAGCGCGCTGGTTGCGCCGATGGCGACCAAAGCGAGCAGCAACGTATTGAGCCGCGCGGTGAACGTCCTCGGTACACCCTATCGTTGGGGCGGCAGCAGCCCAAGTAAAGGCTTCGATTGCAGCGGACTGGTGAAATACGCCTTCAATGATGCGACTTTCGATCTGCCGCGCACCTCCAACGCCATGGCCGCCGGCCACGGCGAGAAGGTCGAGCGCAAGGATCTCAAGCCCGGCGACCTGATCTTCTTCAAGCTCAAGAGCCGCCGGGTCAACCACGTAGCCATCTACCTGGGCAACGACCGTTTCATCCACGCCCCGCGCCGTGGCAAGTCGGTGACCATCGACACCTTGAACAAACCGTACTGGGACACCCATTACGTGGTTGCCAAGCGGGTCTTGCCGAAAGAACCGGCGGCGATGCGGGTTGTGCAGCGCTGATCCGAACCGTACACGGCCTTGTGGCGAGGGAGCTTGCTCCCGCTGGGTGGCGCAACCGCCCCAAACAGACCAATGATCTCCCTGGACCCAATCATTTTGGGTCCGCTTCGCGGCCCAGCGGGAGCAAGCTCCCTCGCCACAAGAGCTCCCTCTTTCCCGCTAAAAGTTATCCGGCGTCCGCGCCTTTTCCCGCGCATGTTCGCGGCTGATCAGGCCCTTGTTCACCAGGTCCTTCAAGCACATGTCCAGGGTCTGCATCCCCAGCGAGCCACCGGTCTGGATCGATGAATACATCTGCGCGATCTTGTCTTCGCGGATCAGATTGCGGATGGCCGAGGTGCCCAACATGATTTCATGGGCCGCGACCCGCCCGCCGCCGATCTTCTTGACCAGCGTCTGGGAAATCACCGCCTGCAACGACTCCGACAGCATCGAGCGCACCATCGACTTCTCATCGCCCGGGAACACGTCCACCACCCGGTCGATGGTCTTGGCCGCCGACGTGGTATGCAGGGTGCCAAATACCAAGTGGCCGGTTTCGGCAGCGGTCAACGCCAGGCGGATAGTCTCCAGGTCGCGCATTTCCCCCACCAGGATTACGTCGGGATCCTCCCGCAGGGCCGAGCGCAAGGCGGTGGAGAAGCTTTGCGTGTCGCGGTGCACTTCGCGCTGATTGATCAGGCATTTGCGCGGCTCGTGGACAAATTCGATCGGGTCTTCGATGGTGAGGATGTGGTGGTGTTTATGGCTGTTCAGGTGATCGATCATCGCCGCGAGGGTGGTGGACTTGCCTGAGCCGGTTGGCCCGGTCACCAGCACAAGGCCGCGAGCTGCTTCGGTCACCTTGCGAAATACCTCGCCCATCCCCAGGTCTTCCATGGTCAGGACCTTCGAGGGAATGGTCCGGAACACGGCACCCGCACCGCGATTCTGATTGAAGGCGTTGACCCGAAACCGCGCGATGCCCGGTACGTCAAAAGAAAAATCGGTTTCCAGAAACTTCTCGTAATCTACCCGTTGCCGGTCGTTCATGATGTCGAAGATCAACTCATGGACCTGCTTGTGGTCCAGCGCCGGCAGGTTGATCCGCCGCACATCGCCATCCACGCGGATCATGGGCGGCAGCCCGGCGGACAGGTGCAGGTCCGACGCTCCCTGTTTGGCGCTGAACGCCAGCAGTTCAGTGATATCCATAGCGCTCCTCAATTCCAGTAGAATGCCGCGAACCTCACCGCTGGCGCTTCTTTATGTCCACCATAGCAGACAACATCGTTCAGGTTAGATCCCGCATCCGCGCTGCGGAGCAGGCCGCCCAGCGTGCCGAACACAGTGTCCAGCTGCTGGCCGTGAGCAAGACCAAACCCGCCCAGGCCCTGCGCGAAGCCTATGCCGCCGGCTTGCGGGACTTCGGTGAGAACTACCTGCAAGAGGCGCTTGGCAAACAGGTCGAACTGACCGACCTGCCCTTGATCTGGCACTTCATCGGCCCCATTCAATCGAACAAGACGCGCGCGATCGCTGAACATTTCGACTGGGTGCACTCCGTGGATCGCTTGAAAATTGCACAGCGCCTGTCCGAGCAACGGCCGGCCGACCTGGCGCCGCTGAATATCTGCATACAGGTCAATGTCAGCGGTGAAGCCAGCAAATCCGGCTGCACCCCGGCAGACCTGCCAGCATTGGCCAACGCCATCTGCGCCCTGCCGCGCCTGAAGTTGCGTGGGTTGATGGCGATTCCCGAACCCACCGAAGACCGCGCCGCCCAGGATGCGGCCTTCGCCGCGGTTCAACGCCTGCAAGCCAGCCTCGGACTGCCACTGGACACGCTGTCGATGGGCATGAGCCATGACCTCGAGTCGGCGATTGCCCAGGGCGCCACCTGGGTACGCATCGGCACCGCCCTGTTCGGCGCCCGCGACTACGGACAATCTTGAAACATGGCCCACTCATCTCTTTATAAGGACCTGTCATGAGCAACACGCGTATTGCCTTCATCGGCGCCGGCAACATGGCCGCCAGCCTGATCGGGGGCCTGCGGGCCAAGGGCCTGGCCGCCTTGCAGATCCGCGCCAGCGATCCGGGCGAAGAGACCCGCACCCGGGTGAGCGCCGAGCACGGCATCGAAACCTTCGCCGACAACGCCCAGGCCATCGATGGCGCGGATGTCATTGTGCTGGCGGTCAAGCCACAAGCCATGAAGACCGTGTGCCAAGCCCTTCGCCCAAGCCTCAAGCCTCATCAACTGGTGGTATCGATTGCAGCGGGCATCACCTGTGCCAGCATGAACAACTGGCTCGGCGCGCAACCCATCGTGCGCTGCATGCCCAACACCCCGGCACTGCTGCGCCAGGGCGTCAGCGGCCTGTTTGCCACCGAACAGGTGACCCGCGAACAACGCCAGCAAGCCGAAACGCTGCTGTCGGCCGTGGGCCTGGCGCTCTGGCTGGAAACCGAGCAACAGCTGGATGCGGTAACCGCGGTTTCCGGCTCGGGCCCGGCGTATTTCTTCCTGCTGATCGAAGCCATGACCGCCGCCGGCGAGAAGCTCGGCCTGCCACGGGACATCGCTGCGAAGCTGACCTTGCAGACCGCTCTCGGCGCCGCGCACATGGCAGTCTCCAGCGATGTCGACGCGGCCGAGCTGCGTCGCCGCGTGACTTCGCCGGCCGGCACCACCGAAGCGGCCATCAAATCGTTCCAGGCCGGGGGCTTCGAAGCCCTGGTGGAAAAAGCACTCGGCGCCGCCGCGCACCGCTCGGCCGAGATGGCCGAACAACTGGGCCAATAAGGAGCCATTCATGATTGGATTGAACACTGCAGCGGTCTACGTGCTGCAAACCCTCGGCAGCCTGTACCTGCTGATCGTGCTGCTGCGTTTCGTGCTGCAACTGGTGCGCGCCAACTTCTACAACCCGCTGTGCCAGTTCATCGTCAAGGCCACCCAACCGCTGCTCAAGCCCCTGCGCCGGATCATCCCCAGCCTGTTCGGCCTGGACATGTCGTCGCTGGTCCTGGCGATCCTCGTGCAATTGGCGCTGATGGCCCTGACCCTGCTGCTGACCTACGGCACCACCGGCAACCCGCTGCAACTGCTGATCTGGTCGATCATTGGCGTGACTGCACTGTTCCTGAAGATTTTCTTCTTTGCCCTGATCATCAGCGTGATCCTGTCGTGGGTCGCCCAAGGCAGCCATAACCCGGGTGCCGAACTGGTGAACCAGATCTGCGAGCCGGCCCTGGCGCCGTTCCGCCGCATCGTGCCGAACCTCGGCGGCCTGGATATCTCGCCAATCCTGGCGTTCATGGTGCTCAAGCTGATCGACATGCTGGTGATCAACAACCTGGCGGCGATGACCATGATGCCGGAAATCCTGCGCCTGCTGATCTGACCCAGGCTGCCTGATCCCTGTGGTGAGGGAGCAAGCTCCCTCACCACAAAAACGACAGCGCAGCCGTTTGCTTGCCCCCCGCCACAGCGGTCTTTAGACTTACGCCTCATTTCAACGCGAGCAGGGTCGATGCCAGCTGCCTTTCCCCCCGATTCCGTTGGTCTGGTGACGCCGCAAATGGCGCATTTCAGCGAGCCCCTGGCCCTGGCCTGCGGCCGTTCGTTGCCAGCCTATGACCTGATCTACGAAACCTACGGCACCCTCAATGCCACGGCGAGCAATGCCGTGCTGATTTGCCACGCCTTGTCGGGCCATCACCACGCCGCCGGCTACCACAGCATCGACGACCGCAAGCCGGGCTGGTGGGACAGTTGCATCGGCCCGGGCAAGCCCATCGACACCAGCAGATTTTTCGTGGTCAGCCTGAACAACCTCGGCGGCTGCAACGGCTCCACCGGCCCCAGCAGCCTCAACCCGGACACCGGCAAGCCCTTTGGCGCCGATTTCCCGGTGCTGACGGTGGAAGACTGGGTCCACAGCCAGGCTCGCCTGGCCGATCGCCTCGGCATCGGGCAATGGGCGGCAGTGATCGGTGGCAGCCTGGGCGGCATGCAGGCGCTGCAATGGACCATCACCTACCCGGACCGCGTGCGTCATTGCCTAGCCATTGCCTCGGCCCCCAAGTTGTCGGCGCAGAACATTGCGTTCAACGAAGTGGCACGCCAGGCGATTCTCACCGATCCCGAATTCCACGGCGGTTCGTTCCAGGAACATGGCGTGATCCCCAAGCGCGGCTTGATGCTGGCGCGGATGGTCGGGCACATCACCTACCTGTCCGATGATTCCATGGGCGAAAAATTCGGCCGTGGTCTCAAGAGCGAAAAGCTCAACTACGACTTCCACAGCGTCGAGTTCCAGGTGGAAAGCTACCTGCGTTATCAGGGCGAGGAGTTCTCCGGGCGGTTCGACGCCAACACCTACCTGCTGATGACCAAGGCCCTGGACTACTTCGACCCGGCGGCGAACTTCGACGATAACCTGGCGAAAACCTTCGCCAATGCCACGGCCAAGTTCTGCGTGATGTCGTTTACCACCGATTGGCGCTTCTCCCCGGCCCGCTCGCGGGAACTGGTGGATGCGCTGATGGCTGCGCGCAAGGATGTCTGCTACCTGGAAATCGACGCGCCCCAGGGCCACGACGCCTTTTTGATCCCGATCCCGCGCTACCTGCAGGCGTTCGGCAACTACATGAACCGTATAACGCTGTGAGGACGCCATGAGAGCCGATCTGGACATCATCCAGGAATGGATCCCCGCCGGCAGCCGCGTGCTCGACCTGGGTTGCGGCAACGGCGAACTGCTGACCTGGCTGCGCGATAACAAGCAGGTCAGCGGCTATGGCCTGGAAAACGACCCGCAGAACATTGCCGAGTGCGTCGCCAAGGGCATCAACGTCATCGAGCAGGACCTGGACAAGGGCCTGGGCAACTTCGCCAGCAACAGCTTCGACATCGTGGTCATGACCCAGGCCCTGCAAGCGGTGCATTATCCGGACAAGATCCTCGACGAAATGCTGCGGGTCGGGCGCCAGTGCATCATCACCTTTCCCAACTTCGGGCATTGGCGCTGCCGCTGGTACCTGGCGAGCAAGGGCCGCATGCCGGTATCGGAATTCCTGCCCTATACCTGGTACAACACGCCAAACATCCACTTCTGTACGTTTGAGGACTTCGAGGCGCTGTGCCGCGAGCGGGAAGCCAAGGTCATCGACCGCCTGGCGGTGGACCAGCAGCATCGCCACGGGTGGGCCAGCAAGCTTTGGCCTAACCTGTTAGGTGAGATAGGCATCTATCGGGTCAGCAGCCCAGGCCTCAGCGATTACCAGGTCGCGGTGTGAACCCCGGCCTCATCAGGAGCACGACATGAAACGTCTAGCGTTGTTTCTCATCACCGCTTGCCTGGGCGCCGGCGTCATGGCCGCCGATGCCATCAAGGGCGAGCGCAAGGAAGTGTTCGGCGACGTCACCGTGCACTACAACACCTTCAATTCCACTTACCTGACGCCGGATATCGCCAAGGCCGCCGAGCTGATCCGCAGCAAGAACCAGGGCGTTATCAACGTTTCGGTGATCAAGTCCGGCAAGCCATTGGTCGCTGACGTCAGCGGCACGGTGAAAGACCTCACCAGCCAGAGCGTGCCATTGAAATTCAAGCAGGTGGTCGAGCAAGACGCGATCTACTACATCGCCCAATACCCGGTGAACCAGCAGGAAACCCGCACCTTCGAGATCAAGGTGCAGACCGGCGACAAGATCAACACCCTCAACTTCAACCAGGAACTGTTCCCCGGCGAATGATGAACTTCACCCAACTCGTACTCGCCAGCCACAACGCCGGCAAACTCAAGGAACTCCAGGCCATGCTCGGTGGCTCGGTGCAGTTGCGCTCGATTGGCGAATTCAGCCAGGTCGAACCTGAAGAGACCGGCCTGTCATTCGTCGAGAATGCCATCCTCAAGGCGCGCAACGCTGCGCGCATCTCGGGCCTGCCGGCGTTGGCCGACGACTCCGGGCTGGCGGTGGACTTCCTGGGTGGCGCGCCGGGCATTTATTCGGCCCGCTACGCCGACGGCAAAGGTGACGCGGCGAACAATGCCAAGCTGCTCGAAGCCCTCAAGGACGTGCCTGAAGCCGAACGCGGCGCGCAGTTCGTGTGCGTCCTGGCCCTGGTGCGGCATGCCGATGATCCGCTGCCGATCCTCTGCGAAGGTTTGTGGCACGGGCGCATCCTCACCGAGGCCAGTGGCGAGCACGGTTTCGGCTACGACCCGCTGTTCTGGGTGCCGGAACGCAATTGCTCCAGCGCCGAGCTCGGCCCGGTGGAAAAAAACCAGCTGAGCCACCGCGCCCGGGCCATGGTCCTGCTGCGTCAGCGCCTGGGTCTGCAATGACCGATGACGCTCCAGCCCCGCTGATTCACGGCGGAGCACAAACGCCTCGGGCGCCGCTGCCGGTGCTGCCGCCCCTGGCGCTGTACGTCCACATCCCCTGGTGCGTGCGCAAATGCCCGTATTGCGACTTCAATTCCCACACCGCCAGCGCGCAACTGCCGGAAGAGGAGTACGTCGACGCCTTGCTGGCCGACCTTGACCAGGACCTGCACGGGGTGCATGGACGCGCGTTGAGCTCGATCTTCTTCGGCGGCGGCACCCCCAGCCTGTTCAGCGCCCAGGCCCTGGGCCGGTTGCTCAAAGGTGTCGAGGCACGAATCGCCTTCGCCCCGGATATCGAAATCACCCTGGAAGCCAACCCCGGCACCTTCGAGCAGGAAAAATTCGTGGCCTACCGGGCGCTGGGGATCAACCGCCTGTCCATCGGCATCCAGAGTTTCCAGCAGGCCAAGCTCGAGGCCCTGGGCCGGATCCATAACGGTGACGAGGCGATACGCGCCGCCGGCATGGCCCGTCAGGCCGGCTTCGATAACTTCAACCTGGACTTGATGCATGGCCTGCCCGATCAGTCCCTCGACGATGCCCTGGGCGATCTGCGCCAGGCCATCGCCTTGAAGCCAACGCACCTGTCCTGGTACCAGCTGACGCTGGAGCCGAATACGGTGTTCTGGAACCAACCGCCGACCCTGCCCGAAGACGACACGCTCTGGGACATCCAGGAAGCCGGTCAAGCGCTGCTGGCCGAGCACGGCTACGCCCAGTACGAAGTCTCGGCGTATGCCCAGCCCGGCAGGCCGGCGCGGCATAACCTCAATTACTGGAGCTTCGGCGACTTCATCGGCATCGGTGCCGGCGCCCATGGCAAGCTCAGTCATCCGGACGGACGCATCGTTCGCACCTGGAAGACCCGCCTGCCCAAGGATTACCTCAACCCGGCCAAACGTTTCCTGGCCGGCGAGAAAGCCCTGGCCAACGAAGAGCTGCCATTCGAGTTCTTGATGAACGCCCTGCGCCTGACCGAAGGCGTGGAAGCGCGGCTCTACCCCGAGCGCACCGGGCTGCCCCTGGAAAGCCTGGCCGAAGGCCGGCGCGAGGCCGAACAAAGCGGTTTGTTGCAGGTCGAACCGACACGTCTGGCAGCCACCGAGCGCGGACAATTGTTTCTCAACGACTTGCTGCAAACATTCTTGAGCTGATCAACACAAAGGAAATCGAATGGATCTGGTACTCGACCTGCTCGCCACCGTGTCCCGCTGGAGCCGCAGCAACCTGTCGGAAATCTCCCTGGCGCTGGTGGGCTGCCTGCTGGTGCTGTTTGGCGCGGACATCAAGGGCTGGGTCGAACAACGCCTGGGCAGCATCGCCGGCGCCCTGCGCGTCCCGCTGATCGCCCTGCTGTGCATGATCGGCAGCGGCGCGGCACTGATCTACGCCACGCCATGGGTCGTCAGGGGGTTGAGCCAGTTCAACAACTACAGCCTGGCACCGGTGCTGTTGGTGGTGCTGGTGTTGATTGGCGTGGTGGCGGATCGACGCTGATTTAGCGCCCCCCCTAAATAACTGTGGGAGCGGGCTTGCTCGCGAATGCGGTGTGTCAGACGACAATAATTTGCCTGATACACCGCATTCGCGAGCAAGCCCGCTCCCACATTGGGTATTGCGTGATGCTTACGCCAGCTTCTCGAACTTCAAATCCCAAACCCCATGCCCGAGCCGTTCGCCACGGCGCTCGAACTTGGTGATCGGTCGTTCGGCCGGGCGCGGGACGCATTTGCCGTCTTCGGCCAGGTTGCGATAACCCGGTGCGACGTTCATCACTTCCAGCATGTATTCGGCGTAGGGCTCCCAATCGGTGGCCATGTGCAGCACGCCACCGACCTTCAACTTGCTACGCACCAGCTCAGCGAATGAAGCCTGGACGATACGGCGCTTGTGATGGCGGCTTTTGTGCCACGGATCGGGGAAGAACAGCATCAGCCGGTCGAGACTGTTATCGGCCACGCAGCGGTTGAGCACTTCGATGGCGTCGCAATCGTAGACCCGCAGGTTGGTCAATCCTTGGGTCAGCACGCCGTTGAGCAGCGCACCGACGCCAGGGCGATGCACTTCCACGCCAATGAAATCCTGTTCCGGCGAAGCGGCGGCCATTTCCAGCAGCGAGTGGCCCATGCCGAAGCCGATTTCCAGCGAGCGCGGGGCCGAACGGCCGAACACCTGGTCGAAATCCACCGGTTCATCGGCCAGGGGCAGCACGAACAGCGGCGCGCCCTGTTCCAGACCGCGTTGTTGGCCTTCGGTCATGCGCCCGGCGCGCATCACGAAACTCTTGATGCGGCGGTGTTGGCGCTCTTCGCCTTCTTCCGGCAGGACAGGCGTGTCGTTCGATTCAGTCATCAATGGCTCTTACTTGATCAGACCATCCAGCGGCGAGGAGGCGCTGGCGTAGAGTTTTTTCGGCATGCGGCCGGCCAGATAGGCCAGGCGACCCGCCACAATGGCGTGCTTCATGGCTTCAGCCATCAGGATCGGCTGTTGGGCGTGGGCGATGGCGGAGTTCATCAGCACCGCTTCGCAACCCAGTTCCATGGCGATGGTGGCGTCGGAGGCAGTGCCGACACCGGCATCCACTAACACCGGGATCTTGGCTTCTTCGAGGATGATCTGCAGGTTGTACGGGTTGCAGATCCCCAGGCCCGTGCCGATCAGGCCGGCCAGCGGCATGACCGCAATGCAGCCGATTTCCGCCAGTTGACGGGCAATGATCGGGTCATCGCTGGTGTAGACCATCACGTCGAAACCTTCCTTGACCAATGTTTCTGCGGCCTTGAGGGTTTCGATCACGTTGGGGAACAGGGTCTTCTGGTCCGCCAGCACTTCCAGCTTCACCAGGTTGTGGCCGTCAAGCAGCTCACGGGCCAGTCGGCAAGTGCGCACGGCCTCGATGGCGTCGAAGCAACCGGCGGTGTTCGGCAGGATGGTGTAGCGGTCCGGCGGGAGGATATCCAGCAGGTTCGGTTCGCCCGGGTTCTGGCCAATGTTGGTGCGGCGCACGGCGACGGTCACGATTTCGGCGCCCGAGGCTTCGATGGCCAAGCGGGTTTCTTCCATGTCGCGGTATTTGCCGGTGCCTACCAGCAAGCGCGACTGGTAGGTACGACCGGCCAGGACGAAGGGCTTGTCGCTACGAACGATGCTCATGGGAAATCCTCTGTAGGGGTGAGGTTCTTGCGAAATACTGCGAAGCCGAGGGGGTTCAGCCGCCGCCAATGGCGTGCACGACTTCAACCTGGTCACCCTCGTTGAGAGTCGTGTCGGCATGCTGGCTACGCGGGACGATATCCAGATTGAGCTCCACCGCGACGCGGCGTCCGGTGAGTTCCAGACGGGTCAGCAGGGCCGCGACGGTTTCGCCATCGGGCAGTTCAAGGGGTTCGCCGTTCAACTGAATGCGCATGCCGGATGCCGCCATCATTTTTAGGGGCTGGCATTCTAGCCCGATCAGTCAGGGTGACCCAAGTCCCTTGGTCAGCTATAAGCGGCGAGCTTCAAGCGGCAAGCTGCAAGCGCCACGCCGCGAGGCCCAGGCAGAGCCAGCCAATCAGGAACGCCAGTCCGCCAAACGGTGTGATGATGCCCAGCTTGGTGATGCCGGTCATCGTCAACAGATACAGACTGCCTGAGAACAGCAGGATGCCAATCACGAATGAAATCCCGGCCCAGGTGACGATGCGACCGGGAATGTGCGTGGCCAGCAACGCCACGCCCAACAACGCCAGGGTGTGCACCAGTTGGTAGGTGACGCCGGTGTGGAAAATCGCCAGGTAATCGGCGCTCAGGCGGTTTTTCAGGCCGTGGGCGGCAAACGCCCCCAGTGCTACGCCCGTGAAGCCGAAAAAAGCAGCCAGCATCAGAAAGCTACGCAGCATGAGAACTCCTCAGACTCGGTGGACAGGGTCTGTATAATGGCCCGCTCGACGGGTTCGGCCAAGCCATCTCTATGCTGCGTACATTGTTTCGACGATTCCTTAAAGCCCTGCTCTGGTTCGCCGTCGGCAGCGTTGTGCTGGTGCTGCTGTTTCGTGTGGTGCCGCCGCCGTTCACCGCGTTGATGATCGAGCGCAAGGTTGAATCCTGGTTTGGCGGTGAACCGATCGACCTGCAGCGCACCTGGCAGCCTTGGGAGCGGATTTCCGACAACCTCAAAATTGCGGTGATTGCTGGTGAAGACCAGAAATTCCCCGAGCATTGGGGCTTCGACATCAGCGCCATCCAGGCCGCGTTCGCTCACAACGGGCGTGGCGGTTCGATTCGCGGCGCCAGTACCCTCAGCCAGCAAGTGTCCAAGAATCTGTTTTTGTGGTCGGGCCGCAGTTGGCTGCGCAAAGGGCTGGAAGCCTGGTTCACGGCGCTGATCGAGGTGTTCTGGCCCAAGCAACGGATCCTCGAGGTGTATCTCAACAGCGTCGAGTGGGATGACGGTGTGTTCGGGGCAGAAGCGGCGGCACGGCATCACTTCCGCACCAGCGCTGACGCCTTGTCCCGGCAACAGGCCAGCCTGCTGGCGGCGGTGTTGCCCAACCCGCGGGTGTGGAGCGCCAGCCGACCGAGCCCCTATGTATTGCGGCGGGCGAGCTGGATCCGCCAGCAGATGAGCCAGTTGGGCGGCGATAGTTATTTGCTGGGGCTCAATGATTCGCGACGGGCACCGTGGGCCCAATAGCCCAAACACTGAAGACCCCCTGTGGGAGCGGGCTTGCTCGCGAATGCGGTGTGTCAGTCCACATCGATGTATCTGGTGTACCGAATTCGCGAGCAAGCCCGCTCCCACAGGTGGAGTCTCGGGTCCGACATTGAGCACAAACAAAAACGCCCCGACCATCACCGGTCGGGGCGTTTTTGTATTAGCGTTGCCGCCGGTCAGGCCGCAATCGACACCTTGAGCTTGTTCATCGCGCTTTTCTCAAGCTGGCGAATCCGCTCGGCCGACACGTTGTACTTCTGCGCCAGGTCGTGCAGCGTGGCTTTTTCCTCAGCCAACCAGCGCTGGTAGAGAATGTCGCGGCTGCGCTCGTCCAGCACTTCCAGGGCTTCGTGCAGGTTGGTGTTGGAGTTGTCGCTCCAGTCGGCGTCTTCCAGCTGACGCGCCGGGTCGTACCGGTGGTCTTCCAGGTAGTTGGCCGGCGATTGGAACGCGCTGTCGTCGTCCGCTTCGGCAGCCGGGTCGAACGCCATGTCATGGCCGGTCAGGCGACTTTCCATCTCGCGCACTTCCCGAGGCTCTACGCCCAGGCTTTCGGCCACGCGATGGACTTCCTCGTTGTTCAACCAGGCCAGGCGCTTCTTCTGGCTGCGCAGGTTGAAGAACAGCTTGCGCTGGGCCTTGGTGGTCGCGACTTTCACGATGCGCCAGTTGCGCAGGATGAACTCGTGGATTTCCGCCTTGATCCAGTGCACCGCAAACGACACCAGGCGCACACCCATTTCCGGGTTGAAACGCTTGACCGCCTTCATCAGGCCGACGTTGCCTTCCTGGATCAGGTCGGCCTGGGCCAGCCCGTAGCCGGAATAGCTGCGGGCGATATGTACGACAAAACGCAGGTGGGCGAGCACCATCTGCCGAGCCGCCTCAAGATCCTGCTCATAATAGAGACTCTCGGCCAGTTCACGCTCCTGCTCAGGTGTCAGCAATGGAATGCTGTTCACCGTGTGCACATAGGCCTCCAGGTTCGCACCCGGGACCAGAGCATAAGCAGGTTGCAAAGAAGTGGTCATACGAAAAAACCTCCGACTCACATAACTCGTGCAGTTCAGCACTGCGAAAATTGACCGGGAACCGTAGGACAAGTTCCCACAAAAACTGAAAGGTCAATACGCGCAAAAAAACCTATTTTGGCGCCAGCTCACGCAAGTGGCGTGCGACCGCAATCCATGCACCGATATAACCCAACAGCACCGCGCCAAGCAAGAGCGACAGACCGTCGGCGACTGGCACGCCGGCCAACGCGAAATCGCTGCCGTACAAACCGGCCAGTCCCACTACCGCATCGTTCAGCCAATCCAGGCCGAACGCCAATACGCCCCAGGACAGAATCCCGGCGCCGAAGCCGTACAAAGCCCCCATATAAAGGAAAGGCCTGCGTACATAGCTGTCCGTACCGCCAACGAGTTTAATCACTTCTATCTCGGTGCGGCGGTTTTCAATATGAAGACGAATGGTATTGCCTATCACCAAAAGTAATGCAGAAACCAACAGCACCGTCAGACCGAAGACAAACCGGTCGCCGAGCTTGAGGATCGCCGCAAGACGCTCGACCCAGACTAAATCAAGCTGCGCCTGTTGTACCTTGGGCAGTTCGGAAAGTCTTTGTCTCAATGCTTCCAGGGCCGGCTTGTCGACCTCGTTGGGCGTTACCAGTACGACGCCTGGCAGCGGGTTCTCCGGCAGTTCCTTCAGGGCTTCGCCCAGGCCGGACTGCTGTTGGAACTCTTCCAGTGCCTGCTCGCGGCTGATGTATTCGGCATCGGCCACGCCTGGCATGGCTTTTATCTGCTCGCGCAACGCCTCGCCTTCGCCTGGCGTCGCGTCCAGTTGCAGGTACAGGGATATCTGCGCCGCGCGCTGCCAGGAACCGCCCAGACGCTCCACGTTGTTAAGCAATAATGACAGGCCCATGGGCAGGCTCAGGGCAACCGCCATCACCATGCAGGTAAAGAAGCTGCCGATGGGCTGCTTGCCCAGGCGTCGCAGGCTGTCCAGCAGGCTGGCGCGATGGCTTTCGATCCAGGCACGCAGCAGCGTAGGAAAGTCCGGACCGTCATCATCGTCACGCTTTTTCTTTTGCGGCTGTGGGTCGGTGGCCTTCGGGGCCACGCGTTCGGCCACTTTTGGACTGCGAGTCGCACTCATACGCCAGCCTCCCCGTCACCGATCAATCGACCGCGCTGCAACGTGAGCATGCGGTGACGCATGCGGGCGATCAGGGCCAAGTCGTGACTGGCGATCAGCACGCTGGTGCCCAGACGGTTGATGTCTTCGAATACGCCCATGATTTCCGCCGCCAGGCGTGGATCGAGGTTACCGGTGGGTTCGTCCGCCAGCAGCAAGGCTGGACGGTGGACGATGGCCCGCGCAATGCCGACGCGCTGTTGCTGACCGGTGGACAGGTCGCCCGGGTACAGATCGGTCTTGTCCGACAGGGCCACCCGCTCCAGGGCCGAATCCACGCGCTTGATGATCTCGGCCTTGGACAGGCCAAGGATCTGCAATGGCAATGCTACGTTATTGAACACGGTGCGATCGAACAGCAGCTGATGATTCTGGAACACCACGCCGATCTGCCGACGCAGGTAAGGAATCTGCGCATTGCTGATGGTACTCAGGTCCTGCCCGGCCAGCAGCAGTTTGCCCGTGGAGGGCCGCTCCATCGCCAGCAACAGACGCAACAAGGTACTTTTACCGGCCCCGGAATGGCCGGTGACAAACAGAAACTCGCCCCGACGGACCCGAAAGCTCAGCTCATGCAAGCCGACGTGACCGTTCGGATAGCGTTTACCGACCTGTTCGAAACGAATCATGAATGCTCCCGCTCGGCAAACAGCGCCTGGACAAAGGGCTCGGCTTCAAAGGTGCGCAAGTCGTCGATGCTTTCACCCACGCCGATATAACGAATGGGCAGGCCGAATTGCTTGGCCAGGGCGAAAATCACTCCGCCCTTGGCGGTGCCGTCGAGCTTGGTCAGGGCCAGGCCAGTCAGTTCGACGGTCTGGTTGAATTGCTTGGCCTGGTTGATGGCGTTCTGGCCGGTACCGGCGTCCAGCACCAACAGCACCTCGTGGGGTGCCTCGGCATCGAGCTTGCCGATGACCCGGCGAACCTTCTTCAACTCTTCCATCAGGTTGTCTTTGGTGTGCAGGCGACCGGCCGTGTCGGCGATCAGCACGTCAATGCCCCGGGCCTTGGCGGCCTGCACGGCGTCGAAGATCACCGAAGCGGAGTCGGCGCCGGTGTGCTGGGCGATGACCGGGATCTTGTTGCGCTCGCCCCACACCTGCAGTTGCTCGACGGCGGCGGCGCGGAAGGTGTCGCCGGCGGCGAGCATGACTTTCTTGCCTTCCAACTGCAGCTTCTTCGCCAGCTTGCCGATGGTGGTGGTCTTGCCGGCACCATTGACGCCTACCACCAGAATGACGAACGGCTTGTTCTGCGAGGCGATCACCAGCGGTTTTTCCACTGGCTTGAGCATATTGGTCAGCTCGCCCTGCAAGGATTTGTACAACGCGTCGGCGTCGGTCAACTGCTTGCGCGCGACCTTCTGGGTCAGGCTCTGGATGATCACCGAAGTGGCCTCGACGCCGACATCGGCGGTCAGCAGGCGGGTTTCGATGTCTTCGAGCAATTCGTCGTCGATGACTTTCTTGCCCAGGAACAGGCTCGCCATGCCTTCGCCGATACTGGCGCTGGTCTTGGACAGGCCTTGCTTGAGGCGGGCGAAGAAGCCGACCTTGCTTTCCTCGGCAACAGCTAGGGGTTCGATGGGAGCGGTCGTGTCCGGCACAGCCGGTTGCGCCTCGGGCGCTGCTTGCGCAACCACGGGCACAATGGCAGCGACCGGCGGCTCAACGACAGGTTCGACGACTGGCGCCTCGACAGCATGCGTCGGGGCAGGAATCGGCGGGGTGATGTGCGGGGCCTGTTCATCCTCGACAAACGCCACCGGCTCTTCCGCCACTGGCAGGGTCAACCAGGGGGCCTGCTCGACGGGCGGGGGCAGCGGCTGTTCGGCCACGGGTTCTGGCGCAGGTTCGGGCTCAGGCTCGACCGGTTGCAGCACCGGCTCGGCGATCGGCAGGACGATCGGCTCCGCTTGCTCGGCCACCGCCTCGACGGCAGGCTCTGGCAGCGGTTGCGGCTGTTCGACGGCGGATTCCTGCGGTTTCTTGCGCAGCCATCCGAACAGGCCTTTTTTCTCGCCAGCCGCAGCTGGGGTCTTCTTGTCGTCGTTGGAACCAAACATGGAGGACGGCTATCTCACGGTAGCGACGCGCCACGAGGGCGCCTCGGTGATAAATATTCGATGCTGAACAGACTGCGTTTCATCCAGCTCGTTCACGCGCAACAGATTGTCGAAATGTCCCAAGGACACCCCATCGTCGATTTTACGAAGGACTGGCAGGGCATCATCGGCGAAAACGCAGGGAACCACGAAAAAACCCAACACTCGCGGACCACCCTGGGCCGACAAAACGCCCGATAGGCGTGGCCGCCAGTAAAACGGATCAGTATCCTAGCACCTCCTCGCCTGCTGAGGCTAAGACCTAGCAGGCAGCCCAACAGGTTTAAACACGAATGAATGCTCTTGCCCGCCGCGCCGCAGGCCTGCTGCTCAGCACAGTTTGTCTGCCCTTTTCAGCCTTGGCTGCCGACCCACAACCCACCCACGAATTCACCCTCGACAATGGCCTGAAGGTCGTGGTTCGTGAAGATCATCGTGCGCCGGTGGTCGTCTCACAGGTCTGGTACAAGGTTGGCTCCAGCTATGAAACGCCGGGCCAGACCGGTC
Organism: Pseudomonas sp. Q12-87; assembly: GCF_001269755.1. Taxonomy (NCBI): domain Bacteria; kingdom Pseudomonadati; phylum Pseudomonadota; class Gammaproteobacteria; order Pseudomonadales; family Pseudomonadaceae; genus Pseudomonas; species Pseudomonas sp. Q12-87. Next base: position 172,735 of record NZ_LHVI01000004.1, on the reverse strand, counting down.
TGTCCCACGCCTTGGAGCACATGATGTTCAAGGGCAGCGAAAAAGTCGGCCCCGGCGAAGCGTCGCTGATCCTGCGGGACCTGGGCGCCGAAGAAAACGCGTTCACCAGCGATGATTTCACTGCCTACTATCAGGTGCTGGCCCGTGACCGCCTGGGCGTGGCCTTCGAATTGGAAGCCGACCGCATGGCCAGCCTGCGCCTGCCGCCGGAGGAGTTCAGCCGCGAGATCGAGGTAATCAAGGAAGAACGCCGCATGCGCACCGACGACAAGCCCATGTCCAAGGCTTTCGAGCGCTTCAAGGCCATGGCTTACCCGGCCAGCGGCTACCACACGCCGACCATTGGCTGGATGGCTGACCTGGACCGCATGACCGTGCAGGAGCTGCGGCACTGGTACGAATCCTGGTACACCCCGAACAACGCCACCCTGGTGGTGGTCGGCGACGTGACGCCGGACGAGGTCAAGGCCCTGGCCCAGCGGTATTTCGGCCCGATTGCGCGGCGCGACGTGCCGGTGGCGAAAATTCCCCTGGAGCTGGCCGAACCCGGCGAACGCCAGATCACCCTGCATGTGCAGACCCAACTGCCGAGCCTGATGCTGGCCTTCAACGTGCCCAGCATCGCCACCACGACGGACAAACGTTCGGTCAACGCCCTGCGGTTGATCTCGGCCTTGCTGGACGGCGGCTACAGCGGGCGGATCCCAGCCCAGCTCGAGCGCGGTGAAGAACTGGTGTCCGGCGGCTCGTCGAACTACGACGCCTTCACCCGTGGCGACACGCTGTTCACCTTGTCGGCGACGCCCAACACCCAGAAAAACAAAACCCTCGCCCAGACCGAAGCCGGCCTGTGGCGCCTGCTCGATCAGTTGAAAACCACCGCCCCGGCTGCCGACGAACTGGAACGCGTGCGCGCCCAGGTCATTGCCGGCCTGGTGTACGAACGCGACTCGATCACCAGCCAGGCCACCGCCATCGGCCAGCTGGAAACCGTCGGCCTGTCCTGGAAGCTGATGGACACCGAGCTCGCCGAGCTGCAAAGCGTGACCCCGCAAGATATCCAGAAGGCAGCCCAGCTGTATTTCACCCGCTCGCGCCTGAGCGTTGCGCACGTCCTGCCCGAGGAGAAAGCTCATGAGTGAGCGCAAATCACCGCGCCTGGTGCTGGTTGGCCTGGTACTCATCGCCCTGGTCGGTGCCGTGGCCTTCTACCTGACGCCGTCCACTGGCGTCACCGCGAGCCAGGCCCTGGACAACGCCCAATCCGGTAACAAGCTGCAATCACTGGCGGAACTCGACGGTAAAGCGCCCAGCCACCGCCAGCTCGACGTGCAAACCTGGAAAACCGCCGAGGGCGCCAAGGTACTGTTCGTCGAAGCCCGGGAATTGCCGATGTTCGACCTGCGCCTGACGTTCGCCGCCGGCAGCAGCCAGGACGGCGATGCTCCCGGCCTGGCGCTGCTGACCAATGCCATGCTCAACGAAGGCGTGGCCGGCAAGGATGTCGGTGCCATTGCCCAAGGGTTCGAAAGCCTCGGCGCGGACTTCGGCAACGGCGCCTACCGCGACATGGCCGTGGCGTCCCTGCGCAGCCTCAGCGCGCTGGACAAACGCGAGCCGGCGTTGAAGCTGTTCGCCGAGGTGGTCGGCAAACCGACCTTCCCCGCCGATTCCTTCGCCCGCATCAAGAACCAAATGCTCTCCGGTTTCGAGTACCAGAAACAGAACCCCGGCAAGCTGGCGGGGCTGGAGCTGATGAAGCGCTTGTACGGCGAACACCCCTACGCCCATTCCAGTGACGGCACAGCCGAGAGCATTCCACCGATCACACTGGCCCAGGCCCGGGCATTCCACGCCAAGGCCTATACCGCCGGCAACGCCGTGATTGCTTTGGTGGGCGATTTGTCCCGCGCCGAAGCCGAGGCCATTGCCAGCCAAGTATCCGTGGCGCTGCCCAAGGGTCCCGCCCTGGTGAAAACTCCCGCACCGGTGGAACCCAAGGCCAGCGTTGGCCATATCGAATTCCCGTCCAAGCAAACCAACCTGATGCTCGCGCAACTGGGCATCGACCGGGACGATCCGGATTTCGCCGCCGTGTCCCTGGGCAACCAGATCCTGGGCGGCGGTGGTTTCGGCACGCGGCTGATGACCGAGGTCCGGGAGAAGCGCGGCCTGACCTACGGCGTTTATTCGGGCTTTACGCCGATGCAGGCCCGCGGCCCGTTCATGATCAACCTGCAAACCCGTGCCGAGATGAGCGAAGGCACCTTGAAACTGGTGCAGGAGGTATTCGCCGATTACCTCAAGAACGGCCCCACCCAGAAAGAACTCGATGACGCCAAACGCGAGCTGGCGGGCAGTTTCCCATTGTCCACCGCCAGCAACGCAGACATCGTCGGCCAGCTCGGCGCCATGGGTTTCTACGACTTGCCACTCAGCTACCTGGAAGACTTCATGCGCCAGTCCCAGGCGCTGACGGTCGAGCAGGTCAAGGCTGCACTGAACAAACACCTGAGCACGGACAAAATGGTCATCGTCACCGCCGGCCCGACCGTGCCGCAGAAGCCGCTACCGGCCCCCACTGACAAACCTGCCGAGCAACCGCTCGGGGTACCGGAGCATTAATGGCCCGTCCATCGAATTCCAGCAAGAAACCCGTTCACAACGGTGTGAACCAATTGCGCATCATTGGCGGACAATGGCGCAGCCGGCGCCTGAGTTTCCCCGACGCCCCGGGCTTGCGGCCGACGCCGGACCGGGTGCGGGAGACCCTCTTCAACTGGCTCGCACCTTACGTGGCGGGCGCGAGGGTGCTCGACCCGTTCGCCGGCAGCGGCGCGTTGTTTCTCGAAGCGCTGTCCCGTGGCGCGGCCATGGGCCAGGCCCTGGACGCCAGCAGCCTGGCGGTCTCGAGCCTGAAGGAGCATCTGGGCACCCTGCGCTGCACCGTCGGCCAGGTGCAAACGGCCGACGCGCTGCGCTACCTCGACAGCCAGCCGGCAACGCCCTTCGACCTGGTGTTCCTCGACCCGCCGTTCAACCAGAACCTGTTGCCGACGGTGTGCGCCCTGCTCGAGGAACGGCAGTGGCTGGCCGAGGATGCCTGGGTCTACACTGAAAGCGAGACCGCCCCGTCCACACTGGGCTTGCCCGGCAATTGGCGTTTGCATCGGGAGCAGAAATCCGGACGGGTCTATTACGCGTTGTGGCAGCGCTCGGCAAAGGACGATGACTGAACGGCTGCCAGTGCATCGAGAATAAGAATGTCCGCCGCACCTGAACCTTTCGTTCCGGCCCTTGGCCTTCGCAACCCCCACTTGCAAACCTTGTGGGGCCCTTTGTGGCGCAAGACCACCCATGTCGATCGCCAGCGCGAGCGCCTGTGGCTGGAGGATGGTGACTTCCTCGATCTCGACTGGCATGGCCCCCACAGCGCCAAGGCGCCACTGGTGCTGGTGCTTCATGGGCTGACCGGTTCGTCCAACTCGCCTTACGTGGCCGGACTGCAACAAGCCCTTGGCCGTCAAGGCTGGGCCAGTGTTGCGCTGAACTGGCGCGGCTGTTCGGGCGAGCCGAACCTGTTGCCACGCAGTTACCACTCCGGCGTCAGCGAAGACCTGGCCGCCGCCATCGCTCATTTGCGCGCCCGACGGCCCTTGGCGCCGCTGTTTGCGGTGGGCTATTCACTGGGCGGCAACGTGCTGCTCAAGCACCTGGGGGAAACCGGCGGCGACAGCCAGTTGCAGGGCGCGGTGGCGGTCTCGGTGCCGTTTCGCCTCGACCAGTGCGCCGACCGTATCGGACAGGGGTTCTCCAAGTTCTACCAAGCACATTTCATGCGCCAGCTGGTGATCTATGTACGTAACAAGCAACGCCAGTTCCAGCACGACGGACGCCACGAAGGCCTGGCGACCCTGACGGCGCTGGGCCCGTTGGAAAACATGCGCACCTTCTGGGACTTCGATGGCCGCGTAACGGCGCCATTGCACGGTTTCTCGGATGCGGCGGATTACTACCGGCGCGCCTCCAGCCGCTATTTCATGGGTGGGATCAAGACGCCGACCCTGGTTATCCAGGCTGCCGACGATCCTTTCGTGTTTCCCCACAGTTTGCCCGGGCCTGCGGAGTTGTCTGCGTCAACCCAACTTGAGTTGCACGAGCAAGGTGGGCATGTGGGTTTTGTCGACGGGACGTTGCGGCGCCCGGGGTATTACCTGGAGCGGCGGATTCCCCATTGGCTGGCCAGTCTGGGCCGGGGTTGAACCGGCGCCACGGAAGCTCCCTGCCAATATCTATTCACCCGTCGCCACTTCCCGCTGCGGGTCCGTAATCCACTCGCTCCACGAGCCAGCGTACAGCTTGCCCAGCGGATAGCCTGCCAGGCACAGGGCAAACAGGTTATGGCACGCCGTCACGCCAGAGCCGCAGTACGCCACCAGGTCCGTCGGTGAACGATCCCCCAGTCTCTCGGCGAAGCGCTGCTTGAGCTGATTGACTGGCAAAAAGCGCCCATCTGCGCCCAAGTTGTCGGCGAACGCTGCGCATTGGGCACCTGGGATGTGCCCGGCCACTGGATCGATCGGCTCGACTTCGCCCTTGAAGCGCGGCAATGCCCGGGCGTCCAGCAGGGTCATGTCCGGTTGGCCGAGGCGTTGTTGCAGCGTTTGTGCACTGAGCAGCAAGGATGCGTCGGGCGATCCAGCGAAGGTCCCGCGCGTGCCCTGGGGGGCATCAAGACTCAAGGGCAGGCCGGCGGCGTGCCAAGCCTTGAGCCCGCCGTCGAGGATGAACACGCCATCACGCTTGCCCAGCCAAGCCAGCAGCCACCAGGCCCGGGCGGCAAAGGCACCGGGGCCGTCGTCATAAAGCACGATGTCGCTGTCGTTGCTGATGCCCCAGGCCTGAAGGCGTTCTATCAAGGCCTCGGGCTCCGGCAGCGGATGACGCCCGGTCACGCCCTTGGTCACCGGCCCGCTCAAATCTCGCTCAAGGTCCGCGAACGACGCCCCGGCGATATGACCCTCGGCGTAACTGCACTGGCCGTAATCCGGATCCTCCAGGGCAAACCGGCAATCGAGGATCACCAGCCCCGGCTGTGACCTTTTATCCTCAAGGGCTGAGGGGCTGATGAGTTGCGCGATGGGCATGGTGAGCTCCTGTATGGTCAAGTCGAGATCCGATGCCTACTGCCCTTCTTCCAGGGTCTGGGCCAGCGGGACGTAATATTCTTTGAACAGTGCATCCACCGCGTCGCGGGCCTGATCGGTGACGAAACCGGCCTCCAGCACCAGCACTTGATAAACGCCACGCTTGATGGCCTGTTCACTCAGGTGACTGAAATTTTCCCGCGTGGTGCACAGAAAACGCACCCAGGACGTCAGGATGATCCAGGCATTGAGAGTCAGGGACTCGATCTGCACCCGGTCCATTTTCAGGATGCCGGCAGCGACGAAGCCTTCATAGATGGCGGTGCCGTGAATCAGGCTGCGCTGGGAAAACCGTCGGTAGCGCGCCGCAAGCTCCGGATCGCTGTCGAGCAGGTGCTCCAGGTCCCGATGCAGGAAGCGGTAGCGCCACATGGCCGCCAGCAGCTCCTGGAGGTAGAAGCGCTTGTCCTCCACCGTGGCCGCTCGCCCCTGGGGCGGGCGCAGGAAGCTGTCCACCAGGTTTTCATACTCACTGAACAGCACGGCGATGATCGCCTGCTTGTTGGGGAAGTGGTAATAGAGATTGCCCGGCGACATGTCCATATGGGCGGCAATATGGTTGGTGCTGACGCTGCGCTCACCTTGCTGGTTGAACAGCTCAAGGCTGTTTTGCACGATGCGCTCGCTGGTTTTTATTCGTGGGGCCATGGTTTGGGCTTTAATTCGACGAAGGCATTGCATGGCATCTTACGACCTAACGGTCACAGGAAAAACCCATCGCCGTTGCACAAGCCATTGACTTTCTAGAGTACAAGCTCTAGAAAACACCCATTCCAATAATAACCGGTGCCCGACGATGCCTGCCGACGTTGCTTACCTGCACGAGTCTCAACAGCAACTCGGCGAGTTGCGGTCTCTCTTCGATGCCCAGCGCCAGGCCTATGCCGCCCATCCGATGCCGCCGGCCGAACAGCGCCGCCAGTGGCTCAAGGCGCTGCGAGAGGTCCTGAGCAGTGAACGGCAAGCCTTGATCGACGCCATCAGCGAGGATTTCAGCCACCGCAGCGCTGACGAAACGCTGCTGGCCGAGCTGATGCCCAGCCTGCACGGCATCCATTACGCCAGCCGTCACCTCCCGCGCTGGATGAAACCGTCCCGACGCAAGGTGGGCATGGCTTTCCAGCCGGCGTCGGCCAAAGTGGTGTATCAACCACTGGGGGTGGTTGGGGTCATCGTGCCTTGGAACTATCCGCTGTTCCTGGCCATCGGGCCGTTGGTGGGCGCCTTGGCTGCGGGCAACCGGGTGATGCTCAAGCTCAGCGAATCGACCCCTGCCACCGGGCTGCTGCTCAAGCAACTACTGGCCCGGATCTTTCCTCAGGACCTGGTGTGCGTGGTGCTTGGCGAGGCTGAGATCGGCATGGCGTTTTCCCGGCTCCCGTTCGACCACCTGTTGTTCACCGGCGCCACCAGCATCGGCAAGCATGTCATGCGGGCGGCGGCCGAACACCTGACGCCGGTCACGCTCGAACTGGGTGGGAAATCGCCGGCCATCGTGTCGGCCGACGTGCCCCTCAAGGACGCCGCCGAACGCATTGCTTTCGGCAAGACCCTGAATGCCGGGCAAACCTGCGTCGCGCCGGACTACGTGCTGGTGCCACAAAGCCGTGTCGGTGAATTCGTCGAAGCCTATCGCGCGGCGGTTCGCGGGTTTTATCCGACCCTGGCGGACAATCCGGACTACACCGCCATCATCAACGAGCGACAACTGGCGCGGCTCAACGGCTACATCAGTGACGCCACCAGCAAGGGCGCCTTGCTGATCGAACTGTTCGAGCAGGGCCAGGGACGCCGCATGGCCCACAGCCTGCTGCTCAATGTCAGTGACGACATGACCGTCATGCAGGACGAGATCTTCGGCCCGTTGCTGCCTATCGTGCCTTATGAAAATCTGGACCAGGCATTTGCCTACATCAACCAGCGACCTCGCCCGCTGGCGCTCTACTACTTTGGCTACAACAAGGCCGAACAGAATCGAGTGCTGCATGAAACCCATTCCGGCGGCGTCTGCTTGAACGACACGCTGCTGCACGTTGCCCAGGATGACTTGCCGTTTGGCGGCATCGGGCCTTCGGGCATGGGCCATTACCACGGGCACGAAGGCTTCTTGACCTTCAGCAAGGCCAAGGGCGTGCTGGTCAAGCAGCGATTCAACGTCGCGAAACTGGTTTATCCGCCCTATGGCAAGCCGCTGCAGAAGTTGATCCAGAAGCTGTTCGTCCGCTAACGCGCATCTCTGCCGGTGTGACCAAAATGCCCCCAAGCCTCACCGATACCCCTGCCCTGTCACGGCGCGGCCTGCTGAAATTCAGCTTCGGCGCCAGCGCTTTCCTGGCCACCGTCGGGTTGGGGGCGAGCCTGAGCGGCTGCTCGGCCAGCCAACCGGCCGGTGGCCTGGCGGTGCTGCGTGACAGCGACCTGTCGTTCTTGCGCGCCGTCATTCCGGTGCTACTCGATGGTGCAGTGGCCGTAGAGCAGATCCCCGCCGCCGCCAGCACGACCCTGCAGAGCCTGGACGACGGCCTGGCCCACCTGTCGCCCTCCATGCTCAAGCTCACGCGCCAGCTATTCGATGTGCTGACCCTGGGCGTGACCCGCGGGCCGTTGACCGGGGTCTGGGGCTCGTGGGAAAACGCCGACGCCGATGGCATTCGCCAGTTTCTGACGCGCTGGGAAAACAGCTCGCTGGACCTTTTGCAGCAAGGCCACAGCTCGTTGCTGCAAATGGTGATGATGGCGTGGTACAGCCGGCCCGAAGCCTGGGCGCATTGCGGGTATCCGGGACCGCCGACCGTTTGAAAACCAGACCAGCCTCTCCTCTGTGGGAGCGGGCTTGCCCGCGAAGGCGGTGTGTCAGCTTGCAAAAGTATTGAATGCGCAACGGTATTCGCGAGCAAGCCCGCTCCCACAGGGTTCTTTCGACAACTCATAACAATAAGAGAACCTGAACATGCCCGTACCCGATCCCTTCCTCGAAGGCCTGGCCCGTGGCTGGACCACCTATAACGGCGCGCAGCTGAGCAGCGACATGACCCTGGAAGCGGACGTGGCGATCATCGGCAGCGGCGCCGGCGGCGGCACCACGGCAGAAATTCTCAGCGCCGCCGGCTATAAAGTGCTGCTGATCGAGGAAGGCCCGCTCAAGACCAGCCATGATTTCAAGCTCCTCGAGGCCCAGGCCTACACCAGCCTGTATCAGGAAGGCCTCGGCCGCATGAGCAAGGATGGCGCGATCACCATTCTTCAAGGCCGGGCGGTCGGAGGCACAACGCTGATCAACTGGACCTCCAGTTTTCGCACCCCCACGCAAACCCTCGAACACTGGGCCACCGAGCACAACGTCAAGGGGCACAGCGCCGCCGAGATGGCGCCCTGGTTCGAGCGGATGGAGCAACGATTGGGCGTGGCGCCGTGGCTGGTTCCACCCAATGCCAACAACGACGTGATCCGCAAGGGCTGCGAACAATTGGGCTATAGCTGGCACGTCATCCCGCGCAATGTGCGCGGCTGCTGGAACCTGGGCTATTGCGGCATGGGCTGCCCGACCAACGCCAAACAGTCGATGCTGGTCACCACCATCCCCGCCACGCTGGAAAAGGGCGGCGCGCTGCTTTACCTGGCCCGGGCCGAACGCCTGTTATTCAAGCACGATGCGGTTGTGGGCCTGGAATGCCAAGCCATGGATGAGCGCTGCGTGGCCCCGACCGGGCGGCGCATAACGGTCAAGGCGCGGCACTACGTGCTGGCGGGCGGAGGTATCAATAGCCCGGGCCTGCTGTTGCGCTCCGATGCACCAGATCCGCATGCACGCTTGGGCAAGCGCACCTTCCTGCATCTGGTGAACATGTCCGCCGGGCAATTCGACGAGGTCATCAACCCGTTCTACGGCGCCCCTCAATCGATCTATTCCGATCATTTCCAATGGCAGGACGGCGCCACCGGCAAGATGTCCTACAAACTCGAAGTCCCGCCCTTGCACCCGGCCCTTGCTGCCACGCTACTGGGCGGGTTCGGCCCCGAGAGCGCCTTGCACATGTCGCGACTGCCCCACACCCACGCGATGCTGGCGCTGCTGCGCGACGGCTTTCATCCGGACAGCCCCGGCGGCAGCGTCGAGTTGCGCGGCGACGGCACGCCGGTGCTCGACTATCCGGTTTCGCCATACGCCTGGGACGGCTTGCGCCGGGCCTTCCACAGCATGGCGGAGATTCAGTTCGCCGGCGGTGCCCAGGCGGTCATGCCCCTGCACAGCGACGCCGGCTATGTAAAAACCCTGGCGCAAGCCCGCTCGCTGATCGACGGCCTGGACCTCGCGCTATACCGCACGCGCCTGGGCAGCGCCCACGTGATGGGCGGTTGCGCCATGGGTGAGGATCCGAAAACCGCCGTGACCGACAGCCTTGGTCGCCATCATCAACTGGGCAATCTTTCGATCCATGACGGTTCGCTCTTTCCCACGAGCATCGGCGCCAACCCGCAATTATCGGTGTACGGGCTGACTGCACAATTGGCGACTGCCTTGGCCGAGCGCCTGAAGAACTCATGAATATCCGCAGTATTCGCAGCGTCTATAGTGCTTTCTTACCGAACAGCCGACTTGGCCGACCGAGTAGGCTGCGATACCATCCGACTCCCCAACGGACTCCCGCCAGGACGACGCGATGAACCGAGTGTTGTACCCAGGTACCTTCGACCCTATTACCAAGGGCCATGGCGATCTGGTCGAACGCGCCGCGCGCCTGTTCGACCATGTGATCATTGCTGTCGCCGCCAGCCCGAAGAAAAACCCGCTGTTCCCGCTGGAACAACGCGTGGAGCTGGCCCGCGAAGTCACCAAGCACCTGCCCAACGTGGAAGTGGTCGGCTTCTCGACGCTGTTGGCGCATTTTGCCAAGGAAAAGAACGCCAATGTGTTCCTGCGCGGCCTGCGCGCGGTCTCGGACTTCGAGTACGAGTTCCAGCTGGCCAACATGAACCGCCAGTTGGCGCCGGACGTCGAAAGCCTTTTCCTCACGCCGTCGGAGCGTTATTCGTTTATCTCTTCGACCCTGGTGCGGGAAATCGCGGCCCTGGGCGGCGATATCACCAAGTTCGTCCACCCGGCCGTGGCCGACGCGCTGACCCTGCGCTTCAAGAAATAACCTGCTGGCGCTGCGAGCCATCTCGCAGCACAGCGCAGTCCATCGCCCCCGCGTGCACTGCGCGCGCCAATGCGGCACAATTGCGCCCATACGTTTTCAGATGCCCGGGCTCAACGCCCCGGCAGGAGCCTGCATGTCCCTGATCATCACCGACGACTGCATCAATTGCGACGTCTGCGAACCCGAATGCCCGAACGAAGCGATTTCCCAAGGCGAAGAGATCTACGTCATCGACCCGAACCTGTGCACCCAATGCGTCGGCCATTACGACGAGCCCCAGTGCCAGCAGGTTTGCCCGGTGGATTGCATCCCGCTCGACGAAGCGCATCCGGAGACGGAAGAACAGTTGATGGCCAAGTACATCAAGATTACCGCCAAGGCTTGAGCCAGGTAGTTTTGTAGCGCCTGTGCCGGCCTCATCGCGAGCAGGCTCGCTCCCACAGGGGATTTGCTTAAGGCAAAAGTGCTGTGGACACCACAAAACCCTGTGGGAGCGAGCTTGCTCGCGAAGGGGCCATCAGCAACGCCCAAAATCCAACTGCCCGCCTCACTCCTGCCGCTCAAACCCCTCGCCAATGCACCCCAGGCATCGCACAAACGTGGCTTTCGCCGGGTCCACCACCAACGCTTTCCCGGCATCGCCGACCCCACCGCCCAGCACGGTAAAGGGCAGCGACACCACGAACGCCCCCGTGCCGATCACCGTGGCGGCGAGCAGCAGCGGACGAGCGATCAGCAGATCGCCGAGCATGGCGTAGGCGGGCGGATTCTGGATGGTGTAGCGCGGGTCGCCGCTGCCGCCGTTCGCCTGGGCAGGCAAACCGACACTCAGCAGCAGCGCAAGAACGACAGGTCGAAGCAGATTCATGGCGCGATCCTTCGGCTAAGCAGTATGACTACTGACTATAGACCGTAGGACGAATCAGCTCTGGCAGCGTGGGCACCAGACGCTGGCCCGCTGTCCCAGGCGGATTTCCCGAAGCCCGCTGCCGCAGACCTTGCAAAGCTCCCCGCCCCGGCCATACACGAACAGTTCCTGCTGGAAGTACCCGGGCTGGCCATCCCCGCCGATGAAGTCACGCAACGTGGTGCCGCCGCGCTCGATGGCATGGGCAAGGATGCGTTTGATTTCGATGGCCAGCTTCAGGTAACGCGCCCGGGAAATGCCCCCGGCCGCCCGCCGCGGATCGATGCCGGCGGCAAACAGTGCCTCGGTCGCGTAGATATTGCCCACGCCCACCACCACCGCGTTATCCATAATGAACGGCTTGACCGCCATGGAGCGACCGCGGGAGAGCTGGAACAGACGCTCGCCATCGAACAGGTCGGTCAGCGGCTCCGGCCCGAGGCGAATCAGCAGCTCATGATTGAGCGGATCGAGGCTCCAGAGCATCGCCCCGAAGCGCCGCGGGTCGGTGTAGCGCAAGGCCAGGCCGGATTCCAGCTCGATGTCGACGTGTTCGTGCTTGGCGGCAGGCATGCCGACCTCCACCAACCGCAGGTTGCCGGACATGCCCAAATGACTGATCAAGGTACCGACCTCGGCATTGATCAGCAGGTACTTGGCCCGCCGCTCCACCAGCACAATGCGCTGGCCCGAGAGCCGCACATCGAGATCTTCCGGGATAGGCCAGCGCAGGCGGCGGTCACGTACCACCACGCGGCTGACCCGTTGCCCTTCAAGGTGCGGCGCGATGCCGCGACGGGTGGTTTCGACTTCCGGCAGTTCTGGCATGAGGTTCTCGGGTCAGGCGAAGCAACGCACTCAACGAGAGGCGAGGTCGCGGATTTCCTGTTTCTGGGTCTGGAAGTCGTATTCCGACAAACCAAGGTAATCGAGCACCAGCGCACCGACACATTCCCACTCGTGGTCTTCGGCCTGATTGCCCAACACCCGGTGGGACGCGCAGATGTTCTCGGACATCTTCAGGATCGCCAGCAGGTTTTTCAGCGGGCTGTTGTTGCGCGAAGACTCGTCGCTGAAGATCGCCAAGGCGTTGTGGTGGTTGGCGATGGCCTGGCTGACGTGATCCGGCAGGCGCCAGGATTTGGAGGTGTAGTAGCCGACCACCGCATGGTTGGTGTTGAACACCCGGTTCTCGGTGTCGACCACTCGGCATTCGGCGCTGGCGCTGGCATAGGCCTGCTCCAGCACGCTCATGTAGTTGGGAAACTGCTTGAGCATCAACGGCACGCCGCAATCGTGGAACAAGCCCATTGCGTAGGCTTCGTCACCATTTTCCAGGCCGACCCGCTTGGCCAGGGTCAGGCAGGTCATCGCCACGTCCTGGGCGGTGTCCCAGAATCGGTTCAGGGTGACGATGGCGTCGTCATGCAATTCGCCCTTGATCGACTGCGCGTTGATCAGGTTGATGATCGACCGGCTGCCCAGCAGGTTCACCGCACGCTGGATGGAGGTGATCTTGTTGCGCAGGCCGTAATACGGCGAATTGACAATCTTGAGCAAGGCACCGGACAGGCCTGGATCCTGGGAGATCAGCTTGGCGATGGTCTCAAGGTCAGGGTCGGGCATGTACTGCTCCATCTGCAGATCCACCATGATCTGCGGCTGGGGCGGCACGCTGATGCCTTGCAGGGACTGTTGGATCTGTTCAGCGGAGAGTTCTTTGGACATGAGTACACACTCTGGGGCAGGCGGGGATTCTAACCCTTAAAGATGGATCCGATACACCGCCGGGTAGATCGGCGGAACTTTCCTTCAGGCACCGGCTTCGGACTGTGTAGGGCCGACAGTCACGCCTCATAGAGGCTAGGTCGGCAGCCCACCCACTCAGCTTGAGGAGATTTTTCATGCCCGGCTCCCTGAACAGTAAACGTGTTGCCATCCTGGTGACCGACGGTTTTGAACAGGCCGAACTGACCGGCCCCAAACAGGCCCTGGAACAGGCCGGGGTCAAGGTGGATATCGTTTCGGCCAGTGAAGGCCAGGTCAAAGGCTGGAACCATGACCAGCCGGCCGACGACTTCCCTATCGACCTGACCTTCAAGGCCGCCAATGTCGACCAATACGACGCCGTGGTGCTGCCCGGCGGCGTGCAGAACTCCGACACGATCCGCATCGACCCCGACGCCCAGGAACTGGTCAAGGGCTTCGAGGCGGCGGGCAAGCCCATCGCAGTGATTTGCCATGGCGGTTGGTTGCTGGTGTCCAGCGGCCTGGTCAAGGGCAAGACCCTGACCAGCTACAAGACGCTCAAGGACGATCTGGTCAACGCGGGCGCGAACTGGGTCGACCAGGAAGTGGTCAAGGACGGTACCTGGATCAGCAGCCGCCAGCCCGATGACATTCCAGCCTTCAATCGCGAGCTGATCAACGCACTTTCGGCCTGACCCCTCGTGGCGAGGGCGCTGCCACCCGGCGAAACAAGCGCACTCGCCACATGTCCACCGCAAGCCCCGTGCAGGCTTCAACGCGTTATACTCCCGCTCTTTTTTCCGGAGCGACGTCATGTCCCTGCCTAGCCTGCGCCTCAAAGCCAACGCCGACCGTCGCCTGCGCGCCGGCCACCTGTGGGTCTACAGTAACGAAATCGATGTGGCGGCCACCCCACTGCATGGCTTCAAGGCCGGCGACCAGGCCATCCTCGAAGCCGCCGGCGGCAAGCCGTTGGGCATCGTCGCGATGAGCCCCAACAACCTGATCTGCGCGCGGTTGCTGTCCCGCGACGTGAAGCTGCCCCTGGACAAGTCCCTGTTGGTGCATCGCCTCAACGTGGCGTTGTCCCTGCGCGAGCGGCTGTTCGACAAACCTTTCTACCGTCTGGTCTACGGCGATTCCGACTTGCTGCCGGGCCTGGTGGTCGACCGTTTTGGTGACATTCTTGTGGTGCAGATCGCCTCCGCCACCATGGAAGCCCACAAAGACGACGTGATCGCCGCCCTGACCCAGGTGCTCAAGCCCAGCGGCATCCTGTTCAAGAACGACTCCGCCGCCCGCGACGCCGAAGGCCTGAACCGCTACGTCGAGACCGTGTTCGGCCTCGTCCCGGAATGGGTTGCCCTGGAAGAGAACGGCGTGAAATTCGAAGCACCGGTCATGGAAGGCCAGAAAACCGGCTGGTTCTACGACCACCGCATGAACCGCGCACGCCTGGCACCGTATGCCAAGGGCAAGCGCGTCCTGGACCTGTTCAGCTACATCGGTGGCTGGGGCGTACAAGCCGCAGCGTTCGGTGCCAGCGAAGTATTCTGCGTCGACGCTTCGGCCTTCGCCCTTGACGGCGTCGAACGCAACGCCGCGTTGAACGGCTTCGCCGAGAAACTGACCTGCATCGAAGGCGACGTGTTCGAAGCCCTGAAGGAGCTCAAGGCCAGCGAAGAGCGTTTCGACGTGATCGTGGCCGACCCACCCGCCTTCATCAAGCGCAAGAAAGACCTGAAGAACGGCGAAGGCGCCTACCGCCGCCTCAACGAGCAAGCCATGCGCCTGCTCAGCAAGGACGGCATCCTGGTCAGCGCGTCGTGCTCGATGCACCTGCCCGAAGATGACCTGCAGAACATCCTGCTGACCAGCGCCCGTCACCTGGACCGCAACATCCAACTGCTCGAACGCGGCGGTCAAGGCCCGGACCATCCGGTACACCCGGCCATCGCGGAAACCCGTTACATCAAGAGCATCACCTGCCGGCTGTTGCCCAACAGTTGAGGCTGGACGGGGCCAGGGCCATCGCTCTGCGCCCCGCGCGCTCATATCAGCGGCATCCTGATCGCAGCCTTGGCTGCGATTTTTTTTTGCCCGTGCGAATAAATCTGTAGGAGACCCCCCACGCAATTTCCAGAGCCTTCCTACTCAATCTACCCGGCGCTCGGCGGGCATGACGCATTAGGATTGAAACGTGCCGCTCAGGTACGCCTTGGGGTCCCCGATGCCTGATCCGCAAAATCGCCTGGCTGCCCATAAACCTGCCACCGTTGGCTTATTGCTCATGCTGACGTTGCTCGGCGTCTTCCCTATCGATGTTGTGCTGCCGTCCTTTCCGGCTCTTTCCGCGCAGTTCGAACGCCCATCGTCGGACATCGCCCTGTCGGTCAGCCTGTACGCGATCGGCATCGCCTTGGCGCAACTGGTGGTCGGTCCGCTTTCCGATACGATCGGGCGCAAGCAGTTGTTACTGGCCGGCATCACCGTTGCAGCCATCGGCGCGACCGGCTGCGTCATCGCTGATGAGTTTGAATTCTTCCTGTTGTTTCGCATCATCCAGGCGTTAGGGTGCGGCTGTTTCGTGCTGTCCCAAGCATTGATACAGGATCTATTTACAGGCGACGAGCAGCCGCGCTTGCGCATCTTCCTGGTCACCTGCGGGGGAATTTTCATTTCCGTCTCGCCGTTGGTCGGCACCTGGCTGCAGGGCTGGATGGATTGGCGTGGCAGTTTCCTGGTGTTCATCGCCTTGGCGGTCGCTGCGTTCCTGGGCGCCTGCCGCTTGCTGCGCGGCTCGATAACAGACCGCAAACCCAGGCCTCTGAATTTCATGGAGGCCTATCGAAACGTATGCAGTGACTTCAGCTTCATGGCTTATTGGCTTACGTCAGCGCTGGCGTTTTCCTGCCACTTCTCATTCATCGTCATTTCGCCATTGGTTTTCATCGATCAATTACAACTCTCGCCTCAGTCTTTCTCCCTTGTCCTGTTGGCCTACGGACTGGCCTACATCGGCGGGGGAGCCATTGCGGCCGCGCTGAGCAGCCGAATCGGCACTCAAACGCAAATCATGGCCGGTCTAAGCCTGATCCTGATGGCGGGGGTCCTGATGGTCGTGTCCTTGCGTTATCTCGGCACGACAGTGATGACCGTATTGCTGCCCATGATCATCTGCACCACCGGAACGACCATCACCCGTGCCGCAGCCCACACCCTGGCCATGAACACGTTTCCCGAACAGGCCGGCACGTCCGCCTCGGCCGGTAGCGTGCTGATCTTCGTCGTCGGCGGGCTGACCAGTGCGGCGATCAGCGCCTCTGCGCTGGATCTTCAACTCACACTGGCCCTGTGCCTGATACTGCTCAGTCTCCTGGGACTGATGCTTAACGCCCTGGTCCGGCATCGTGACAGAGCGCTGCAAGCCGGTTGAACACTGCCAGTCGTCATCCCGCACGCGACATTGGCGTCCGATCAGCGCTTTGCGTCATTTCATCCTGACGCCAGCGGTGTAGAATCGCGTCATTCATCGCCATTCATCCCCGGCGGGTTTATGAGCTCATGCTGAGACGCGCAGCGATCCTGCACCGTCATCGGCCACTTCCGGACTCTCGGCCAATCCCCGGTGTTCCAGAACGTCAACAGAAGCTCACTTCCCCTTTGATATCTGATTAGCCGCCCGGAGTGCTCCATGCCTGATTACCGCTCGAAAACATCCACCCATGGCCGCAACATGGCCGGCGCCCGCGCATTGTGGCGCGCCACGGGGATGAAGGATGACGACTTCAAGAAGCCGATCATCGCCATTGCCAACTCCTTCACCCAGTTCGTACCGGGCCACGTTCATCTCAAGGACCTGGGTCAACTGGTTGCCCGGGAAATCGAACGTGTCGGTGGCGTTGCCAAGGAATTCAACACCATCGCCGTGGACGACGGCATCGCCATGGGCCACGATGGCATGCTGTATTCGCTGCCGAGCCGCGAGATCATCGCCGACTCCGTCGAGTACATGGTCAACGCCCACTGCGCCGACGCCATCGTGTGCATTTCCAACTGCGACAAGATCACCCCTGGCATGCTGATGGCCGCCCTGCGGCTGAACATCCCGGTGATCTTCGTCTCCGGCGGCCCGATGGAAGCCGGCAAGACCAAGCTCGCCAGCCACGGCCTCGACCTGGTGGATGCCATGGTCATCGCCGCCGACTCCAGCGCCTCTGACGAGAAGGTCGCCGAGTACGAGCGCAGCGCCTGCCCGACCTGCGGTTCGTGCTCCGGCATGTTCACCGCCAACTCGATGAACTGCCTGACCGAGGCCCTGGGCCTCGCCCTGCCGGGCAACGGTTCGACACTGGCCACCCACAGCGACCGCGAAGCGCTGTTCTTGCAGGCCGGCCGGACCATCGTCGAGCTGTGCAAGCGCTACTATGGCGAGAACGACGAGTCGGTATTGCCGCGCAATATCGCCAACTTCAAGGCGTTCGAAAACGCAATGACCCTGGACATCGCCATGGGCGGTTCCACCAACACCATCCTGCACTTGCTGGCCGCAGCCCAGGAAGCCGAGATCGATTTCGACCTGCGCGACATCGACCGCCTGTCCCGTCACGTGCCGCAACTGTGCAAGGTCGCGCCGAATATCCAGAAGTACCACATGGAAGACGTGCACCGCGCCGGCGGCATATTCAGCATCCTCGGCTCCCTGGCCCGTGGCGGCCTGTTGCACACCGACCTGCCGACCGTGCACAGCAAGACCATGGCCGAAGGCATCGCCAAATGGGACATCACCCAGACCACCGACGAGGCAGTGCATCACTTCTTCAAGGCGGGCCCGGCGGGCATTCCGACACAGACCGCGTTCAGCCAGTCGACCCGTTGGGAAACCCTGGATGACGACCGTGAAAACGGCTGCATTCGCAGTGTCGAACATGCTTATTCCAAGGAAGGCGGCCTGGCCGTGCTGTACGGCAACATCGCCCTGGACGGCTGCGTGGTGAAAACCGCCGGTGTCGACGAGTCGATCCACGTGTTCGAAGGCAACGCCAAGATTTTCGAAAGCCAGGACAGCGCGGTGCGCGGGATCCTTGCCGACGAAGTGAAGGCCGGCGATATCGTGATCATCCGCTACGAAGGCCCGAAAGGCGGTCCGGGCATGCAGGAAATGCTCTACCCCACCTCCTACCTGAAGTCCAAGGGCCTGGGCAAAGCCTGCGCCCTGCTCACCGACGGCCGTTTCTCCGGCGGCACCTCGGGCCTGTCCATCGGCCACGCTTCACCGGAAGCAGCGGCTGGCGGCGCCATCGGCCTGGTACGGGATGGCGACAAAGTATTGATCGACATTCCGAACCGCTCGATCAACCTGTTGATCAGCGATGAAGAACTGGCCGCGCGCCGCGTCGAACAGGACCAGAAAGGCTGGAAACCGGTGGAAGTGCGTCCGCGCAAAGTCACCACCGCGCTCAAGGCCTACGCCCTGCTCGCCACCAGCGCCGACAAAGGCGCGGTGCGCAACAAGGCGATGCTCGACGGCCTGTAAGCGTCGTTAGCCGTAATAAAAAATGCCCCGCCAAGTGCGGGGCATTTTTATGGGTGGGACAACCCTGACAACACCGATCCCCCTGTGGGGGGCGGGCTTGCTCGCGAATGCGGTGGGTCAGCTTGCATCAGTATCGAATGTGCCGACGTCTTTCCGGGCAAGCCCACTCCCACAGAGGGACGGGGGGGCCGCACATTTTCGAATACCCACAGATCTTTGTGGGAGCGGGCTTGCTCGCGAAGGCGGTGGGTCAGCTTGCATCAGTATCGAATGTGCCGACGTCTTCCCGGGCAAGCCCACTCCCACAGGGGGACGGGGGGGCCGCACATTTTCGAATACCCACAGATCTTTGTGGGAGCGGGCTTGCTCGCGAAGGCGGTGGGTCAGCTTGCATCAGTATCGAAGTGCCGACGTCTTCGCGGGCAAGCCCGCTCCCACAAGGTTCCATGAGACTTACTGGATGTCTTCAGGCTTGACGATCACCCAATTTTTATCCGCCGTCACCGCCAGTCCTTCCTTGGCCTGGGCCGCGGCGTGCTTGGCCATCATCCCGTTTATCTGGGTCATGTACTTGTCCTTGCGGTTGACCCACAGGTGAATACCGCCCTTGGCCACGTCCACGTCGTGGAACAGCATGTAGCCATCGCTGCTCGGCGTGTCGCCCCCCACCAGCACCGGTTTTTTCCATTCGTCGATGTAGGTCAGGATCGCCGCGTGTTTACCGGCCATCCAGGTCGCCGGGGTCCATAGATAAGGCGTGTACTCGAGGCCCAGGTTAGCTTTCTCGTCATATTTGCCGGCGGTGATCTGCTTGCGTGCGGTGGTCAGCTCACCGGTCTTGCGATCCTTGAGCAGGGTGGTCACGCCTATCACGTTCTGCGGCTTGAGGTTGTAGCCGTACTTCGGATCGGAAGCGACCATGCGCACCAGTTCTTCGGAAGCGGCGGTCATGACATAGACCTCGATGCCGTTTTCCATCAGCTTGTTGTACAGCTCGGCCTGGCCGGTGAAGACTTTCGGTGGGTTGACGTTGTACTGGACCACCTTGTCGCCATCGTAATAAGTGGTTGGCACCGGTTTGCCGGAAGCCATCAGTTCGTCGACGTAGCCCTTGAGTTCCTGCAGGGTAAAACCGGAGAACACTTGAGCGACCCATGGATAGCAGACCATGTCGTCCACTTCGCACAGGCGGTAGTAATAACTGAACAGGCTCTCCTTGTGATCGGCCGTGTCCTTGAATGGCATCAGCTTCAACGAAGGGTCCAGGGTTTCGCGGGTGATGAGGCCCTTGTTCTCCATGAACGGCAGCAACGACTCTTCCAGATCGTAGCGGTAGCTGGTGTTGTCCATGTCGAACACCGCGAAGTTACCCTTGTTGGCATTGGCCGCGATCATCGCGTCCAGTGCCTTGGCCTGTTCGGCTGGCCAATGCTTGAGATCGGTGGCGAGTGCCTGACCGGCGAGGCTCAGGCCCAAGGCGACAGCGAGAAGGTGCGGTACGAGCTTCATCGGCGTTACTCCCAGGGTTTAAAGACTCGACGCTAACAAATGCCTGTGACAATCCTCGCCTGTGCGCGACCGCTTGCATCCCGATAACGCCAGCGGCATTCCCCAGAGCGTCAGCGGCTTATTCCAAAAGCGACAGTTCACATGCGCTTTTAGTATTAATTCAATAGTTATCAAACTGTTAGGCTTCCCGGCTCACAGTCGCAGCATCAAGCGACTGGCCAGTCTTATCGGAGTCTCTTTTTGATGAATCTGCCGCTGATCCTCAATCTCCTGGTGTTCCTCGCCTTGCTGTTCGGCCTGGCGCAAACCCGTCACAGCACCTGGAGCCTGGCCAAGAAAGTGCTGCTGGCACTGGCGTTGGGCGTGGTGTTCGGTGTCGCCCTGCACGCGATTTATGGCGCAGGTAACCCGGTGCTCAAAGCCTCGATCGGCTGGTTCGACCTGGTGGGCAACGGCTACGTGCAATTGCTGCAGATGATCGTGATCCCGCTGGTCTTCGCCTCGATTCTCAGCGCCGTGGCCCGGCTGCATAACGCCTCGTCCCTGGGCAAGATCAGCTTCCTGACCATCGGCACGTTGCTGTTCACCACCGCCATCGCCGCCCTGATCGGCATCGGCCTGACCAACCTGTTCGGTCTCACCGCCGAAGGCTTGGTGGCCGGGACCCAGGAGCTGGCGCGCCTGCAAGTGATCCAAAGCGACTACGCCGGCAAGGTCGCCGACCTGAATGTCCCGCAACTGCTGCTTTCGTTCATTCCACAGAACCCCTTCGCCGACCTGGCCCGGGCCAAGCCGACGTCGATCATCAGCGTGGTGATTTTCGCCGCGTTCCTGGGTGTCGCGGCCCTGCAATTGCTCAAGGATGATGTGGAGAAAGGTCAGAAAGTGATCAACGCCATCGACACCCTGCAAAGCTGGGTGACTCGCCTGGTGCGCCTGGTGATGAAGTTGACCCCATACGGTGTGCTGGCACTGATGACCAAAGTGGTCGCCGGCTCCAACCTGCAAGACATCATCAAGCTCGGCAGTTTTGTCGTGGTGTCGTACTTGGGGCTGGGCCTGATGTTCGTGGTTCATGGCCTGCTGGTGTCCGCCGCTGGAATAAACCCGCTGCGCTTCTTCCGCAAGATCTGGCCGGTGCTGACCTTTGCGTTCACCAGCCGCTCCAGCGCCGCAACCATCCCGTTGAGCATTGAAGCCCAGACCAGCCGCCTCGGCATTCCACGGGCCATCGCCAGCTTCAGCGCTTCGTTCGGCGCGACCATCGGCCAGAACGGCTGCGCCGGGCTCTATCCGGCCATGCTGGCGGTGATGGTCGCACCGACCGTGGGCATCAACCCGCTGGATCCGCTGTGGATCGCGACACTGGTGGCAATTGTGACCCTGAGTTCAGCCGGTGTGGCCGGGGTCGGTGGCGGCGCGACATTCGCTGCGTTGATCGTGCTACCGGCCATGGGCTTGCCGGTCTCGTTGGTGGCGCTGCTGATTTCCGTCGAACCACTGATCGACATGGGCCGCACGGCGTTGAACGTCAGCGGCTCGATCACCGCCGGGGCGATCACCAGCCAGGTGATGCAGCAAACCGACAAGGCGTTGCTGGACGCCGAGGAGCATGGGGAGTTGGTGCACGCTTGAGTTGCGGCGCCTGGTCGATCGCCTTCGCGAGCAAGCCCGCTCCCACAGTCGACCGGTTTCTGCTGATACAACTCGGTCAATTGTGGGAGCGGGCTTGCTCGCGAAGCTTTTGCCTTAGAGCTTCTCCCACACCTCGAAGCTATAAGCCGGCTTGTCCCCTTGCGCCGGGTTCGGCTGGTTCGAAACCAGCTTCCACTGGCTCGAATCAAACTCCGGGAACCACGCATCGCCATCCGGGCTCAGCGCCACACGGGTGAGGTACAGCCGATCAGCCTGTTCCAGGGCCTGGGCATACAACTGCGCACCGCCGATCAGCATCAGTTCATCGGCACCCTGTTCCAGCGCCCACGCCTGCGCTCGCTGCACCGCTGTGTCCAGCGAGGAAAAGACTTCCGCCCCTTCCAGCACCAGGCCCGGTTGACGGCTGACCACGATGTTCAAGCGCCCCGGCAGCGGCCGCCCCAGGGAATCCCAGGTCTTGCGCCCCATGATGATTGGCTTGCCCAGCGTGGTGGCCTTGAAGTATTTGAAATCCTCCGGCAAGTGCCAGGGCATGCTGTTGTCGACGCCGATCACGCGGTTTTCACCGAGGGCTGCGATCAGGCTGAGGGGGAGAGTTTTTTTCATGGCGGCGAGGATACCAGAGGCTCGCCGCCTGGCAACGTACCCCGACAAGCGCCACAGAGGTTATGCTCATCGCTCATTCGAGCAACGGAAGCGCCCGTGACAGAACTGCAGAACCTCTGGTTGACCGAGACGGTTCGCCTGCGTGAAGAACACGCCGGCCCGCTCGAGGACCAGGAAGCCAATCGCCTGGCCCGTGCGGCGGGCGGCGACTTATCCACCCGCATCCGCCACCGTGCCCGCTCGCTGGCCGAACGTGATGGTCTCACCCAAGCCCTGCGCCATTGGCTGCAAGGGGCGCGGCTGGCGTTGATCGTCCTGGCGGCGCTCGCCATCATCAGCGGCGCCGGCCTCGGGTTCGCCGCGCTCGGTGACGGGCAAACACCCGTCAATGTGTTCTGGGCCCTGGGCAGCCTGCTGGGGTTGAACCTGATCCTGCTCATCGGCTGGGCCCTGGGCCTGATATTCGCCAGCGAGCAAGGCGCAACGTTGGGACGCTTGTGGTTGTGGCTCAGCGAAAAGCTTGCCCGCGATGCCAAGGCCGCCCAATTGGCGCCGGCCCTGCTGCTGTTGCTGCAACGCCACAAGCTCAATCGCTGGGCGCTCGGTGGGCTGGTCAACGGCTTATGGCTGCTGGCGATGCTCAGTGCGCTGGTCATCGTACTGATGCTGATGGCGACCCGGCGCTATGGCTTTGTCTGGGAGACCACGATCCTTGGCGGCGAGACCTTCGTTGCCGTGACCCAGGCCCTCGGTGCTTTGCCTGCACTGTTGGGTTTGAGCGTGCCAACCGCGGACATGATCCGCGCCAGTGGCGACGCAGCCCTGAACATCGAAAGCGCCCGCCAGGCCTGGGCCGGCTGGTTGGTGGGCGTGCTGCTGGTCTACGGCGTGTTGCCGCGCCTGTGCCTGGCGCTGCTGTGCCTGTGGCGCTGGCGGCGCGGCCGGGCCACGTTGCGCCTGGACTTGAACCTGCCGGGTTACGCGCAACTGCGCGAACGCCTGATGCCCAGCAGTGAGCGACTGGGCGTCAACGACGCCGCGCCCGCGCAGTTGCATCCGGTCGAAACCACCCTGAATGCGATGCACAGCGACGGCGCGCTGTTGGTGGCCATTGAGTTGGACGAGCGGCCCTGGCCGCCAAAACTGCCCGGCAGCGTGAAAAACGCCGGCATTCTCGACAGCCGCGAGTCCCGCCACAAACTTCTTGAGCAACTGTCGCGCTTTCCCCCTGCCCGACTGGCGATTGCCTGCGACCCACGCCGCTCACCGGACCGCGGCAGCCTGGCATTGATCGCCGAGTTGGCCCGCAGCGCCGGCGCCACCCGCGTCTGGCTGTTACAGGCGCCGCCCGGCGAAGCGCTGGACGCCGAGCGCCTGGGCGACTGGCACAACGCGCTGCGCCAGCTGCAATTGCCGTTCGCCGATTGCGCCCCCCTGAACTGGCTGGAGAGCGGCCATGACTGACGCCATCAAGCCGCTGAAACTCGCCGTGGTCGGCCACACCAACGTCGGTAAGACCTCGTTGTTGCGAACGTTGACCCGGGACGTCGGCTTCGGCGAAGTCTCCCACCGCCCCAGCACCACTCGCCACGTCGAGGGCGCGCGTTTGTCGGTGGACGGCGAGGCCTTGCTGGAGCTGTACGACACGCCGGGGCTGGAAGACGCCATCGCCCTGCTCGATTATCTCGAACGCCTTGAACGCCCTGGCGAACGCCTGGACGGTCCGGCGCGCCTGGCGCGCTTTCTCGATGGCAGCGAGGCGCGGCAACGATTCGAGCAGGAAGCCAAGGTGCTGCGGCAATTGCTCGCCAGCGATGCCGGACTGTATGTGATCGATGCCCGGGAACCGGTGCTGGCCAAATATCGCGATGAGTTGGAAGTCCTCGCCAGTTGCGGCAAGCCCTTGTTGCCGGTATTGAATTTTGTCAGCAGCACCCACCATCGCGAGCCCGACTGGCGCGAAGCCCTGGCGCGATTGGGCCTGCACGCCCTGGTGCGCTTTGACAGTGTTGCCCCGCCCGAAGACGGCGAACGGCGCCTGTATGAAAGCCTCGCGCTGTTGCTGGAAAGCGCTCGCGGCCAACTGGAACGGTTGATAGCCGACCAGCAGGCCCAACGTCTGGCCCGGCAGCAGAGCGCGGCGCGACTGATCGCCGAACTGCTGATCGACTGCGCCGCCTGCCGACGCAGCGTCGCCAGCACTCCCGAGCTTGAGCACCAAGCCATCAGCGACTTGCGCAACGCGGTGCGGCAGCGGGAACAACGGTGCGTCGAGGCCCTGCTCAAGCTCTACGCCTTCCGTCCCCGCGACGCTGCCGCCAGCGACCTGCCGCTGCTCGACGGGCGTTGGGGCGATGATTTGTTCAACCCCGAAACCCTCAAGCAATTGGGCGTGCGGGTCGGCAGCGGGATCGCGGCGGGCGCAGCGGCCGGCGCCGGCGTCGATTTGCTGGTGGGCGGCCTGACCCTCGGCGCCGCCGCCCTGGCCGGGGCCATCGCTGGCGGTGCCCTGCAAACCGCACGCAGCTATGGCAATCGGCTGATGGGCAAGCTCAAGGGCCAGCGCGAACTGACGGTGGATGACAACGTGCTGCGCCTGTTGGCCTTGCGCCAGCGCCAGCTGTTGCACGCACTCGACCAGCGCGGCCATGCGGCGATGGACAGCATCCGCATCGCCCCGCCTGAGGACAAAGCCTGGCGCGAAGGCAAGTTGCCCGAAGCCTTGAGCAAGGCCCGGGCGTATCCGCAATGGTCCTCTTTGAATCCTCAGCCGCGATTGAGCCAGGCAGAACGGCAGGAGCAGATCGAGCGGTTGGCCGAAGAAATCTGAAGCGACACAAAACCCCGTGGCGAGGGAGCTTGCTCCCGCTGGGCTGCGCAGCAGCCCCAAAACCGGACACGTCGGTGTCTCAGGTCAACCTCGTTCCCGCTTTTTGGGGCCACTGCGTGGCCCGGCGGGAGCAAGCTCCCTCGCCACAAGAGCGACAGCCACTTCAGGCAATTCCAGTTCACTGAACACCTTTACTCCATGTCGCTTGAGCAAGGCTGCCGTCACGCCTTCACCAGGGACTTTCACGCCGCCGAACGTCCCGTCATAGGTCAGCAGGTTCCCGCACGATGGGCTGTTGGCCTTGAGCACGGCGATCCGGATGCCATGCTCACGCACCAACGCCAGCGCTTGGTACGCACCTGACAAGAATTGCGCGCTGACGTCTTCGCCGTCAGTGGTGATCACCGCTGCGCGACCGTCGAGCACTTGTCCGCCCTGCCCGCCGGGGATCTCCGCCGCCGCCCGAGGCGTGGGCAAGCCGCCGGCGACTTCCGGGCACAGCGGCACGACCCGGCCGTCGTCGAGCCACTGCTGTAGCTGATCGAATGGCCCGCTCGCGCCACCGTCATAGCGCACACGATGGCCGAGCAGGCAGCGACTGACCAGAATCTTTTCCATGTTCAAAACAACTCATTGCCACGGCGCCGGAACCAGCCGGTCAGTGACAGGCGATCCCGCGTGGCCGGCAACACTTCGTGAGGAATATCCCCCGAGAGGAACACCACCAGGCAGCCGCCGATGGGCACCACGTCCTGTTCCACGGCGTCGTCCAAGTACATGCGCAATTGCCCGCCATGCTCCGGCTGCCAGGCCTCATTGAGGTAGAGCACCGCCGACACCATGCGTCGGTCATCGTCGCGAAAGCGGTCGACGTGCTTGAGGTAGAACGCGCCGGGCGGGTAAAGGGCGAAGTGGCTCTCGAAATCTTCCAGGCCCAGGAAAAGCCCACGATTCATCGCCTCACGCAGGCTGTCCATCAGCATCAAATAATCGTCACAGGCTTGCGCCTGGCCGGGCTCGATCCATTGGATCCGGTCACCGCGAATGCCCTCCCGGATCTCCGAAAACGGCCCGCGCCCGACTGCCGCCGGGGCCAGTTCGCCTTCGGCGGCACGTTGCCGACATTCGGCCGCGAGGGCGCGAGTCAGCGCATCCGGCAGGAAAATGTCCTGCTGCGACCAGCCGCGCTCGGCGAGGTCGTCCACGATACGTAGCAGCAGCGGATGATCAGAAGGTATTTGCATGGCGCGCATAGTATTCCTGTGCCTGCAAAACCGACAGCGCCACGCAGCAGGTTCGCCGCGCCAGATGGCACCACGGTACGAACTTGATACGAATTCTCGACAAGATCCCACACCCCACGGAGAATAGTCGGCTGCTGACAGGAGTCCCTATGCGCCGTTTGCTTTTCTCACTGTTGATGTTCTGCGTGTTGCCCGCCTGGGCAGACAGCTATGACCAGTTGTACAAGGTCGCCGGCTGGCCGGAACAACGTGCGCATTTCAACGATGCCTTGAGCGCCGCGCAGCAGCGCTATCAAAATAGCCTGCCACCGGCGGTGTTCCAGGCGCTGGTGAACAACAGCAACCAACGCTTCGCCCCCCAGGCCATGGACCAGCGGGCCGAGGCGCAAATGCGCAAGAACCTGCGAGACCCAAGCCCGGCGCTGGAATTTTTCCAATCACCCCTGGGCCGCAAGGTGGTTTCCGCCGAGCTGTTGGCGACCCGGCGCGATCAATTGGCCAAGAACGCCAAGGGCCTGCCGAAGATGCAAGCTAGCGACAACCGCTTGCTGACCATCGGTCACCTGGCCCAGGCCCTGCCCGCCCGCGAAGCCGGCGCCGAGGTCAGCCTGGCGATCGCCGGTGTCGCGGCCGACAGCCTGAGTTCGATGATCCCCGGACTGTTGGGCGGCGGCCAGGCCCAAGGCATGCTGAACGGCCAGCGTCAGCGGCTGATGGAGCAGATCGGCGCCGACCTGAACAACACGCTGCTGTATGTCTACCGTGACTTGACGGACACCGAGCTGGAAGAATTCGCCACGTTCGCCGAATCGGCCGAGGGCCAGGCTTATTATCAGGCGGCTTTGGCGGCGATTCGGGCGGGGCTGGCGGTGGGACAGAATCTCGGGCAGTAGATTCGCAGCGCCTGCATGGCCGCCATCGCGAGCAAGCCCGCTCCCACAGGGTCTTGAGTGAACTTAAGTTCTTCGACCGGCGAAGATCCCATGTGGGAGCGGGCTTGCTCGCGATGGCGATTGATCAGTCACCGCCGAACCCGGCTCATCCGCTTCGTCAGAAACCCAAACATCTCCTGCCGCATCGCCAGGGCCTCGTTCGCCAGATGATGCCGGCCCTCGGGCAGCATCAACACTTGGGGCCGGTCGAACTTGCTGCGCAGCACTTGCAGGTTGTGCGCCCAATCCACCGTCATGTCCGCCTGCCCTTGCACGATCAGCGGCTGGCGTGGGCTGCTCGGGGCGGCTTCGATGCGTTTGATCCAACGCCCCAACGCTCCGACCCACGCGGTGGGCAGGCGCAGCGGTTGCAGCGGATCGGCCTGTAGAAATGGCAAGAACTGGGGGTCAGTGGAGTTCTCGCTGAAGCGACGGGCGATGCCGGTCACGAAAGGTTTGAGCAAGTAATAACTCAGCCGCGACCAGCCCCAGGCCCGTGGCCGCACCAGGGGCGACAACAGGATGACCTGGCCCTGGGCCGGGCTGTGCGCGCCGTGGTTGAGCACGTGATCGACCACGATCGCCCCGCCAGTGCTTTGCCCACACAGATGCCAGGGTTGCGGCAGGCCCAATGTGCCGGCCTCGACCAGCAGGCCCTGCAACGTCGCCTGGTATTCGGCGAAATCGCCAATGCTGGCGCGCTCGCCGCTGGACAGGCCATGACCCGGCAAGTCGCAGGCAATCACCGCGAATTTCTGCCCCAGCGCCCATTCGATCAAGTGCCGGTACAACCCCATGTGATCGTAGTAACCGTGGAACACGAACATCGTCGCCACGGCTTTTTCCGGCCACCAGGCTTGGGCAACCACCTCATACCCGTCGATCTCGAAACGCCCCAATCCCTTACGCAACGGGTATTGGGGGAAATCCAATCCATAGAACCGCTGGTAAGCCTGCGCCTGCTCCGACAGGGGTTGCCACTGAGCCAGGGGCAGCAGGCTGGCGCGCAGGTCATCCGGATCAAAAGTGGCAGGCATCAGTATTCCCAGGCAGGCGCATCGCGCGAAACAGACTTTTAGGCCTGCGATATTCATCTGTCGCGACAGGCATGGCAAGCTACGCGGCTCCAGAGGATCGACTTCATGCGCCCGTCCCACCGCACGACCTTGCTTGCCAGCCTGCTCGCCCTCGGATGCGCCGTCGTGTTGTGGATGGCCTACGACTGGTTCCAGGGACGTTTCCTGCGGGCCTTCAGCCAACATACGGCGGTGTTTTCCGGCGATCCACTGCGCCTGCCCGCCGACCTCGCCGGCCCCGGCCCGATCCGTCTCGTGCATTTCTGGGACCCGGCCTGCCCGTGCAACGTTGGCAATCAACAACACCTTTCCGAGCTGGTCGATAAATACCTGCCGCAAGGCGTCGAGTTCTATGCCGTACAAAAGACCGGCAGCCAGGGCCAATTACCGGCCACGCTGACGCGCCTCAAACCTCTCGCCGCGCTGCCCGGCTCGAACCAGATCCCCGCCAGCCCAGCCGTGGCGATCTGGGATCACAGCGGCGAACTGGCGTATTTCGGCCCTTACAGCGAAGGCCTGACCTGCAACTCGAGCAACAGCTTCATCGAACCGATTCTCGAGGCGTTGAGCGTTGGCCGGGCGGTCAATGCAACCCACACTTTGGCGGTGGGCTGCTATTGCCCGTGGTCGACTTCCACCCCATGAACCCGGTCGCCCACGAGCAGCACCATTGCGGTTTTTCATCCCTGGCAGTCGTAAACCGTTAGAGCAATTGCTCGCTATTAGAGCTGCTGCTCCAATTGCTTGCCGATGCTGAACCGTTTGTCGGATCCAATCCTGCCCAAATGAGGCCGATACGCTTCCTTAACGGCCTGTTCGCCAGAGAACCCGGGGTTGTGCAGGCTTATCGGAGTTTCCTGAGCGTCCGCTGAATCGATTAACAGACGCCTCCAAGCATGAACTTTTTTTTAATCGCTTCTCTAAACCTCGGTACCAGCAAAATGTTGATTTCTGTGCAGTCGCGCGGCGGCGCTCTATCGAGGATCTTGTAAACGCCTTTTCATCGTCCTACTCGTCGACCTTCCTAAACTAAACAAAAAATGGAATCGTCAGTGATGCAAAAGCTGCTATGCGCTGCACTTTCCAACACCCATAAAGAAGATGCGCTCAACCTCGAGGCGTTTGTCCAAAGCGTGGCGCCGCTCATGATCGACGTGCTTCTGCGCGGTGAGACCGGCACTGGCAAGGATACGCTGGCAGAGAAAATCCACCGGATGTCCGGCTGCTCCGGCAAGTTCGTGGCCATCAACTGCGCCGCTATCCCCGAATCCCTGGCGGAAAGCCAACTCTTCGGCGCCAACACTGGCGCGTTCACCGGGGTCAGCCAAAATCGCGCCGGATTCGTCGAAGCCGCACATAACGGCACGTTATACCTCGACGAAATCGACAGCATGCCCTTGTCGCTGCAAGCCAAGCTGTTGCGTGTCCTGGAGTCCAGGACGGTCCAGCGACTGGGTTCGACTCAGAACATTCCAGTGAACATGCGGGTGATCGCCTCCGCCCAGTGCCCGTTGGGAGAGATGGTCGAGCGGGGTGAATTTCGCCGCGATCTGTATTTCCGCCTGAACATCATCAGCCTCAAGCTGCCTCCGCTGCGCAGCCGGAAGGAGCGCATCGTGCCGCTGTTCCAGTCGCTGGTACGCCGCGAGGCGCTGGCGCTTGACCGGCCCTATATCGCACCTTCGCCAGAGCTGTTGCGCCAGTTACTCGGCTACTCGTGGCCTGGAAACATTCGCGAGTTGCAATCCGCCGCCAAGCGATACGTGCTGGGCTTGCCGCCGTTGCCCCGCGCCGAACCACTGGAACACAGCAGTTCCACCCTCAAGCTGAAGGAACACCTGCAGCAGTTCGAGAAAATCCTCATCGAGGACTGCATGCGCCGCCACCATCACTGCATCGACAAGGTCATCGCCGAACTGGGTATCGCCAGGCGCACGCTGTATTACCGGATGAAGTGCCTGCAAATATCGACGAGTCAACTGGATCGGTGTGGAACCGTTTAGGTCCCCGCCACCACTTACCCGTCGAGACGCTCACGATCGTCTCGCCATTCCACAATCTGGAGATACGACTATGAGTTTTGGTGGACTTTCTCTCGCCGCCTCGACGGCTGCCATGCAGCAGATGGACGCTACCTCGGCTGCGATGACAACCATGAAATCCGAGTTCGACCAGAAAAAACTGGTCGCCGACACCATGAACGCCATCGCGGCCGGCTCGATGGACACCGCGACCAAAGCCATCACGGCCATGGGGGAGGCCTCGAAGAACATACGATTCTGACACCACGCTCCAGACCCCGCCCTGGCGGGGTAACCCCAAGCGCGATGAGAGGAGGCGCCATGCACATCGACTTGCTGAACAGCCTTCGTTCGTCCGAGGACCTGCCACCTGACGCATCCACGCGGCGCCCGGCCCCGGCCTCGCAAGGCCTGGCGAGCGTGGTCGTCGAGCACCTGACACATCATGCGGCCAGCGACCGGTTGAAGGAGTCGCTTGCGCAATGGGGCAGCGAGCATGGCACGGCGTCAGGCCGGTCCCAGCAAGATTGGCGAGGCTCGCAGAACAGCTTGGCGCCAGAGACGGCGAATCCCTTGCACCTTGTGCTGCAAGACATCCTGGAAGAAATCAACGGCGGCACCGGCTCCAATCTCAACGTCGATATCGATGATGCCTACTCCGACGAAGATCTGTTCGACGACCTGGCGCAGATGTTCGCCCATCGCCGGCAGCCCATCGGCGATAACGATGTCGACAGCCAGAGCGAGTTCGGTAATGCCAACAATCCTTTCTGCGGTGCACTGTTCGGTGCCTGGGAAATGGACGGTGGCCCCGCCACCCTGCGCGATCGCCACAGTGCGAACCTGTTGCTACTGCTAAAGCTCATTGCGGTCCTGGGTCGTCGCAAATTACTGACGCTGCTGGACATCGACGAAAGCGACGGCCGGGCGCGCCATGAGCCAGACGACCGGGACCTGCTGTTGGAAATCGCAGCATTCATGGACCAGCATCCCGCGCGATATCCGCCCCCTGCGGCTTTCAGCGCCGAGCCGTGGACATGGACCCTACGTATTGCCCAGGGCTCATGGCTCGATGCCCATGAGGCCCGCCTGTTTCAACTCGCCCTGGAACAACTGGACTTCGCACTGGCCCGCCTGGCCGGCCAGCACGCTCCGATGCGTCGGCGCGGCAAACGGAGCCGGGAAGAAATCGAGTTTCACCTGAGCGTCACCGGTAGCGCTCGCAACGTCTTGAGACTGATGTGCGTCTGAAGCCCCCCTGCAATGAATCCGTTCGGCACTGGAGAAAACCCCATGGAAATACAAGCCATCGATACCAGCAACCTCGCTTCTGCTTCTGCCAAGGCCACCGCCCGGCCAAACGGCGGCGCCGAAGCCAGTGACGTCCATTGGTTCAACGCGCAGATGCGCGACAAGCCACCCGTCCCGGACAGCGAGAACAATGTCGCGGCAAGGATCATCGACTCGTTGTCGAGCCGCTCCGGCGAACTGCAGCGGCTCGATGATCGCGCCAACCGAGACATGCTCAAGGCCGTCCGCACCGCAGACCCACAGGACATGTTGCAGTCGAACCGGTCCTTGTCAGCGTTTCAACTGGAAAGCCTGATGACCGCGAAAATGGTCAGCAAAGGCTCCCAGGCGATCGAGAAGCTCACCAATCTTCAATAAAGGAAGGCTCGGTCATGTGCATGCGTGCGCTCTCCACACTGCTGCTGTGTCTGCTGCTCAACGGTTGCGACGAGCGAGCGGCGCTGCATAGCCGCCTCTCCGAGCAAGATGCCAACGAAGTGATCGCTGAACTGGCGGACAAGAGCATCGAGGCCAGCAAGCAAGCCGACAAGGAAGGGCTGACCGTGCTGGTTGAGCCGGCCGACATGAACAGCGCCGTTCATGTGCTCGAAGCCGCGGGCCTGCCTCGTCGCTCGCGCTCCAGCCTGGGTGAAATCTTCCGCAAGGAGGGGGTCATTTCCACGCCGATGGAAGAACGTGCCCGCTATATCTATGCGCTGTCCCAGGAACTCGAATCGACGCTTTCACAGATCGACGGCGTGGTGCTCGCCCGCGTCCATGTGGTCCTGCCGGAACGGGTTGCACCGGGTGAGCCGGTGCAGCCAGCATCGGCCTCGGTATTCATCAAGCACACCCGTGCCCTGGACCCCGACAGTATTACGCCGCGTGTGCGCAACCTGGTCGCCAGCGGGATCCCCGGCATGGCCGACGCCGCCCAGAACGCGAGCAAATTGTCGGTGGTGTTCGTGCCCACGGCGCCGTATCAGGAACGTCGCAAGATGGCTTACTTCGGCCCCTTTCTCATGCAGGCGGATGACGTCGGCTATTGGCGGGCGATGACCGTGGCGGCGAGCATCACGTTGCTGGCCTTGCTGCTGGGCGGCGTGTTCGGCCTCTACAGGCTATGGCGCAAAGGTGTGTGGGTGCTTCCAGGATTTCTGGAACGCAAGCTCGCCAAGCCGACCATGACCGCCCCCTCACCGCATGGCAGCACGACGCCTCCGCTCTTTGCAGTGAAATCTCCGGGCGCCAAGCCGGATAGCAAGGGAAGCGCCGCATGAGCACGGCGCTTGAGTGGGCTCGTTGGTGGAGTCAGGCGTGGCGCGAGGCAGACAGTGACTGGTATCCGCCGACGCTTTGCCTGCTGAGCGCGGCGCACCTCGACGCCCTGGCCCGAGGGCATCATGGCGCAATTGCGCGCAGCTTCGGCATCACCCCTTGTCTGCCACCACAGCCCAACCCGGCAGTGCAGTCGTTGCTCTGCGGCACTCCCCAGGCCTTGCCCCTGGCCTGCGAACTGGTGGCAACTACCTGCTCGCCATTGACCGCAACGGATGCGCTTTCGCCGCAAGATCGAGCCTGGTGCGAACGCACCGCCAAAGCCTTGCGCCCGGGCCACTGGCTGGAACAAGGCCAGGACCCGCTCGCCTTGTTGCGTGCCTGGCTGGGGGAGCGGACCTGGGAACGCGCGCGGCTGGCCTTCCCTCGCGCCCGGATCATTGCCCTCCAATCCTTACCAGCGCCACAACCGCCGGCTTCCAAGCTCAACACACTGTGGCTGTCCGCATGCTGGAAAGCCGAGCAAAGCCTGGCAATCCGCGCCCCTGTCGAAACGGAGACACACGATGTTCGCTCGGCGTTCGCTTGAACTGCGCCCCAATGGCCAGGGCTTGTTGCAGCCCTATATCGCACGCGAGACCCTGGCCGATTGCACCCGCGCGCAAGTCGTCATTGAACAGGCCCAGGCCCAGGCCGCTCAGTTGCTTGAGCGCGCCGCCGAAGAGGCCGACGCGGTGGTGCTCCAAGCCCAGGCTCAATTCTGGAACAACGCCGAGACCGTGCTCGCCGCGTGGGACGCCCAACGCCAGGCCATGTGGGAGCGGATCGAGACAAGTGCCGCGCAGCTGGTCAACGAAGCCTTGGGGACGCTATTGGACGATATCCCGGATCAGGCGCGCATCGATGCGCTCGTACGCCAGCTTGCCTATCGCCAGAACGACCCGGTCAGCGCCACCCTTCGCTGTCATCCCGAGGACCTGGCGCACCTGACGCAGAGCCTGGGCAGCGATGACCGACGCCCCTGGACGCCAGTGGCAGAGGCCGACATGGCGCGGTATCAACTGAAACTGGAAACACCGGGCGGCACGTTCCTGCTCGACTGGAGCACCGCCGTCGAAGCACTACGCCTGCCCGAGCCACACCAGTAATCGGACTTGCTCGCTCCCACAGGGGGTTTCAAGTCATTTACACCGTGGCGAGGGAGCTTGCTCCCGCTGGGGCGCGAAGCGGCCCTCAAGTCAGCCGACTCGGTCATTCAGATACACCGCATGCCCTGTGTGGGGCTGCTGCGCAGCCCAGCGGGAGCAAGCTCCCTCGCCACGGGAATATCTACTTCTCAAGTGAACGACATCCTGTGGGAGCGGGCTTGCTCGCGAAGGCGGCAGTCCATCCAACAACGATGCAAGCTGAGCCACCGCTGTCGCGAGCAAGCTCGCTTCCACATAAGGTTTCAGGTCAGTTACACCGTGGCGAGGGAGCTTGCTCCCGCTGGGGCGCGAAGCGGCCCTCAAGCCAGCCGACTCGGTCGTTCAGATATGCCGCTTGCTCTGGTTTGGGGCTGCTGCGCAGCCCAGCGGGAGCAAGCTCCCTCGCCACGGGAATATGTACTTCTCAAGCGAGCGACATCCTGTGGGAGCGGGCTTGCTCGCGAAGGCGGCAGTCCATCCAACAGCGGTGCAAGCTGAGCCACCGCTATCGCGAGCGAGCTTGCGCCTGAGGGATTGCGACTGTCGCGGAACCGCTGTGGGGGTCATCGCCACTCATACGGTGAATATGCCCAGCCAGGAGGAACCGTCCATGTCTTCTACCGATGCCGTCCAGCGCCGCCTCGACACCTATTTCCAGCGCGCGACCGACAACGTCAACGACGCGGCGATGAATGCCGCAGACACTCAGTCGCTCGACGATATGCATGCCTTCGTCACCAGCATGAACGGCATGTCCGTCGCGGTGAACGCGGCCACCCAGCAAACCACCGCCCACCATAACCTCGCCAAGGCGATCATCGATGCAATGCCATGAGCTGCGCGCGCAGCTCATGCGCTGGAGCGCCAGTGGCGATGAACCGGAGGCCTTCGCCCTGATCGTCGACGATGGCGAAGCGACCTTCAGCAAGCTCGAAGAGACCCTGCTGGTTTCGGTCGAGCTGAGCCCGTCATGGGCCAACGGGGCCTCCCTGGAAGGCCTGCTTCGGCTGGCACACCCAAGCCTTTCACGATTTCCCGGTGCGCTGGCCCTTTCACCGCAGGACGGCCGGTTATGGCTGATGGCGCAACAGTCTCCCGGCTGGCACATCGACGACCTGATCGAGATGCTCGAAGCGCTGCTCAACCAGCGCGACACATGGCAGTCGATCCTCAACAAAGACCAACGTGCCGTTGCGGCGCCTGTGGCGCGACGCCCCTCGCACTCTCCCCTCCTCGGAACAGGAATCCGACATGCCTAACAGGTGGCTTACGCCGTACCGCTTGATGACCGAAGGCAAGGCACGCCTTCGCCAGTTGATCCCAGGCCAGTGGGCGAGACCTTCACTCATGGCGCTGGCATTGGCCGGCACGCTTGGCCTGGGTATGCCGGCACAGGCAGCCGTGCCGACCGACTGGAAGAATACGCCCTACGCCTATGACGCCCAGAACACGCCGCTGGCCAAGGTACTCGGTGACTTCGCCAATACCTTCGCAGTGCAGTTGGTGATCGACGGCACCGTCAAAGGCACCGTCGAGGGCCGGATGCGCGCCGAAAGCCCCCAGGCGTTTCTCGACAGGCTCGGCCTGGAAAATCGTTTCCAGTGGTTCGTGTACGGCAACACCTTGTACGTCAGCCCGCTGCAAAACCAAGACTCCATGCGCCTGGAAGTCTCCGCCGATGCCGGTCCGGACATGAAACAGGCCCTGACCGACATCGGCCTGCTGGACCCGCGTTTTGGCTGGGGTGAATTGCCCGACGAAGGCGTCGTACTGGTGTCGGGCCCGGAGCGCTACGTGCGCCTGGTGGCGCAGTTTGCCGAGGCGCGCAAGACCCCGGAAGAGAAGCAGGAAGTCATCAGCTTCCCGCTGCGCTACGCCACCGCCGCCGACCGCAACGTCAAGTACCGGGGCGAGACACTGGTCATTCCCGGCGTCGCGAGCATCCTCAGGGGGTTGCTGGAAACCCGCAGTTCCGCGACGGGAGGCATGCAAACGGCTTCGCCGCAAGCGTCGTTCCAGAACATGCAGAACCATCAATCCCTGGCGATGGGCAATATCGAACAGTTGGCATTCAGCGGCATGGGCCGACCGAACACCAACCGGGTCCAACCCGTCGGGCACGGTGGTGGAGGTGGCCGAGGCAAGATCCGGGTCGAAGCCGACGTGCGCAACAATGCGGTGCTCATCTACGACGCGCCCAAGCGGAGGGAAATCTACACGCCGCTGATCCGCGACGTGGACGTGCCGCGCAAGCTGGTGGAAATCGACGCGATCATTCTGGACATCGACCGCACCCAACTGGCCGAACTGGCTTCGAACTGGAACGTCGAGAGCGGCGATCTGATTGGCGGGGCCTCGATGATTCGCCCTGGCGCCAGCTCGACGGTATTCATTCAGGACTACGGCGACTTCTCTGCACAACTGCGGGCCCTGGAGGGGCGTGGCCTGGCCTCGGTGGTGGCGAATCCGTCAGTGTTGACCTTGGAAAACCAGCCAGCGGTGATTGACTTCAGCCGCACCGAATACCTCTCCGCCATCGGTGAACGCGTGGCCAACATCGAACCCATCACAGCAGGCACCAGCCTGCAGGTGGTACCCCATGCCATCGAAACCGGGGGTCGCAACCAGATCCAGATGTCCCTGGACATCGAAGACGGTCGCATCGAACCCTCGGAGGTTGGCCAGCAGACACCCAGCGTGCGCCGGGGCGTGGTCAGCACCCAGGCGGTCATGGGCGAAAGCCGCTCGTTGGTCGTGGGCGGTTTTCATACCGAAGAGACCGGCGACAACCTGGAACGGGTGCCGTGGCTGGGTCGTATCCCGCTGATCGGCCCGCTGCTGTTTTCGTCGACCACGCGCCAGACCAACCGCCGCGAACGGGTGTTTATCATCACACCACGCCTGATCGGCGACCAGGTCGACCCGGCCCGCTACATTTCCGCCCTGGACCGCGAACAGGTCGACAGCGCCATGGCGCGCCTGGAAGAGCGACGCAACGGCAACCGACCCGTCGGTCGGCTGGAGGTCAGCGACGTGCTGGCCCAACTCGCCGATGGCCATGTCCCGACAACGTTCAAACAAGCGGCATCGATTCCATACTCGCCCGATACGCTTTGCGCCTTGCCACCCGGACTATCGCTGGACGCGGCACGGGCCCAATGGTTTGCGGGCCCCGATTATGGAATCGCCGTGGGCGTGGTCCGCAATGACGGCCAGCAGCGTCTGCGCTTCGACGAGGCAAGCTGCAGCAGTCGCTGGTCCATGGCCGCCTCCGCCTGGCCGAAGGTGTGGCTTGAGCCCGGCGAGGAAACCGAAGTGTTCGTGGTGATGAAACAACCCGCTCGCACCCCTGGCGGTGAGCGCCCTTCCCTCCTGCAAACCCGTGCGAGGACCACGCCATGAATCGCCCATCACTGCTGTTCGTTCTACTTCTGAGCCTGCCCGTGTTCGCCGGTTGTGCGAGCCGCTCGGGCTGCCACGGCGAGGCCTGTGATCGTGCCGAGCCCGACAGCGGCCGACTGGTGATCTGGTGGTCGCCCGGTATGCGTGGCGGTCTTGGCTCTCCTGAACACCCGCTCGACCATACGGTCGTCCCACTGGAGAACTGAAACGCCATGTCTTTTTCGGTACACAGCGTAAGCACTCGCCAGGCTTTTCAGAAAAACATCATGGCCGGCATCGCGACGTATTGGGAAATTGCTCCCGGCATTGAATTCAGCCTGCGACGCGAGCCGCACAGCGTGGGGCTCGCCTTGCAGATACAAAGCCAGGCGCTGCATGCGAACCAGATCCAACGGGCACTGGAACGGCGCTTCGCCAACCCGACGGAGTACGCCCAATTGTTCGTATTTCTCGATCCACAGCGAGCGCTGGTGGTTTGGCATGCTCTGCCGGACTCGTCGATATCCACTGAACTGCTCGATCAAATCCAGTCCCGGCAGTTGTCGCTGCTGGGCCTGGAAGACCTCGACGACTACTCAGCCACTTATTGAGGGAGGTGTCCATGACCGTCGCACCGCTAGCCCAGCGTTTGATCTCGGCCCTCGCGGAACATCTGCATGCGGACTTGCAACTGGAAGGTGGCGTATGCGCGCTGTATGACACAAACAACCGCGAAGCCGTGGTCATCGAACTACCCGACCTCGGCGACGCCGTTATTCTTCATTGCTCGATCGATGTGCCGGCCCACGCGCCCGGCCTGCACAAGCGCTTGCTGGAGCTCAATTTCCGCTTGGACCTGCTCGGCGGCAGCTGGCTGGCGCTGGACGATAAGGGCAGCGTTCGCCTTTGTGCCCATTGCCCGTTGTCGATGCTCGATGAGGCGCGGTTCTGCCATTGGATCGTGGGCTTCATTGACCAGGTCGCCGAGGTTCGTACACGCCTGATGGCGCCCGCGACGCCCAGTGGTCCACGCCCGGCTTCGCTCAACACAAACCGCACGCGGCTGGGTTAAGCGGCCACGGCATGAATGCCTTCCGACCCCGCTGGGCAACGCCCACGGGACCGAAAGGCATCGCCGGACGTTAACGAAGCTTCATGGCTTCTCCGCCCTCCTGCATGACTTTCCTCGCGCTGTCCATAAAGCCCTTGGTGACTTCTGTCACCGTATCGCTCATCAATTTGGCCATGTCGGCGGAGCTTTTAACCAGCACCATGGCGCTCTGGCGCTCCTCCATCCGCATCTGCATATCGAACTGCCTTTCCATCAACTGCTTTTGACGGGTTTCCATCTCGCTCATGAAGGAGTCCGGAGTGCGAGATGCCGAAGTGGGGCTGGAGGTTGACGCGTCATCCAGCGGTTGAGTGTCATTCGGCGCCGCCGCGTGGCTGGCATCCCGCGTCCGGGTGCGACCGCGTTGATGCACCGCCGGAGGCGTCGATGACGAACGTCCGCGGCCGTGCAGGCTTTGGGTGCCTTGGCGCTGCTGCGCCTCGCGGGGTCGTTGGCTCAGCGAGGGTGAGCGCGATGGCGATAAGCTGTCGATGCCGTGCAGGGCACCTGCGCGCCCCACGGGGCTCGTCAGGGAATTGGGTTCAGGCATGGGAATCCTCCACGAGTCGATGTCTGTGTGATGGGCACTGTCGGCAGGCCGGTATCGTCCGGACGAGCCTGGCTCACTACCTGAGTGGCAACCGCATGTGCATCGGTTCCATCGCCTCAGCGCAGATTCAATTCCGGAATCTCGATCACCTCCCCCTTGGCCTCATCGTCCAGCTCGCGCAGCACCCGATAAATGTGCGCAACCGCCTGCAGCGTTTCCCTGGGGATATACCCACCGACGTCCTCGCGATAGATCGTGCGCGCCAGCCAGATGCATTGAATCACCGGAACCCGCGCCGCCTTGGCCCGCTCGATCAGCGCACGGGCCTCGGCATCGACACCTTTGACGATGAGCTGTGGCAGCGCGGTCTCTTCCGGCCGATACAACAACGCAACGGCAAAGTGGGTGGGGTTGACCACCAGCATGTCGGCATCTTCCACCGGCTTGGTCTCTTTGCTGGCGGGCTGCTCGACCCATTGCCGAGCCAGGCTGCGGCGATGCATCTTGACGTGAGGATCGCCTTCCATTTCCTTGAATTCCTTGCGCACCTCCTCCTCGCTCATGCGCAGGCGCTTGGCAAAGAAGTACTTCTGCAGGCCGAAGTCGAGAATCGCCAGCACCAGCAACACACCCAGGCAAACGTGCATGATGTGCCGGAACAGGCTGGCCAGGCCGCGCCAATAGGTGTGGAGGTCGCTGTTGACCAAACCGATCAGCGACCCGAGCGACGGCAGGGTCACCAGATAAAGCACCATGGCGATAAACGCCGCCTTTACCAGGCCCATCAGCAAATGGATCAACGCCTGGCCGGAGACCATTTGCTTGGCCTGGTTCAGCGGATTCAGACGGTTGGGGTCGGGTTGAAGGGCCTCCGGGGCGAACAGGAAGCCGAACTGCATCCAACCGGCCACCAGGCGCGTGACGATCGCCAGCCCTACGGTCATCAAGGTGAAACTGAGCAACACCCCACCGGCATGAGCCAGGGTCTCCTCGAACGCACGCACGAACACGACATCCAACCGGCGCAGCGGGAACGCCACCATGTCTTGCAGCGTCTGCATGCTGTCTTCGACCTGCGTCAACGCCACCTCGGTGATGACTGCCAGCACCAGCAGGCTGCTCAGGTCCTGGCTCTGGCCGACCTGGCCTTTGTTGCGCGCGTCGCGAATTTTCTTCGGCGTCGCGCGCTTGGTCTTTTCACCGCTGTCGTCGCTCATGGACGGAGCCCTCCATCAGGGTGCCTGCAACAGCAGGTGAAGCAGGTGCCGGATTTCCACGTAGCGACCGAGACGGCCGGTCATCGCATCCCACAGCGTGGGCAGGTAGAACAACAGGAAGCCCAAGCCGATCAGGCTCTTGGCCGGCATGGCAAGGACAAACACCTGCAATTGCGGGCTGTACAGGCTAAGCAGCGCCAGGCTGAATTCCACCAACAACAGCAAGCCAATGAACGGCGCCGCATACAGCATCATGTGCATGAACATCTCGGCGATTATCCCCAGGAACACACCGAAGCCATCCGCTCCGGGCAACGGGAACCAGGCGGTGGGCGCCCACACTAGGTAGCTGTCCCAGATCACCTGCGTCAGCGTGCCAATGCCCAGCGTGGCGACCAGCAGCAGGATGGTCATTTCCTTGAACAGATGGCCCAGGGGCGTGGTGTCAGCGCCCAGCGCCGGGTTCAATTGGCCACCGATGAGGGCGCCGCGCTGGTTGTCCAGCAACGCACCTACCGATTCATACAGCCAGAACGGCACGGCCAGCAGCACCCCGAGCAAGAAACCCAACACCAGCTCCTTGAACATCAGCCCACCGAGTGACAGCCAGTTGACCTTTGCGTCGATCAAGGCCTGGCGGATGCCGGGCGCTGGCAACATGCTCAAGGCAAATACCACGGCATGACGCGGCAAGCCTCGCAGATGCTGGAAGCAGAACACCGGCACCAGGTAGGCGACCGGGTAAATGCGCGCCATACCGAGCGCTATCGACAGCAGCAAGTCGACATAGGGGATGAACGCCTGGGCCGTCATCAGGTGTTGGCCATCATTTCGAACGCCCGGCGCAACAACCCCAACAACTCCCCGCCGATCCAGCGTCCCGTTACCAGCAGGGTCAGCCCGACCGCCACCAGCTTGATACCGAAGGGCAAGGTCTGGTCCTGGATCTGCATCAGTGCCTGGACCAGCGAGGTCAGCACGCCGACGATCACCGCCACGATCAACGGCGGCGCAGAGAGCAGGACCACCAGCAACATGCCTTCCTTGAATAACGTCAGCGCATCCATCGCAGGTCCTCAAAGATAGGAATAGAAGAGGCTGTCGAGCAACTGCGTCCAGCCCTGCACAAGGACAAAGATCAGCAACTTGAGCGGCAACGAAATGGTCATGGGCGCGACCATCTGCATACCGAGCGCCAGCAGCAGGTTGGACACGATCAGGTCTATGACGATGAACGGGATGTAGATCAGGAATCCCATCTGGAAACCGGCTTCGAGCTCCGACAGCATGAACGCCGGGATGAGCAGCATCAGGTCGTCACGGCTGGCCTGCTCGGCGCGCTCCTTGGGCCACATGCGCTGGGTGTTCTCCAGCAGGTGCGCAAGGATGTCCGGGTTGGTATTGCGCGACATGAAGGCCTGCAGCGGCTTGACTGCGTTCAAGGCCGTCTCCTGCAAGGCCTCGCTGTTACTGAAATCCAGTGGCCGTTCCTTGAGCGCTTCGGCGATGTTGTGGCCGACCGGTGCCATGATGAACAGCGTCGCGGCCAGCGCAATCGCATACAGCGCCATATTCGGCGGCACCTGCTGCACGCCGATGGCGTTGCGGGTGATCGTCAATACGATGGCGATCTTGAGAAAGGCACTGCAAATGATCAGCAGCAGCGGCACCAGCGAGATCCCACCGATGAACAGCGCCAGCAGGAAGGGGTCGACCCCCTGGAAACTCATCCAGCCACATCCACGCGGGCGACTTGCAGGCCCAGCCGGCCATCGACCTCCACCAACTCGCCATGGGCCAGGGCACGTTCGCCATAGAACAGCGCCCCGCCTCCTGGAGCCATGCCTTGCACTTGCAGCACGGCACCGGGCGCCAGGTTGCGCAGTTCGGCCAAGGTCAGGCTCAAGTGACCGCAGCGTATCGTGAGTGCCAGCGGCAGGTCATCGAAGCGCTCGTTGGCATCGACGGCGATCGGTTCGGCCATCGCCTCGGCCGGGGTATCGGCAGCTAGCGATACCGGATGCGCTGCCGCCTCGTCGGCTTGGGCATCGGGTTCGTATCGGGCGGTATCGTCCCAGTCGGGCGTCAGGATATCGGTATCGGTGGTGGTGCTCATAACGGTCTCCTCCAGAGCGAATACGGTCAGGCGCAACGGCGCGGTACGGCTTTGCACGCACACCTGCAAACAATGCCGGCCCAAGTGGATCAGTCCCTGGCCGGACGAATCGAACAACGCTGTTTCCGGCACCAATACGTCACCGGGGCGCAGCGCCGCCAACTGCCCGGCGGGCAGTG
Organism: Pseudomonas sp. Q12-87; assembly: GCF_001269755.1. Classification (NCBI taxonomy): domain Bacteria; kingdom Pseudomonadati; phylum Pseudomonadota; class Gammaproteobacteria; order Pseudomonadales; family Pseudomonadaceae; genus Pseudomonas; species Pseudomonas sp. Q12-87. The sequence continues at coordinate 130,012 of NZ_LHVI01000004.1, read as the reverse complement.
CCAACTGGCCCACCAGTAACGGCACGCGTAGCTCAAGGCCCTCGATCCAAGGTGTTGCACGGCGTTGCCAGGGAGCGCCACGGAGCAGCGCCAGCAGGATCGATCCGGCAATTTCCAGATGACTGACGACGCACGCCGTCCCCAGCCTCACTTCGAGCCGACAGCCGATGCCAGGGGCGCTGGGCGTGGCCACCGGTTTGAGATAACCGAATGCCTGACGCAGGGTCTCGCTCAGGGTTTGATGAAACAGCGCCCAGAACCACGCGTCATCCGGCCCGGGGTCGGCAGGCAGCACCACCGGGCACTCACCGAACAGACTCAACACCGCGCCGGGCTCGCTCAGGGTGAAAACGCCATGGGCGCATTCCAGCACACAGGGCGCTGCGCCCTCGGGGCCGCTGCCCAGGGTCAGCTCCAGCAGCCCGGTCTCGCCGGCAACCTCGAAGGGCAAGCTGACGCCTACCCCTAAAAGCTGCCGGGCGCTGGCGTCCTCGGTGCGGATACGCGGTAGCGGTAACGCGCGGACGGTCATGTCAGGCTTTCCTCTTTTTCGCGCTCCACGCGCACGATCACTCGCTGGCCCAAGCCCTGGGTCAAGGCGTCTTCGAGGCGGCCGGAGCGACTCGACAGTCGCGCCTGTGCCTCATCGCTTTCGCCACTCAGGCCGATGTCCCAACCCGACGCCCCGCCCAAGCGCCGTGCGGCCACCCGGATGCGGCCCAGATTCGGCAGATGCAGCAGCAGGTCCAGTTGCTGGTCGAGCGTGGCCTGCAAGCGTGGCGTGAGCTGGTCGACGAAGGCCTCCACGTCGCCACCCTCCAGGCTCAACCGCCCAGACAGAGAACCGGTACCTGCGGTGTCATCTTGCGAGTCGCCCTGTGGCGCATCGACCCACTGGCGAAACCAGTAGCTGTCGCTGCGCCCCACCGTGCCATCAGGATCGCGCCCAGCACCCGGCGCAGGCTCGCGCGCCGCTGGCCGCGTCGCCCGACTGACCTGGACGGGCGGCGGCTCACAGGCCCGAAACGGATGCCGGACGGGGGACGTCGAAGGTTCGTGACGGGGCGTCGGTCCATTGCCCACGGTGCGTTCATTCATCACAGGGAATCTCCACGAGGCTCTCCATCAATGCCTTGAGCTTTTCCAGGTCACGCCGGCGTCGTTGCAACTGCTGTTGGGCGGCTTCGGTGTTGCGGGCCTGTTGCGCCTGTTGCTCATCCAACACCTGCACGGCACGCGCCTGCTCGGCCAACTCGCCGATCAAGCGACGCTCCTGCGTGCCCCAGGCTTTCAATTGGCTCGCACTTACCGCCCGCCCCCGATGTTCGTCGTACAACGCCTCGCGCTGCGCCGCCTGCCGTTCAGCGGCGGCCTGCCATTGCGCCCGCGCGGCAACCAGCGCCGCTTCCCGCTCGCGCAAAAGGTCGCGCTGCTGGTGCCATACCCGTTCAGCTTGCGCTTCGCGGTGGCGGCGCACGGGCGCCAGGGCGTTCAGGTCAGCCCGGGACATAGGCGGTCAACTGCTGGAGATGATCGAGCGTGGACGCAAACAGCGCAGGCTCGCGCAGGTCCTGGCGCAGGAACGCATCCAGGGCACCACGCGACTCCACGGCAAGGTCGGTCAGCGGGTCGGCGCCGGCTTGGTATTCGCCCAGGCGCAGCATCAATTCGATTTGCTCATAGGCCGATAGCAGCCGACGCAGATTGATGCCCGCCCGCAGGTGCTCCGCCTCGGCTACGTTGGCCAGGGTTCGCGACAGGCTCGCCAGCACGTCGATCGCCGGGTAATGGCCGCGCTCGGCGAGCTTTCGTGACAGCACGATGTGACCGTCAAGCAAAGAACGCACTTCGTCCGCCACCGGATCGTTCATCGAGTCCTGCTCGATTAGCACCGTATACAGGGCGGTGATGGCGCCTTCGTTGGTCAGCCCGGCCCGCTCGACCAGGCGCGGCAGCAGGCTGTAGACCGACGGAGGCAGGCCACCGCGCCCTAACGGTTCGCCTGCGGCCAGGCCGATTTCCCGTTGGGCGCGGGCGAACCGGGTCAGCGAATCGATGAGCAGCAGCACGCGTTGGCCGCGGGCGCGAAAGCCCTCGGCCAATGCCGTGGCGGTAAACGCCGCGCGGGCGCGTTCCATGCTGGAACGGTCGGAGGTGGCACACACCAGGACGGCACGGGCACGGAGCTCATCGTCGAGTTCGTGGTCGAGGAACTCGCGCAGTTCACGACCACGCTCGCCGATCAGGCCGAACACGATGACATCGCAGTCAACGTTGCGGGCGATCTCCGCCAGCAGCGTGGTCTTGCCGCAACCGGCACCGGCGAACAAGCCCACACGCTGGCCTTCGCCGAGCGTCAGCGGGCCGTCGATGGCCCGCACACCGGTCATCAAGGGCCGCTGGATGCGCGGCCTTGCGGTGGGCGCCGGGGCCTCGCCAATCACCACCGACGCGTGCAACACATGCGCATCGGCGAACGCTCCCGCACCGCCGTCTACGAGCGGCCGACCGAACCCATCCAACACTTGGCCGAGCAATTGCGGCCCCACGCATACCCGATGCGGCATGCCCAGCGGTTCCACCGCCGCCCCGACCCGCACGCCTTCCAGGCCACCGAGGGCGCTGAGCAGAGCGTCGTGCTGATCGAAGCCGACGATCTCAGCCAGCAGCGATTCCCGTGCATCGCGCTCGACCCGGCACAGGTCGCCGATCTGTGCCCCAGGCAGGCGGCATTGCAACAATATGCCGCTGACCCGCTGCACCCGCCCGCGCACCACGACCGGCGCGAACCGACGCAAATGGACGCGCTGCCTGGTTTCCCAGTCCTCAAGGCGGGCGATGGCCGCCTGCGTCATCACCAGGTGACCTCGTAGCGTTGATCACCCTCGAAAACGACCTTGCCGCTGTCGATCGAGGTCAAGCGCAGGCCATCGATCTGGTCGCCCAGAAACAGCCGGCGCCCATCCGACGTGACGACATGGCCGCGCTTGCCGCCCACGATCTGGGCAATCTGAAAGGGCAGTTGCGTCAGGTGTTCCTTCACATTGGCCGTCAGGGTGACCGGCGTGTCATAGCGGTCATTGAAGCGCTCGATCAATCGCTCGACCACCGCCAGGCGTTGACGTGGCAGTTCACCCACCAGCACGAGCCGATCGTTATCCACCTCGACCCGCACGCCCGCGTCCAGATCACGCTCTTGCAGCATGCGGTCAAGCTCCAGGCGCACCGCCTCGACATTGTCCAATGTCACCTTGACGCGCTTGAGGGGCTGGGCCGGGCTGCGGTCCACGGTCTGCGTCGGTTGACTGGTGAATGCCCAGGCGCTGGAGGCAACGGTGATCACCGTCGCGGCGATCGCCAGGCGCTTGGGCCATGACGGCCGCGCGGCGGGCTTGGGGGTTTCCTGGCTCGCACCGATCGGGGCAGCGTCATCGAGCACCGCCTCGGACGGCCAAGGCTGATCGGCCAGGGCCAGGCACAACCAGACACCCGCCACCGAAAACGGCGTGTTGGCCTGTAGCACCTGAGGCTCGCCCTCGGTATCGCCCACCGTGCCGTCCAACCGATCCAACAGCCACTCGCCCTGTCTCTGGCTCAGGCGTACGTGACGAGCGCAGATACCCGGATCGTAAAGCGCCAGGTCGGCATCCTCCGCCGCCCCGATAACCCACTGCTCGCCCACCAGCGGCAATGCCGCGCCTTGATGCAGACCACTCAATACCCGCAGTTCGAACATGGCCAAGTCCTCAAAGGGGCGACCGATGTTCGCCCTCAATCCGGTTGTACGGCGGGGCTCTCGCGCCCCCCTTCTCCTGTCACAGCCAGGCCGTCGAACGCACCTGGATTTGCATCATTGCGCGACGACGGTCCCGACGCGCCAAGCCCGTCCGTTACGCGGCTTCCTCCACTCGCAAGTGTTCCTGTTCGAGATCGAAACGACCCAGCACGTTGACCTGGGCGTTGCTGTGCAACTCGCTGAAGGCCAGCACCGGGACGTGATTGAATTCGTCACGCAGCAAATCACGCAGCGGTGCGCGCAGGTCCTGGGCCACCAGCAGCACGGCCACGCGCCTGGCACGCAACGGAAAGCCTTCGCGCAACTGCATCACCAAGGCACGGGTATGCAGGCTTTCCAAGGCAAAAAAGGTTTCTGTCTGGGTCTGGCGCAGCGCGTCGCGCAAGAGCCCCTCGGTTTCCGGCGTCAGCAGCCACACGTGCAGGCCCGCTTCGTCGCGGTACTGGTGATAGATTTGCGACTTCAGGGCGATGCGCGCGTAGTCGGTCAACGCACCGACGTCACGCTCATGCTGCCCATGTTCGATCAAGGACTCGGCGATCAGGCGCACCGCGCGCAGCGGAACACCCTCCCCGGCCAGGCGCTGCAACACGGCGGCAAAACGGGCCAACGGCATGGTTCGCTGCAGTTCCTGCACCAGCTCCGGCTGGCCGGCTTCGAGCCAACTGAGAATCGACTTGCTTTCCTGAAGCCCGAGGAATTGCGGCCCCGTGGCAAACATGGCACGACTCATCCGCTCCACCAGCAACTCGGCTGCCGACACTGCCTCCACGCGTTCGTCCGCCAGCAGCGGGTCATCTGGCGCCAGCCACAACCACTGGTGCTCGTCACGGACCTCGCTGCCTACTCGCGCATCGCTAGGCTCGAACGGCAGCGGCCCACGTGCCACGGCGACACGCTCTCCAAAGGTAGCCCGCAACATCGGCACTTCATGCACGCAGAACCGAAACTCGTCATCCTCCAGCGTGGCGCTGTACTCGATCTCGAAGGGTGGCAAGGTCAGGCCGAAGCCGGCCACCAATCCATTGCGCTTCTTGCGGATGGCCTGGATGACCTCTTCGGTCGCAGCGTTGCCTTCCATCGCTTTGGAAAACTGCAGCAGATAGGCACGGGTTGGGTCGAAGCTGCGCAGGTCTTCAGCGCCGTTGTGTTCGGGAGCCACGACATCCGTCGGCTGGTCGCCCCGGCGAGCTTCACGCGCGCGTGAATACAATTGGACGATGCCTGTGGTACCGGTGATCAGGGCGATCACGATGAACACCAGCGTGGGCATGCCGGGCAAGGCGGCAAAGCCGAGCATCCCCACCGAAGCGATCACCCAGGCCTTGGGTTCGGCGGTCAATTGCTTGGCGATTTCCTTGCCAACGCTGCTACCCGCCGGCTGCCCTTCCGGCGATACCCGGGTAATGATCATGCCGGCGGTCAGGGAAATCAGCAGTGCCGGAATTTGCGCGATCAAACCATCGCCGATGGTCAGCACGGCATACAAGTGCATCGATTCGGAGGCGCCGAGGTCGTGTTGCAGCATCCCCACCGAGAAACCACCGATGAGGTTGATCACCACGATCACCAGGCCGGCGATGGCGTCGCCCTTGACGAACTTCATCGCCCCGTCCATCGCACCGAACAGTTGGCTTTCCTTGTTCAGCTCTTCGCGACGCCGGCGGGCTTCGCTGACATCGATCAGGTTTGCACGCAGGTCGCTGTCGATGGACATCTGTTTGCCCGGCAAGGCGTCCAGGGTAAAACGCGCCGCCACTTCGGCGACCCGCTCGGAGCCCTTGGTAATCACCAGGAAGTTGACCACCGTCAGAATAAGAAAGATGACCAACCCGACCGCCAGGTTGCCTCCCACCACAAAATTGCCGAACGCCTGAACGATATGGCCGGCGTCGCCCTGGAGCAGGATCAATCGTGTGGTTGCCACCGACAGCGCCAGCCGGAACAGCGTGGTCAGCAGCAGCACCGCCGGAAACGAGGAAAACGCCAGCGGCCGGGGCAGGTACAGCGAGAGCACGATCAGCAGGCAGGAGATGCAGATGTTGATTGCGATCAGCGCATCGACCACCGAGGTCGGCAAAGGCAGGATCAACATGAATACAATGCCGAGCACCACGAACGCCCCGACCACTTCGACGCGACGCACTGCTTCACCGGCCACTTTGTTCAACAGGGCGATCATGGGCGGCCCCCGATGACCGGGCGGGCGGTCTGTGTGCGGGGTTCGCCCCGGGAACGCTCATCGAGCAATACCAGCAGGTTCTTCAGCGCGGTCTGACGGCTCTTGCCATCGCGCCACAGGGCCACGGGCATGCGCTTGAGCATCGGGTACAACCCGTTCAGGCAAACCAATTGATCCCGCTCCAGTTCGCCACCCAATTCCCGACCGATGCGGCGTACTTCCGCCGAAGACAGGCCACTGCTGACGAATCCCAGCATGCGCTGGAGCAACAGCACGGCCGTGAGCTGGCTGGCCGGACAGCTGTAGGCCAACTGTTCCAGCAACTGGCGGCAACTTTGCAGCACGCTGCTGAGCTGGGTCGAGGCAGCCAGGCCAATCAGCAGCGTGCGCAGCAGGGCGGTTGGCCGCGAAGGTGTCTGCGCGGCGATGTCGTCAGCCAGCGCCCGACGCATCATGTCCAGCCCCGAAACGAATGCCGCTTCGCCGAACAGTCCCAGCAACGCCTGCATCATGGTGGGCAACGACTGCTTGAGCACCACCGTGTCGTAATAGAGTCGCCTGACCGCCTGGCGCAGCTCGGGGTCACCGCCCGAAGCACGCAGCGCTTCGGCGATGTTCATGCCCGCCTGGATCTGTGCGCCATAGCGTTCGCGCAACAGCTGCAGGTAATCGCGCGCACGCCTGGCTTCGACGAGGCGGCCTTGCGCCTCGGCATCACGCAACGCTTGCTGCAGGATCAGGTCGGTACGGGCCGGATCACCACCGGTGGCCTGCACCACCTCTTCGAGCACCGGCTCGCCATTCAACAGCATGCCGGCCTGGGCAGCCATCGCCCCGAGGCTCTGCTTGCCAGGATGACCGAGCTGGTCGTACCACTCTTCCAACTGCTCACGCGTCTCGACCCGCGCCTGCCCCACCTCGCTGCGGGCGTTGCGAATACGCCGCTGGCTCAGCGCCTTGGTGTTGCGCTCCACATGATGGCTGAAGGTCATGCCGACCTCCTCCATCGAGTTGGACTGCACGGCCTGCAACGTTTCGCCAGGCCTGCCCAGGCCCGCCACCGCCGAAGCGGCCTGGGCAAGATTGACGGCAATGCGCGTATTGATCGGTGCTTCTACTTTCATGATGGCCGCGAGCGTGGTTTGGGACGCTCAGTGGGTGGCGGCGAGTGCGCAATGAGTTCCATCCCTGAACAGCCTTTTGCGCAGGCCTCCAGCGGCGACGACACACAGACCCTTGAGCCGATCCTCGTCCGTGCAAATTAGTGCAGCGGATCTTGTAGCCGCTGCGCAGCCCTTTGCACCGAACGCGTGTTTAAAGACAGATAAAACCCTTGTTTATCAGATAGATAAAAATAAACAGAGGTATGGCACAGCTCCTGCTGAAGGGGTCAGGTCGACCTTGCTGTCGACGCTATGGAATCCATTCAGAGGGATACATCAATGAGCAGTCTGAACCTCATGACACCCCCAGGGACCGTCCGATCCGGCGTCCGCGCAACCAGCTTCGTCTTCGGCGAAGAACGCAAGCTGCGTCTGTTTGTGCAAAAACGTGTACTCAACCAGGACGACGCCGACGACATCGTCCAACTCACCTATCTGGAAGCCTGGCGCAACCAGGAGAAATTCAAGGGCTTGGCAAAGCCGGACACCTGGCTGTGTGGCATCGCCCTCAACCTCATCCGCAATCATTTTCGGCGCTTCTACGCACAACCGCCGCTGAGTACCTTCGATGAAAGCGAGTTCATCGAATCCAGCGACGGCACCGATCTGAGCCAGCAGTGCGAACACCGTCGACTGTTGGACCGCACGCTGTTGGCCATGGATGCGCTGCCCAAGGACATGCGCGATACGCTGTGGACCGCCGTGGACACCGAGAGCAGTTATCGCGACGCCGCCGAGCGACTGGGCGTGCCCATCGGCACCGTGCGCTCCAGGTTGTTTCGCGCCCGCGAACAACTCAAGCGAAGCGTCTACGGGGAGGTACAGCCATGACCGGCAATCGTTTGAACAACCGGCCCGACCTGCCGCGCGGTGTGCGCCGTTTCACCCCTGATGACTTGCCGGTGATGACGGATATCTTCAACGAAAGCGCTCTGGGAGGGACCAGTTCTCCGGTACTCAGAGCGTTTTCCCTGAAGGAAATGACCTTCTTCGTCGACTGTTTCGTCAAGGAAGGGGATCCGATCTACGTACTCGAACGGGGGGGCGAAGTCATCGCCTGGTTGATCGTCAACCGCTTCAGCTGGGGCGCCCAGGCCTGCCGATTGACCGGCGAAGTGTCGATCTACGTACGCAACGACCACATCGGAAGCGGCGTTGGCATTCGCCTCGGCCAGGCCGCCGTCACCTTGGCCAAGCGTTATGGTTTCGAGACGCTGGTGGCCTGGATCATCGAGCATAACGAGGCGAGCAAACGCGGCGTGCAAGGCCTGGGCGCAACGCTGTGGGGCCGCTTTCCCGGCATCGCGCGGTTCGGCGCCACCCGTGCGGACGTGGTGCTCTATGGCTTGCAACTGACGCCAAGCGACACCGCGCCGGCCAAGCCCCTCGTGCAAAGGCAAGACGCGCAGGCCAGCCTGGCGTGAACCTGCGGCTCGCCCGGCGGTTGGCCGGGCGGGCCGTGTTTTTCAGCTTTCGCGCCCATCCCGTTTCTTGAGGTGGGCGCCTCCTGGCGTCTCATCGCGCGTTGCGATTGCGTCAGTCCACTGACCAGCACACCGGCAGCGCTTGCGGGCCCCTGAAATTGGGAACGTAGCGCCAGCGTATGGCGCCGGGGTCAACGGCCAATTGCAAGCCGGGACATCGCCGCAGCAGTGTGCTCAAGGCAATCTCCAACTCTTGCCTGGCCAGCGAGGCACCCAGGCAGTAGTGGATACCTTTGCCGAACGCCATGTGCGGACAAGCCGGGCGAGCGACGTCGAGTGTGCCAGGATTTGCACACAGCGCTTCGTCACGGTTGGCCGAGCCCACCACCGCAACCAGCAGTTGCCCGCGTTGCAAATGTTGGCCGGCCAGGACGGTGTCGCGGGTGACGAAGCGCACCATTGCCCGTTCCACCGACGAGTCATAACGCAAGAACTCCTCGACCGCGTTGGGCATCAGTGCCGGCTCGTCACGCAAGCGCGCCAGCGCCCTGGGATTTTGCAAGAGCATGTGGACGGCGTTGCCAATCATCGACGCCGAGGTCTCGTGGCCGGCGATGATGAGCAGCGCGATCATGCTGCACAGCTCGCTTCGGCTAAGCATCCGGCCCTCTTCCTCGACTTGTGCCAGCGCCGAAATCATATCGTCGGCCGGTTGCGCCCGGCGCTGATCGATCAAGGCGAGCATGTAGGCGGCGAATTCACTGTAGCAACGCTGCAATTGACTCAAGTCCTGCCCGACCTGTTGGACGATCATCTGCGACCAGCGGCGAAAATCGTCCCGGTCTTGAGCGGGGACACCGAGCAGTTCGGCGATGACAATGATCGACAGGGGAAATGCGTATTCACTGACCACGTCCATCTGCCCGTTCGGCCCCACGGGGTCCAGCAACGTCTCGGCAATCTGCAGGATGCGCGGGCGCATGGCGTTGACCGCTTTGAGGGTGAAGGCCTTGTTGACCAAACGGCGCAACCTGCGATGGTCGTCCCCGTCGCGGTTGAGCATGTGGTCGTTAAGAAATGCGATGGATTGCTCGCCGCCGAGCATCGCCGCGAACTGTGGGTCGATCCGTGACGGGTCACGGGCGAAGCGGTCGCTGTCGAGCAGCACCTCCTCGACTTCCCGGGCGCCGGTGACATACCAAATCGGCAATTGCCCCTCAGGCTGGCTGAGGAACACCGGAGAGGCCTCGCGCAGCGCCGCATAATGCCGATAAGCTTCGCCGCGAAACGCGTCGCTGTTCCAATCCAGGGTACGCTCGTAAGCCATGAACACTCTCCAAAGGCATGCATCGTTGCTCCTGAGTGGCACGGCTCGCCAAAAAAGATCCCTGGGGGAGCAAGTTCGCTCTCCACATGGGCGTCTAGCTGTCGATGAACCGTTTGCACCGCCACGGTCACTCAAGGGAAAATACCATCCCTTCGTGGAGCTGACATGACGCGTGCACTTGCTATCCATGGCCAATGCGACACCCGCTTCGAACCGGTCAAAAAAGCTTTTACCCAACTGATGCAAAGCCCCTTCGAACGCGGCGCCGCCTTGTGTATCCAGATTGACGGCGAAACCGTGATCGACCTCTGGGCCGGCATTGCCGGCCCAGAGCCGCAGCGCCATTGGCAACGCGACACACTGCTCAATCTGTTCTCCTGCACCAAGCCGTTCACGGCGGTGGCGATCATGCAACTGGTGGGCGAAGGACGCCTGGAGCTGGACGCGCCGATCTGTCATTACTGGCCCGATTTTGCCAACGCCGGCAAAGCATCCATCACCCTGCGTCAAGTGCTTTGTCACCGCGCCGGGCTCCCGGCGCTGCGCACGCCGTTGGCACCGGAAACCCTCTACGACTGGACCACCATGACGGACCTGATCGCCGAAGAGCATCCATGGGCGGCCGCAGGGGAACAGCAGACCTATTCGCCGTTACTGTTCGGCTGGATCCTCGGCGAATTGCTGCGCCGGGTGGACGGCCAGACACCGGCGCAGAGCATCTGCCAACGGGTCGCGGTGCCGCTCGGGCTGGATTTCCACCTCGGCCTGGACGATGCAGCCATCGCTCGATGCGCCTACATGGCACGCACCAAGGACGAGATCGACGACGAGGCCTTCGCCCGGGTGCTTCAGTTCGTGCTCAACGAACCGACCGCCATGAGCGCGCTGGCCTTCGCCAACCCGCCGATGGTGCTGGGACGCAGCAACGAAGCCGGCTGGAAGCGCATGACCCAACCGGCGGCCAACGGACACGGCAATGCCCGCAGCCTGGCGACGTTCTACGCGGGCCTGCTCGATGGACGGTTATTGGAGTCGCCGCTGCTCAACGAAATGTTGCGCGAGCACAGTGCGGGGTACGACCCGACCCTGCAGACCCCTGCGCGTTTCGGCCTGGGTGTCATGCTCAACCAACCGCATGTGGCGAACGGCAGCTACGGCATGGGGGCCGAGGCGTTCGGGCACATGGGCGCCGGTGGCACCATCGGCTTTGCCGACCCTGAGCGCGACGTGGCGTTCGGCTTCGCCTGTAACACCATCGGTTCCTACGTCTTGATGGACCCTCGCGCACGAGGCCTGGCCAACGTCGCGATGGCCTGCCTCTGACTCAATGCGCGGTCTGCTCGGGGGTGGGCCTTGGCTCACACCCCTGGTGGCGCAGCCACCTCCGCCACCTGCGGCTCGGCCGTGCCGGTATCGGGCGAGGCGACCAAGGGCTCTTCGCCACCGGCCACGTGAGGGCGCGCCGCCTTGGCGATCATGTCTGGTTGTGCCAACAACCTGCGCGAGGCTTCCATGGGCATCAGCAGCCGCCCACTGGCCCGGCCGCGTCCGGCGGGGTTGAGCATGCGCAACTCGCGCTCATGCACCCCCGACAACGTCGCCAGGCGCGCCAGGTCCACGGGCTGCGTCAAGGCAACCATCTGGAAATACGGCTGGTCGGCGATGGGCGCCAGGTTCACGCCATAGTCGGCGGGGGAATTCACCAGTTGCGACAGTGCCAGCAACCGGGGCACGTAGTTCTGGGTTTCGCCGGGCAACGACAGGTCCCAGTAACGGGTCGCCAGGCCACGGGCACGATTGCGCGTGATGGCGTCGCGAACCCGCCCTTCGCCGGCATTGTAGGCGGCCAGCGCCAGCAGCCAGTCGCCGTCGAAGTAGTCATGCAGGTAGGACAGATAATCCAGGGCAGCCCGGGTGGAGGATGGAATGTCCCGGCGCTCGTCATAGTCGCCTCGCTGCTGCAATTGGTAGCGGCGCCCCGTGGCGGGAATGAACTGCCAGAGGCCCATGGCCTGGGCAGGCGATTGGGCGTTCGGGTTGAAGCCGCTTTCGATGGCCGGCAACAGCGCCAGCTCCAGCGGCATATTGCGCTTGCTCAGCTCGCCCACGATGAAGTGCAAGTAACGGCTGCCGGCGCGTCCGGTCTGGGTAAGAAACGCCGGACGTTCCAGCAGCCAGCGGCGCTGCTCATCGATGCGCGCCACGCCCCGGGTCCTGGCCTGCAGGGAAAATCCCTGGCGCATACGCGCCCACAGGCTGCCGTTGTTTTGTCCCGACAACTCGTCGATCTGCACGAGGGTGTCCGTGGGCGCCGGCTCCAGCCAGCGCAACTGGGAACGGTAGGGCTCGTTGGCGAAGGGATCGCCGATGGTCAGCTGCGGTTCGAGATGCTGACAGCCGTACAACAAGGTGCCTATGGCAAGCATGGACAAGCCTTTGGGGGCGAAGCGCAGGGCCGGCGAGCGTGCAAGTGAACGGGACATGGCGGTCAACCTTGAATGAGGTGGCGCCATTGGGTGGCAGATCACAGGGCAGCGGTTCCACGCGCCAACGGTGGGCGGGAACTGAAATGACGCAGGTGTCACTCACCATGGGCTAGCAGGCGCTCGTCGGCGCCGGCGCGACAATGCGAGGTCAACCATGGCGTCACCCACCTATTGCAGGCTGATCGACCAGCTGTGCGAACTCACGATGATCCCCACCCCGTCAGCGTTCTACGAACAGGCGAACCTGTCAGTCAAGGATGTGGACTTTTCCCTGAAGCACACCCCAGGCGTGGGTGAGGGAGACGTCTTTATTTATTGCAGCTTCGGGCCATTGCCGGTGGCGAATCGGGAAGCGGTCCTGCAACGGCTGCTGGAAACCAACCTGTACCTGCTGAGCGGGGCGTTCTGCCCTTCCCTGTCCTACAACCGCGACAGCGAACAAGTGATCCTGATCGGCCACGTGCCGCTGGAGGAGCTTGCGGCAGAACGCCTGCTCGGTCTGATGGGCGCCGCCGCCGATATGGCGCTGATTTGGCGAGACGGCTACTTCTTCGACGGTGCCAGCCCAAGCGACAGCGCCAAGACCACCCAGCACAAACCCACTCCCCGTAGCTCCGGGCTCAACAACGCCCTGTCAATCTAGGAGAACACCACATGCCTGATTTATCAGTAGGACAAAGCACCAGCTCCGCGGCGTTGCGCCAGCAACAGGACGATCGGATCACGCCGGTGGGAACCAGCCTGGCCGGGCAGGTTCGTCCCTCCACCAATCCCCTCGTGCCTTATCACTTCGAAGGAAAACCGACCGATGAGACTCAGAAAACACTCAAGACCCGGCAACAGCGCCTGACAGGACTGGTCAACAGCCTCGGCAAGAAGAACCCTGACAGCGACCCCATCGGCTATGCACGTGATCACATGACCCTGGAAGGCAGAATATTGAGCTACGCGCCGGGGACCAGCTATCAAGACGTACAGAAGCACTTGACCACACTGGGTGGCACGCCCCACCCGATGCTGTCGGGCCACGAAGAAACCGAAGCATTCGTCAAGGACTTCAACGAATACCTGGGCAAGAACGAGGACGACAGGAAAGAAGACGGTGGCTTCAAAGCCGTCTGGGACAAACACTGCGACCGCATGGGTAATACCCTCGGCGCCTATCATTCGTTGTGCCAGGAAGTCATCGATAAAACCCCGGAAGGGGAAGATCGCAAGTTGCTGCAAGATAGCCACAAAGCCTTCCGCAGTTATGCGAAGGGTGTCATGCAAGCCATGACACAAGACATGCCCACGCGCTTGAACACCTTTATGGAAAGCCGAATCGAGCATGCGCAACAAGCCGCTGGCAACGAGAGCCTTCCCCAGGCCGAGCGGGACCGGGCGCAGGATCAATTGGGCCAGTTGCGCGAGGTCCGGGAGGAGCTTGGCGAGTTGCTGAAGACCGATGACGACAAGCCGAACACGCCAAGCGCACTGGCGACGGCGACGAAGAAAAACGAGGTACTGGACACCGCGCTGAAGAACGTCGCACGCCAGGACTATGTCGCCGACCTCAAGACCAAGACCGGCTTTGTAACGGGCCTGGCGGTATTTGCCGGTGCGGGGATCCCACAGGGCGTGGCGTCTGCGGGTCACTTTGGCGCCATCACGGCGTCGATCGATGAAAAAATGGCGGACGCCTCCTATGGCAAACATGTCGCGGCGACCTCGACAGTCCTTGGCGCCGCCCACAAAGTGATCAGCGACGGCATCCGCCCGTTCGTCCAGGTCGTTGTCGACAAGACCATCGGTGCAGGCCTGGAAAAGGTCGATCCGTTGTCGGTCTATCCCAAGGCCTTGAATGTCGTCACGCAGGACGGGCGTCGGGTCGAAAACACTGGACGCGACGCGCTCAACCTGACACAGGAGCAAAAGCGCAACGACTTCAAGCTCAAACAGAACGCGAACAATTTTGGCACCATGAGTGGCGATTTCACCGGCTACCTCGCCTTTGGGGCCGCCCATGCTGTGCGCGATACCATTGATCAGTTCACCTCGGTAAACGCCGGCGGGATCCTCGCCCGCACAACTGCCTCCGCAGTGGGCGGCACCTTCATGGCCGGTGGCCAGGCAGTGGCGAAATACGCACAAACCCACGGTGACGAGGAGATTCCTACCTACCGGGTAACAAGGGAAAACCGCAACTGGAGCGAACTGCTACCCAAGGCATTTTCCGAAGCGGCAGGAAAACTCAACCCGATCAGCATGACCAACGTCAGCGACTACGCCAACCGGATCGTTGGCGTAGGCGAAGGGATCGCCATGCGTACAGCGGTGGGCGACGCAGCCGCGGTGGACGAGAATCCGGAGTTGCGAGAAAAGATGGAACAGATCGTCACCACCTTTTTCTCCTCCGGCCTGACACTGCTTCCGTTCTTTGCCAACAGCGTGGCGGCGCCGCTCGAAAACAAGGCGCTGAGCGGCACGGACGACCTGACCAAGCGAGCAAACGTACCACTGCAGAACGTTACAAACCCAAATCGAGACGGTCTGCCCCACACCCAGCCAGAAGGCTGGCGGCGCGACCTCGAAAACACCTACCACGTGACCCGCGGCCTTACCCAAGTCGTTCCGCAAACCGCTATCGCGGGGCTCAACCTGACTACCGACTGGGCTCAGAGCATGGCAACGAGGCCTAAAAAAACCCCTGGCGATGACATTCAACTGGCAGAACGAGGCGAAGCGCGGCCCCAAGGCGGGCCGTCCAACGAACCAGCACCCACCACCCGGCCAGCCTGATGAAGCCATCGAGCGTCGCGTGGCGGCCCGATAACCAGGACTGATACCTCCCTCCAACGCCGGCCGCAGGGATACTCCCCGTGGCCGGCCCTCGCGACACACGCCGACTCATATCCCCCTGCTCTTCGATGTCGACCGACGTGATTACAGCATCGAACCACGATAGCCTTTCGACCGCCTGAGGAAAATCGCTCAGACGAGCGATGCACAGGTACGCACCGACGTGTTAAAGAAGTCATGAACAGCGAAGCCATGGAACCGCTGTCACCCAACAAGGAATCACCATGAAACGCACCCTCATCGCCTTCCTGTCATTGGTCGCCACCGCCATCATCGTCGCGGGCGGCTACCTCTACAGCAAGCAGCCCACCCGCCAGGGTACGGTGCAGTTGCAAGGGCTGCACGGCTCGGTGACCGTGCGCTATGACGAACGCGGCGTGCCGCATATCCGCGCCGAAAACGAAACCGACCTGTACCGCGCCCTCGGCTACGTCCACGCCCAGGATCGGCTGTTCCAGATGGAGATCATGCGCCGCCTCGCTCGTGGTGAGCTGGCGCAGGTGCTCGGGCCAAAGCTGCTCGACACCGACAAACTGATGCGCAGCCTGCGCATCCGCGAGCGTGCCGCGACCTATGTGACGGAACAGGATCCGCAATCCCCGGCCTGGGTTGCGATGCAGGCTTACCTGGATGGCATCAATCTCTATCAGGACACCCACACCCGACCCGTGGAGTTCGACGTACTGGGCATTCCCAAGCGGCCCTTCACTGCCGAGGACACCGTGAGCGTCACCGGCTACATGGCCTACAGTTTTGCCGCGGCCTTTCGCACCGAACCGCTGCTGACCTACGTGCGCGATCAACTGGGCACCGACTACCTGAACATTTTCGACCTGGACTGGCAGCCCCAAGGCGTATTGGCCGAAGGTCGCAAGGCCGGTTTGCCCCTGGCCGACAGCGACTGGAAAGGCCTGAACGCCCTCGCCCGCCTGAGCGAACAGGCCCTGGCCGAAAACGGCCTGCCGCAATTCGAAGGCAGCAATGCCTGGGCGGTCTCCGGCAGCCGCACCCACAGCGGCAAGCCGTTGCTGGCGGGCGACCCGCACATCCGCTTTTCCGCGCCGTCGGTGTGGTACGAGGCGCATCTCTCAGCGCCGGGTTTCGAGCTCTATGGGCATTACCAGGCACTGTTGCCCTTCGCGACGCTGGGGATGAACAAGGATTTCGGCTGGAGCATCACCATGTTCCAGAACGACGACCTGGACCTGATCGCCGAGAAGACCAACCCGGACAATCCCGAACAGGTCTGGTACCGCGGGCAATGGGTAGACATGACGCGCAGCGAACAGCAGATTGCGGTCAAGGGCCAGGCACCGGTGACGCTGGTGCTGCGCCAGTCGCCCCACGGCCCGATCGTCAACGACGCCCTTGGGGCGAGTGCCGGCAAGACGCCGGTCGCCATGTGGTGGGGCTTCCTGGAAAGTCGCAACCCGATCCTCGAGGCCTTTTACCAGCTCAACCGCGCCGACACCCTCGCCAAGGCCCGGGGTGCCTCGGCGAAGATCCATGCACCCGGGCTGAACGTGGTCTGGGCCAATGCCAAAGGGGATATCGGCTGGTGGGCCGCCGCACAGCTGCCCAAGCGGCCGGCCGGCGTGAAGCCCGGCTTCATCCTCGATGGCAGCAGCCCGGAGGCGGAAAAAGAAGGCTTCTACCCGTTCAGCAGCAACCCGCAGGAAGAGAACCCGGCGCGGGGCTATATCATTTCGGCCAACTTCCAGCCGGTGGCGGCCAGCGGCATCGAGATCCCGGGCTACTACAACCTCGCCGACCGCGGCCAGCAACTCAACCTGCTGCTCAGCGACAAGCAGGCGAAGTGGGACATCGAGACCACCCAGAAACTGCAACTGGGCACGACCACTGCCTATGGCCCGCGTCTGCTCGCGCCTTTGCTACCGGTGTTGCGTGAGATGGTCAGCGACCCGGGGGAGCGCAAATGGGTCGAGCAATTGGCCCAATGGCAGGGCGATTACCCCCTGGATTCCACCAGCGCCACGCTGTTCAACCAGTTGCTGTTCAACCTGGCCGATGCCGCCCTGCGCGACGAGCTGGGCGATGGCTTCTTCGAAACAGCATTGTCGACCCGGGTGATCGACGCAGCCCTGCCGCGCCTGGCAGCATCGAAAGATTCCCCCTGGTGGGACGACCGCACGACGCTGGGCAAGGAAACCCGTAGCGACATCGTCAAAACGGCCTGGAACAGGAGCCTGGCGCACCTGAAGGCCACTTTCGGTGACGACGCCACGCAATGGCAGTGGGGCAAGGCCCACACCCTCACTCACGGCCACCCGCTGGGTATGCAAAAGCCGCTGGACCGGATCTTCAACGTCGGCCCGTTTGCCGCACCCGGCACCCACGAGGTGCCCAACAACCTTTCGGCCACGATCGGCCCGGCGCCTTGGCCTGTGACCTACGGGCCTTCTACCCGCCGTATCATCGACTTCGCCGACCCGGCCCACAGTGTCACGATCAACCCCGTTGGCCAGAGCGGCGTGCCGTTCGACAAGCACTACGAAGACCAGGCCGAGGCGTACATCGAGGGGCTGTATCAACAGGCGCACCTGGCCGAGGAAGAGGTGACGGCCAACACCCGTGGCACCTTGAAGCTGCTGCCGGCCAGAACGCCATGATTCGCGCTGTTATTTTTCATCGGCAGCGGGCTTGATTGCCATTCATGGTCAAGACTACAAGGGCTCGCTGTCCCCATCACTGCCAAAGGAGTCAACGCCATGTTCCATAACTGGTCCGAACTGCTGCCTACCATCAAGAGCGCCTTCGGCGCCTTGGGCAAAAGCAACCCGAAGATGGTCAAGGCCTACATGGCCCTGGATGAAGCTGCGGCCGAAAACAACGTACTCGACGCCAAGACCCGTGAGCTGATCTCCATCGCCGTGGCAATCACCACTCGCTGTGATGGCTGCATCGGCGTTCACACGGACGCCGCCATCAAGGCCGGCGCCACCCGCGAAGAAATCGCCGCCACCCTGGCCACGGCGGTGTCATTGAATGCCGGCGCGGCGTACATCTACTCCCTGCGGGCGCTGGAGGCCCATGACGCGCTGAAGAAGTGAGAGGCGACGAACCTAAACCATCGCCGCGAAATTCAATCGGAATTGCTGCGGGGTCACCCCCAGCCTGCGATTGAACACACTGCGCATGTGCTGCGCGTCGCGAAAGCCACATTGCCAGGCCACGGTCTTGAGTGGGGCGCGGGTGCTTTCCAACATCACCCGCGCCGCGTCCACCCGGGCCTGTTCGACGAACTCCGCCGGCGTGACCTTCGCCTCGCGGGTGAAGACCCGAGAGAAGTTGCGCTGGCTCATGTTCGCGGCGACGGCCAGGTCGGCGATGGCCAGGTCACCGTTCAAGTTCGCCAATACATAGGCCTGGACCTGGGCCACGGTGGACGTCGGCTCGGCATGGGGAGTAAGGAAAGGGCTGAACTGCGATTGCCCACCCGCGCGCTGGGTGAACACCACCAACCGCTTGGCAACGCTCAGCGCCACGTCCGGGCCATGGTCCTGGGCCAGCAGGAACAACGAAAGATCGATTCCCGCGCTAACCCCGGCCGAGGTGTAAAGCGTTTGATCCTGCACGTAGAGACGATCCGCTTCGACCCGGGTCGTGGGGCACATCTGTGCCAACGCCACGGCGTCGCCCCAATGAGTGGTGACGGTCCTGCCGTCCAGCAATCGCGCCCGGGCAAGCATGAAGGCGCCGTTGCAGATCGAGCCAAAGCGCTGTGCCCGTCCGCAGGCATCCCGCAGCCAGGCATCGAATGCGGGGCCAAAGTCCATGGACGGCAATCGCGGCCCGCCCGCTACCAGGAGCAAATCGTATGCCTGGGAAGCGTCGCTGAAATGCCGATGGGCATTGAGGGACAAACCGTTGGAACAAGGCATGGCGCCCTGCTCGACGCCAATCACCTCAAGCCGATAATGATCCTCGGGGGCCAGGAACCGATTGGCCTCGCTGAATACATCCATGGGACCGGTCACATCCAGCGACTGGACGCCTGCAAACACTACGATGGCGACGGTTTTGTGCATGTTCACGCTTACCTTCGAATGGAAGAAATCGCAGCCTGTGACACCCGCACCCTAGCCAATCCACCCACTGGAAGCCAATTGGCACGAAACCCGGGCTAAATGGCAAGGATCGTTGCCATGGGGCGATTGTCCCGGTTTACGCCGGCGAACAGACTGAACCCCTCGGCGCCAACCCTGGCGCACCGTCAAGAGGAGAGCAGCATGAACAGCATTGCCGGCATCACCATCCCTGACAGCGCCCTCGCCCGCGCCACCACTGAATATATCCGTGATATCGAATCCGACCTGTTGTATCACCACTCTCGTCGGGTTTTCCTGTTCGGCGCCTTGAGCGGCCAGCGTCGACAGTTGGCCTACGATCCGGAGCTGCTGTACGTCGGCGCGATGTTCCATGACCTGGGCCTGGTGGACGGTCATCGCAGCGACGACGAGCGTTTCGAAGTGGACGGCGCAAACGCTGCCGCGGCGTTTCTCAAACCCTATGGGCTGAGCGATGACGATATCGAACAGGTCTGGTTGTCCATCGCCCTGCACACCACGCCCGGCGTACCGAAACACCTGCGGCCCACCGTCGCCCTGGTCACCGCTGGGGTGGAAATGGACGTGCTGGGCATGGACTACGCCGCTTTCCCGGCAGCGCAGCGGGATGCCGTGGTACACGCCCATCCCCGAGGAGAAGGCTTCAAGGAATGCATCATCTGCGCCTTCGCCGACGGCCTGCGCCATCGCCCGCTGACAACCTTCGGTAATGTGAAGACGGATGTGCTGGTGGATCAGGAACCGGGGTTCAAGCCGATGAACTTCGTACAGCTCATCCGCACATCACCCTGGAATGCGTAACCTGCCCACTTCTTCATTGACTGACCCATCGCTTTCGCGGGCAAGCCCGCTCCCACAATGGACTGCGGCGAAACATGGTTTTGTGAACACCACAAAAAACTGTGGGAGGTTGCTCGCGAAGGCGGATTCAGATTCAACCTTTTCGCTGACTGACCCACCGTTATCGCGGGCAAGCCCGCTCCCACAATGGACTGCGGCGAAACATGGTTTTGTGAACACCACAAAAAACTGTGTGCGAGCTTGCTCGCGAAGGCGGATTCAGACTCAACCTTTTCGCTGACTGACCCACCGCTTTCGCGGGCAAGCCCGCTCCCACAATGGACTGCGGCGAAACATGGTTTTGTGAACACCACAAAAAACTGTGGGAGCGAGCTTGCTCGCGAAGGCGGATTCAGACTCAACCTTTTCGCTGACTGACCCACCGCTTTCGCGGGCAAGCCCGCTCCCACAATGGACTGCGGCGAAACATGGTTTTGTGAACACCACAAAAAACCTGTGGGAGCGAGCTTGCTCGCGAAGGCGGATTCAGATTCAACCTTTTTCGCTGACTGACCCACCGTTATCGCGGGCAAGCCCGCTCCCACAATGGACTGCGGCGAAACATGGTTTTGTGAACACCACAAAAAACCTGTGGGAGCGAGCTTGCTCGCGAAGGCGGATTCAGATTCAACCTTTTTCGCTGACTGACCCACCGCTATCGCGGGCAAGCCCGCTCCCACAGCCTGCGCTATCGGTTAGACCGGCGCGGTCTCGGCCCGGCGGACTTCCGGTTGTTTCCAGGAGTCGGCGGCGCTTTCTTCGATGGCTTGCTGGATCGCCCGCTTGCGGTTTTCTTCGGCGCGACGGCTGAAGTACCAGACCAGGAAAGTCACCAGCGAAACCGCCAGCAGGATCAGGCTCGCCACGGCGTTGATTTCCGGCTTCACACCCAGGCGCACGGCCGAGAACACTTCCATCGGCAACGTCGTCGAGCCAGGCCCGGAAACGAAGCTCGCCAGCACCAGATCGTCCAGGGACAACGCGAACGACATCATTCCCCCTGCCGCCAGGGATGGCGCGATCATCGGGATGGTGATCAGGAAGAACACCTTCCATGGCCGCGCACCGAGGTCCATGGCGGCCTCTTCGATGGACAGATCCAGCTCACGCAAGCGCGCCGAGACCACTACCGCCACGTAGGCTGCGCAGAAGGTGGTGTGGGCGATCCAGATCGTGACGATGCCACGCTCCTGGGGCCAGCCGATCATCTGCGCCATGGCCACGAACAGCAGCAACAGCGACAGGCCGGTGATCACTTCCGGCATGACCAGTGGCGCGGTGACCAGGCCGCCGAACAACGTGCGGCCCTTGAAGTGGGTGATGCGGGTCAGCACGAAGGCAGCCAGCGTGCCCAGGGCCACGGCGGCAATCGACGTGTAGCAGGCAATCTCCAGCGAGCGCACCACGGATCCCATCAGTTGGCTGTTATCCAACAGGCCGACGTACCACTTGACCGACCAGCCGCCCCACACCGTCACCAGCTTCGAGGCGTTGAACGAGAAGATCACCAGGATCAGCATCGGTGCGTAGATAAACAGCAAACCCAGCACCAGCATCAGGCTTGAAAAACTGAAGCGCTTCATTCCTTGCCCTCCATTTCTTTGGCCTGACTGCGGTTGAACAGGATGATGGGCACGATCAGGATCGCCAGCATCACCACCGCCAGGGCAGATGCCACCGGCCAGTCACGGTTGTTGAAGAATTCCTGCCACAGCACTTTGCCGATCATCAGGGTTTCCGGGCCGCCCAGCAGTTCCGGGATCACAAACTCGCCCACCACGGGAATGAACACCAGCATCGCGCCTGCGATGATGCCGTTCTTGGACAGCGGCACGGTGATCTTCCAGAAGCTGTTGAAGGTGCTCGAACCCAGGTCGGATGCGGCCTCCAGCAGGCTGGGGTCGTGTTTGACCAGGTTGGCGTACAACGGCAGGATCATGAACGGCAGGTAGGAATAAACCACCCCGATATAGACCGCCAGGTTGGTGTTGAGGATTTGTAGCGGTTCGCTGATCCAGCCCATGCTCATCAGAAAACCGTTGAGCAGGCCGTTGTTGCTGAGGATGCCCATCCACGCATAGACGCGGATCAGGATCGCGGTCCAGGTCGGCATCATGATCAGCAACACCAGCACCGTCTGAAGCTCTTTGCGGGCGTTGGCGATGGCGTAGGCCATTGGGTAACCGACCAACAGGCACAAGACGGTGCTGATCAACGCCATCTTCAGCGAGCCAAGGTAGGCGGCGATGTACAGCTCGTCCTCGCTCAGCATCACGTAGTTGGCGAGGTTGAGCAGCACTTGCAGCTTCTGGTCAACGTAGCTGTAGATCTCGGTGTACGGCGGAATCGCCACATCCGCTTCGGCGAAACTGATCTTCAGGACGATGAAGAACGGCAGCATGAAGAACAGGAACAGCCAGATGAAGGGCACCCCGATGACCAGTTGACGGCCACCGGGCGTTATTCGATCGAGTCGGCGTTTGAATTTGCGCATGTTCATGAGCGAAGCACCACGCCGCTGTCGTCTTCCCACCAGACGAACACCTGGTCGCCCCAGGTCGGACGCTGGCCACGGCGCTCGGCGTTGGCGACGAAGGACTGCACCAGCTTGCCGCTCGGCAACTCGACGTAGAACACCGAATGACCGCCCAGGTAGGCGATGTCATGGACCTTGCCGCTGGACCAGTTGTTTTCGCAGGTTGGCTGCTCGGCGGTAACCAGCAGTTTTTCCGGGCGAATGGCGTAGGTCACGGACTTGTCCTGCACCGAAGTGCTGATGCCGTGACCCACATAGATGTTGCGGTCCAGGTCCTTGCAGGTCAGCACCGCATGACCCTCGGCGTCGTCTACCACCTCGGTCTCGAAGATGTTGACGTTGCCGATGAACTCGCAGACCAGGCGGCTGGTCGGGGTTTCGTAGATGTCGATCGGACTGCCGATCTGGGCGATCCAGCCCAGGTGCATGATCGCGATGCGCTCGGCCATGGTCATGGCTTCTTCCTGGTCGTGGGTCACCATGACGCACGTCACACCGACCCGCTCGATGATCTCGACCAACTCAAGTTGCATCTGCGAGCGCAGCTTCTTGTCCAGGGCTCCCATCGGCTCATCGAGCAACAGCAGCTTCGGCCGCTTGGCCAGGGAACGGGCCAGGGCCACGCGCTGGCGCTGGCCGCCGGAGAGCTGATGCGGCTTGCGCTTGGCGTACTGGCTCATCTGCACCAGCTTGAGCATCTCGGCCACGCGGGCGTCTACCTCGGCCTTGGGAATCTTGTCCTGCTGCAGGCCGAAGGCGATGTTCTGCGCCACGGTCATGTGCGGGAACAATGCGTAGGACTGGAACATCATGTTGATCGGCCGCTCATACGGCGGCATGTCGGTGATGTCCACGCCATCGAGGAAAATGCGCCCCTCCGTGGGCCTCTCGAAACCGGCGAGCATGCGCAGCAAGGTGGATTTGCCCGATCCCGAACCGCCGAGCAAGGCGAAAATTTCGCCTTTCTTGATTTCCAGGGACACATCGTCCACGGCAATCGTCTCGTCGAATTTTTTCGTGACCCGGTCGATTTTGACCAGCACCTGCTTGGGTGTCTGGTCGCCCTCGAGGGCTTTCTTATAGGCGCCGGAGGCAACTGCCATTTACGAAACTCCCACAGAATTTGCAGTTCGCCCCACGCGGACGAACCTTGATTAGAGCGTTCAGCGTTATTTACCCGACTTGACCTTGGTCCAGCTGCGGGTCATGAGTCGTTGGATCTTGGGCGGCAACTCTGAGTTGACATAAAGCTTGTCGACGACCGCTTGCGGTGGATAAACCGCTTCGTCGGTGCGTACTTTCTGGTCCATCAGTTCACCAGCCTTTGGGTTGGGGTTGGCATAACCGACGGTGTCGCTGACCTGGGCGATGACCTCAGGTTTGAGCAGGAAATTGATGAAGGCGTGAGCCTGCTTGACGTTGGTGGCGTCGCGCGGAATCGCCAGCATGTCGAACCAGAGGTTGCCGCCTTCCTTGGGAATCACGTAGGCGATTTCGACGCCCTTGCCGGCTTCACTGGCTCGCGCCCGGGCCTGGAAAATATCGCCGGAGAAACCGGCGGCCACGCAGATCTCGCCATTGGCCAGGTCGGAGATGTATTTGGAGGAGTTGAAGTAGGTCACGTAAGGCCGGATCTTGAGGAGCTGGGCCTCGGCCTTCTTGTAGTCTTCAGGGTCTTCGCTGTTGGGACTCAGGCCCAGGTAGTTGAGCATCGCCGGAATCATCTCGTCGCCCGAGTCGAGGAACGAAACACCGCAACTGGACAGCTTCTTGATATTTTCCGGCTCGAACAGCATGGCCCACGAATCGATCTTGTCGACACCCAGGACCGCCTTGATCTTCGCGACGTTGTAACCGATGCCGTTGGTGCCCCACAGATAAGGCACGGCGTACTGGTTGCCCGGATCGTTCCTTTCCAGGCGCTTGAGCAGCGCGGGATCGAGGTTGGCGTAGTTGGGCAATTGCGCCTTGTCGAGCTTCTGGAACGCTCCGGCCTTGATCTGCTTGCCCAGGAAGTGATTGGACGGCACGACCACGTCGTAACCGGTACGGCCGGCCAGCAACTTGCCTTCCAGGGTTTCGTTGGAGTCGAACACGTCATACACCGGCTTGATGCCGGTGGCTTTTTCGAAATCCGCCAGGGTGGTCTCGCCGATGTAGTCCGACCAGTTATAAATATGCACGGTGGAAGCGGCCTGGACGCTGACAGCGAGCGTCAGGCCGGCACCCACCAGCAAAGCGTTGCGTAACAAAGAAAAGACTGGCACGTGGAGGTCCTCTAAATAGTTGGGCCCAAGTTGCCCCCGTTACCTGGCCATGGTGAGCCCTGCAACAAAACCGGCGCGCAACTTACCCTCGATAAACCGATCCAGCAAAACTTTTAATTATTTAATTGCCCCTGTTGTCGCCGTCGCGCAGAAGGCGACAACAGGGGACTGCTTCACGCCGGCTTATTTACCGGATTTGATCTTGGTCCAGCTGCGAGTCAGCAGCCGCTGGGTGGCCGGTGGCAAATCGCTGATGGCGTACAGCTTCGCCTTCACTTCGTCCGATGGGTAAATGCTTGGGTCACCGGAGATGTCTTTGTCCACCAGGGCGGTGGCGGCCTTGTTGCCGTTCGGGAAGCGCACGTTGTTGGTGATCTCCGCCATGACTTCCGGCTGCATGATGAAGTTCATCCACTTATAAGCGGCCTCGACGTTTTCGGCATCCTTGGGAATGGCGACCATGTCATAGAACGAACCGGCACCTTCCTTCGGAATGGTGTAGGCCACTTTCACTTTGCCGCCAGCTTCAGCCGCACGGCTCTTGGATTGCTCGATATCACCCGAGTAACCCACGGCCACGCAGATGTTGCCGTTGGCCAGGTCCGAAATGTATTTGGAGGAGTGGAAGTAACCGATCGAAGGACGCAGCTTGAGGAACAGGGCCTCGGCATCAGCCAGTTGCTTTTTATCCTGGCTGTCAGTCGGGTAGCCCAGGTAGTGCAGCGCCACCGGAATCATTTCGGTTGGCGAATCGAGGAAGCTCACGCCGCAGCTCTTGAGCTTGGCGAGGTTTTCCGGCTTGAGCAGGGTATCCCAGGAGTCGATCTTGTCGACGCCCAGTGCAGCCTTGACCTTCTCGGGGTTGTAGCCAATGCCGATGGTGCCCCACATGTAGGGGAAGGCATGCTGGTTGCCCTTGTCGCTGGCATCGCCCACCGCCTTGAGCAGGTCGGTGTCGAGGTTTTTCCAGTTCGGCAGTTTCGACTTGTCCAGTTCTTGGTAGACCCCGGCCTTGATCTGCTTGGCCAGGAAGTTGTTCGACGGCACCACGATGTCATAACCGGACTTGCCGGCCAGCAACTTGGCTTCCAGGGTTTCGTTGCTGTCGAACACGTCGTAGACCACCTTGATCCCCGACTCTTTCTCGAACTTCGCCACGGTATCCGGCGCAATGTAGTCGGACCAGTTATAGACGTGCAGCACTTTATTGTCCGCCTGAACGGCGCCCGCCATCGCGCCCATCAGGGACATGGCCAGGAGAGTCTTGCCAGCTATCTTCATACCTAATGCCTTCATGGATGATGCTCCAGTTATTCTTTTTAGCCACGTTCAGTAGCCGGCTCGCGGGCAACTTGAACTGCGGTAGTCTGGCAAGTTACAGGCCAGGCTTTCAACACAAGCCCAGCCTTTTGTTCGCTCCGGGCGAGGCCGTTGAAAGCGCCCCGCTCAGAGCCTAGCACTTAGCCTTGCAACGCACTGAGCGTCAGGTCCAGGCAGTGCCGCGCCTTGGTCATCAGTTCGTCGATCTCGGCCTTGCTGATCACCAGCGGCGGCGCAATGATCATGGTGTCGCCCACCGCGCGCATGATCAGCCCGTTGTCGAAGCAGAACTGCCGGCAGATCATGCCCACACCCTTGCCTTCGTAGCGCTTGCGCGTGGCTTTGTCCTGGACCAGTTCGATTGCCCCCAGCAAACCGACGCCGCGCACTTCACCCACCAGCGGATGATCGTTCAGTTCCCGCAAACGCTTCTGCAAATAGGGTGCCGTTTCGTCGCGGACGCGCTCGATGATCTTCTCATCGCGCAGGATGCGGATGTTTTCCAGGGCCACCGCCGCCGCCACCGGGTGACCGGAGTAGGTAAACCCGTGGTTGAAGTCGCCGCCTTCGTTGAGTACCTCGACCACATCGTCGCGCACGATCAGCCCACCCATGGGGATGTAACCGGAAGTCAGGCCCTTGGCGATGGTCATCATGTGCGGTTTCAACCCGTAGTGGTCGGTCCCGAACCACTCACCGGTGCGGCCAAAACCGCAGATCACTTCGTCGGCCACGAACAGGATGTCGTACTTGGCGAGGATCTCCTTCATGCGCGGCCAGTAGCTGTCCGGCGGCACGATCACACCGCCCGCGCCCTGGATCGGCTCGGCGATGAAGGCGCCGACGTTGTCGACGCCGATCTCGAGGATTTTCTCTTCCAGCTGATTGGCCGCCCATACGCCGAACTCTTCGGGGCTCATGTCGCCGCCTTCGCCAAACCAATAAGGCTGGGCAATGTGGACAATACCCGGGATTGGCAGGTCGCCCTGCTCATGCATGTAGGTCATGCCGCCCAGGCTCGCGCCGGCCACGGTCGAACCGTGATAACCGTTCTTGCGGCTGATGATGACTTTTTTGTTCGGCTGGCCCTTGATCGCCCAATAGTGGCGGACCATACGCAGCATGGTGTCGTTGCCTTCGGAGCCAGACCCGGTGAAGAACACATGGTTCATGCCTTCAGGCGCGATGTCGGCGATGGCCTTGGACAATTCCAGCACCGGCGGGTGGGCGGTCTGGAAGAACAGGTTGTAATACGGCAGCTCGCGCATCTGCTGGCTGGCGGCGTCGGCCAGTTCTTCGCGGCCGTAACCGACGGCCACGCACCAGAGACCGGCCATGCCGTCGAGGATCTTGTTGCCTTCACTGTCCCAGAGGTACACGCCCTTGGCGTGGGTGATGATGCGCGGGCCTTTCTCTTTGAGTTGCTTGAAGTCGCTGAATGGCGCCAGGTGATGATCGTTGCTCAGGGCCTGCCATTCGCGGGTCTGCGGGTTATTGCGGGTCATGCGAATTCTCCTTTTATCGGTGAGGGCGAAGCTGCCTGAAGCAGCCTCGCCCGGCGCTTCAGACGGCGAAGAGCAGGAATTCCCGCTCCCACGAACTGATGACGCGCTTGAAGTTTTCATGCTCGGCCCGCTTGACCGCGACGTAGCCAGTGATGAATTTCTTGCCCAGGTATTTCTCGATGGTGGCGCTGTTCTCCATGCGCTCCAGCGCGTCCTCGATGGTCAGCGGCAGGCGCAAGTTACGACGTTCGTAACCACGGCCCACCACCGGCGCGCTCGGGTTGATGCCTTCGACCATGCCGATGAAGCCGCACAGCAGGCTCGCGGCAATTGCCAGGTAGGGGTTGGCGTCGGCGCCCGGCAAGCGGTTCTCCACCCGACGGTTCTGCGGCCCGGCATCCGGCACCCGCAGGCCAACGGTGCGGTTCTCTTCGCCCCATTCCACGTTCACTGGCGCCGAAGTGTCCGGCAGGAAGCGGCGGAACGAGTTGACGTTCGGGGCGAACAGCGGCAGCAGCTCGGGGATGAATTTCTGCAAACCGCCAATGTGGTGCAGGAACAGATCGCTCATGGTCCCGTCTTCATTGGAGAAGACGTTCTTGCCGGTTTCCTTGTCGATGATGCTCTGGTGCAGGTGCATCGCACTGCCCGGTTCGCCGGTCATGGGCTTGGCCATGAAGGTAGCGGCCACGTTGTGCTTGAGCGCCGCCTCGCGCATGGTGCGCTTGAACACCAGGATCTGGTCGGCGAGGGACAGCGCATCGCCATGACGGAAGTTGATTTCCATCTGCGCCGTGCCGTCTTCGTGGATCAGCGTATCGAGGTCCAGTTCCTGCAATTCGCACCAGTCGTAGACGTCCTCGAACAGCGGGTCGAATTCATTGGCCGCTTCGATCGAGAAGGATTGGCGACCGGTTTCCGGGCGGCCGGAGCGGCCCACGGGCGGTTGCAGCGGGAAATCCGGGTCGTCGCTGCGCTTGGTCAGGTAGAACTCCATTTCCGGCGCGACGATTGGCTGCCAGCCTTTATCGGCGTAGAGCTTGAGCACTTTCTTGAGCACGTTGCGCGGCGACAGCTCGATGGGGTTGCCCTGCTTGTCGTAGGCGTCGTGGATGACCTGCGCGGTGGGCTCTATGGCCCAGGGCACCAGGAAAACGGCGTTTTCGTCCGGGCGGCAAATCATGTCGATGTCGGCCGGGTCGAGCAGTTCGTAATAGATGTCGTCTTCGACATAGTCGCCCGTAACGGTCTGCAGCAGAACACTCTCGGGCAGGCGCATGCCTTTTTCGGCGATGAACTTGTTGGTCGGCGAGATCTTGCCCCGGGTGATACCGGTCAGGTCGCCAATCATGCATTCGACTTCTGTGATCTTATGGTCTTTCAACCAATCGGTGAGCTGGTCGAGGTTGTTACTCATAAATGCCTCTAGGCGTGAGTTTCCTGACTGCTATTAGTCGTCAGGCGTTGTTTGACGCATCGGCGTCGCGTTGTATTGCCCTTGCTCGGCAGGCATCGCCAAATGCCTGGAAAATCGCAAGGTAGTGCGGGTTAGAGCTTACCGCCCATTCGGGGTGCCATTGCACACCTAAAGCAAAAGCCTTGCCTTGTATAACCGAAACCGCCTCGATCAAGCCATCCGGCGCCACTGCCTCGGCCCTCAGGCCCGGAGCCAGGCGCTCGATACCCTGGCTGTGGATCGAATTGACGGCGATCTCCTCGGGCAGGCCCAGGTTCGCCAGGATACCGCCTGGCAGGATATGCATGGCATGCGCCAGACCGTACTGGACATCCACCGGCTGAGTATCGTCCTCGCGGTGATCGATAAAGGTTCCGACTTCATGAACTTTCTGATGCAGGCTTCCGCCAAAGGCTACGTTCATTTCCTGGAACCCCCGGCAGATACCGAGCACCGGCACGCCCGCATCGACAGCGGCGCGGATCAGCGGCAGGGTGGTGGCGTCCCGAGCAGGATCATGAGCTGTGCCTGGCGCGCTGGCCGGGCCCTGGTAATGAAAAGGTTCTACATTGGAAGGAGAGCCGGTAAAGAGAATACCGTCCAGGGCGTCCAGAATATCGGACGGTGCAAACAGATCCGCCAGGGACGGGATCAGTATGGGCAGGCCCCTGGCGGCTGTCGCGACAGCCCGGGAATATTTATCGCCACTGATGTGATAAGCATGCAGACCCATCTGCTTGGAGCAGGTGGTGACGCCGATTAACGGCAGGCGAGACATGAAGCACCCCGGTATTATTGCTGTTATGGGTTTGAATCGAGCTTAGCCTTGTTCATTTTTTTACACAACACCCCCGTAAAAAATACAACACGGCCCGCTCAAGCCTGCGGGCGCCAAGACCCTCAAAGGGAAAAAAACGCCCTAAATTGCCTCAAAAAAGCCCCACAGGTGCTTTTTTAGGGCAAAAAAGGCCCTGCTTGACTTCGGCATGCCGTTCGGGTTGACTGGCTTTCGAAGAGATCAATGATTGATATTTTTAACAACAAAGGTGTTGCATCATGTCGGTACCCCCGCGTGCCGTTCAGCTTAACGAAGCGAACGCGTTCCTTAAGGAACATCCTGAGGTTCTGTACGTTGACCTTCTGATTGCGGATATGAATGGTGTGGTGCGCGGCAAGCGCATCGAACGCACCAGCCTCCACAAGGTTTACGAGAAAGGCATCAACCTGCCGGCCTCTTTATTTGCCCTGGATATCAATGGCTCTACGGTGGAAAGCACCGGCCTGGGTCTGGACATCGGCGATGCCGACCGGATCTGCTATCCAATCCCTGACACCCTGTGCAATGAGCCTTGGCAGAAGCGCCCTACCGCGCAACTGTTAATGACCATGCATGAACTCGAAGGAGAGCCCTTCTTCGCCGACCCGCGTGAAGTGCTGCGCCAGGTGGTGACCAAGTTCGATGAGCTGGGTCTGACCATTTGCGCCGCATTCGAGCTTGAGTTCTACCTGATCGACCAGGAGAACGTGAATGGACGCCCACAACCGCCCCGCTCGCCGATCTCCGGCAAACGCCCGCACTCGACACAGGTCTACCTGATCGACGACCTCGACGAGTATGTCGATTGCCTCCAGGACATTCTGGAAGGGGCCAAGGAGCAAGGCATCCCCGCCGACGCCATCGTCAAGGAAAGTGCCCCGGCGCAGTTCGAAGTGAACCTGCACCACGTGGCTGACCCGATCAAGGCGTGCGACTACGCGGTCCTGCTCAAGCGTTTGATCAAGAACATCGCCTACGACCATGAAATGGACACCACCTTCATGGCCAAGCCGTATCCGGGCCAGGCGGGCAATGGTCTGCACGTGCACATTTCGATTCTGGACAAGGACGGCAAGAATATTTTTGCCAGCGAGGATCCCGAGCAGAACGCCGCGCTGCGTCACGCGATCGGCGGTGTGCTCGAGACCCTGCCCGCGCAGATGGCTTTCCTCTGCCCGAACGTCAACTCCTACCGTCGTTTCGGCGCACAGTTCTACGTGCCGAACTCGCCGACCTGGGGCCTGGACAACCGCACGGTAGCCTTGCGCGTACCGACCGGCTCCGCCGACGCCGTACGCCTGGAACACCGTGTCGCCGGTGCCGACGCCAACCCCTATCTGCTGATGGCCGCCGTGCTGGCAGGCGTGCACCACGGCCTGACCAACAAGATCGAGCCCGGCGCGCCGGTGGAAGGCAACAGCTACGAGCAGAACGAGCAAAGCCTGCCGAACAACTTGCGCGATGCCCTGCGCGAACTGGACGACAGCGAAGTCATGGCCAAGTACATCGATCCGAAGTACATCGATATCTTCGTGGCTTGCAAGGAAAGTGAACTGGAGGAATTCGAACACTCCATTTCCGACCTTGAATACAACTGGTACCTGCATACCGTTTAAGCGGTTGCAGTAAAAAAACAACGCCGCGGCCCTAAAAGGCCGCGGCGTTTTTTATGGGCACTCATCAGCCTTTGTGGCGAGGGAGCTTGCTCCCGCTGGGCCGCGCAGCGGCCCCAACAGGCTAAAGCGATCGACCTTATACACTGCAGTGGCTGTTTTGAGGGCTGCTTCGCACCCCAGCGGGAGCAAGCTCCCTCGCCACGGGAATACCTTTGTTCATTAGGGCTGCTATGGACCCTCCCCTCGCTCTGCGTACAATGCCCGCCAGCCCCGCAGGAGACATCCATGACGCGCATCGCCACCCCTCGCAAACCTCGCGCACGCAGCCAGGCCCGGATCGACTCGATTCTCGATGCCGCCCGTACGCTGCTTGCGGCCGAAGGTGTGACTAGCCTGTCGATCTACAGCGTTGCCGAGCGTGCCGGGATCCCGCCCTCATCGGTGTACCACTTCTTTGCCAGCGTCCCGGCCCTGCTCGAAGCCCTCACCGCCGATATCCACGCTGCGTTCCGGGCCTGCCTGCAAGCACCGATCGACCATGGGGCGCTGAACCATTGGAGCGATCTGTCACGGCTGGTGGAGCAGCGCGTGCTTGCCATCTATAGCCAAGACGCCGCCGCTCGCCAACTCATCCTGGCCCAGCACGGCCTGACCGAAGTCACCCAAGCCGACCGCCAGCACGACCTTGAGCTGGGCGACCTGATGCACAAACTCTTCGACCGCCACTTCGAGTTGCCGGCGTTGCCCAAGGACGTCGACGTGTTCGCCCTGGCCATGGAACTGGGCGACCGGGTCTACGCCCGCTCGGTGCAGCAGCACAACCAGATTACGCCGCGCATGGCCGAAGAAGGGATGCGAGTATTCGACGCATACCTGGGGCTGTACCTGCCGCCATATTTACCCAAGCGTGATGCCCCCTGACCCAGCAACTGCCTCGTGGCGAGGGAGCTTGCTCCCGCTAGGCTGCGCAGCAGCCCCCTCCAACCTCAACAAAGCCCATTCGCAGGTCGCCTCAAAACCCAAAAACCCCGAAGGGCTCGCGCCGTCCGGGGCTGTGGGTAAAACATCGCTCACAACTTGGCGATAGACACCTCGGTGGATTTGACGAAGGCGATCACTTCGCTGCCGATGGCCAGTTCCAGTTCCTTGACCGAGCGGGTGGTGATGACCGAAGTGACAATGCCGGAGGCGGTCTGCACGTCGATTTCCGACAGCACGTCGCCTTCGACGATTTCCTTGATGGTGCCTTTGAACTGGTTGCGTACGTTGATGGCTTTGATAGTCATACGATTTCTCCTGGGGTCGAAATGAGCGGCAAGCTACAAGCTGCAAGCAAAAGCCGATTCGCTTTGACTTGCCGCTTGAAACTTGAAGCTTGCCGCTGCTTCACTGCGCCCAACGCAGTTGCGTGGGCAAGGGTGAAACGGGTTCGGGTTCCGGCGGTTGGCCGGGCAAGGACAGCACACGGTTGAGGACTTCGGTTTCCAGGGCCGCCAGGCGGTGCGAGCCGCGAACCCGGGGACGTGGAAGGTCGATGAGCAAATCGAGGCCGATCTGGCCGTCCTCGATCAGGATGACCCGGTCGGCAATCGCCACCGCTTCGCTGACGTCGTGGGTCACCAGCAGCACGGTAAACCCGTGTTGTTGCCAGAGGTTTTCGATCAACTGCTGCATCTCGATGCGGGTCAGGGCATCCAGCGCGCCCAACGGCTCGTCGAGCAACAGCAGGCGCGGTTGGTGGATCAGCGCGCGGGCCAGGGCCACTCGCTGCTTCTGTCCACCGGACAGTGCCGCCGGCCATTCGTTGGCGCGGTCGGCCAAGCCCACGGCTTCCAGTGCCTGCAACGCTTGCGGCCGCCAGTTGCCCTTGAGCCCAAGGCCGACGTTGTCGATGATTTTTTTCCAGGGCAGCAAACGCGCTTCCTGGAACATCAGCCGCGTGTCCTGTTGCGCCGCGCTCAGCGGTGCCGAGCCGGCGAGCAACTGGCCGTCGGTGGGTTGATCGAGGCCGGCCAGCAAACGCAGCAAGGTACTTTTGCCGCAGCCGCTGCGACCGACCACGGCGACGAATTGCCCGGCCGGGATATGCAGGTCGATATCACGCAGCACTTGGCGCGAGCCGAAAGTCTTTTGCAGCTTTCGCACTGCCAGCGGAATGCCTCGCAGCAGGCGCGGAGGTTGTTGGGCGGTCATGCGGCACCTCCCTTGTTCACTTGATAAGCCGGATGCCAGCGCAGCCAGACCCGCTCCAGCCCTCGGGCTGCGAGGTCGGCCAATTTGCCCAGCACCGCGTACAGAAGAATCGCCAGCACCACCACATCAGTCTGCAAGAACTCCCGGGCATTCATCGCCAGGTAGCCAATGCCGGAGCTGGCAGAGATGGTTTCCGCCACGATCAGCGTCAGCCACATGAAGCCCAGCGCAAACCGCACGCCCACCAGGATCGATGGCAAGGCGCCCGGCAATATCACTTGCCGGAACAGGTTGAAGCCGGACAAGCCGTAGCTGCGGGACATCTCGACCAATGCCGGATCGACGTTGCGAATCCCGTGGTAAGTGTTGAGGTAGATCGGGAACAACGTGCCCAGGGCCACCAGGAAAATCTTCGCCGACTCATCGATGCCGAACCACAGGATCACCAGTGGAATCAGCGCCAGGTGCGGGACGTTACGGACCATTTGCACCGAACTGTCCAACAGGCGTTCGCCCCATTTCGACAGGCCGGTGATGAACCCCAGCGCCAGGCCAATGCCGCCACCAATCAGGAAGCCAACCGCCGCCCGCCAACCGCTGATCGCCAGGTGCGTCCAGATCTCGCCGCTGCGCACCAGGTTCACCCCCGCCTCGATCACCGCCACCGGTGCCGGCAGGATCCGTGTGGATAACCAGCCGGCCGACACCGACAGTTGCCAGACCGCCAGCAACAGCAGCGGCACCGCCCATGGCGCCAGGTTGTGGATGATTTTCTTCATGGCCGCCTCAGCTCTGGGACGCGGCTTTGGGAAGGATGTCGTTGGCGACCATCTCACCGAACGGGCTTACGTAACCCTGGCTCTTCGGCAGTTCCGGACGCTCCACGTCCAGGTGCGGAAACAGCAACTCTGCCACGCGATAAGACTCTTCCAGGTGTGGGTAACCCGAGAAAATGAAGGTGTCGATGCCCAGGTCAGCATATTCCTTGACCCGCGCCGCCACGGTCGGACCATCGCCCACCAGCGCTGTACCGGCACCGCCGCGAACCAGGCCGACACCGGCCCAGAGGTTGGGGCTGACTTCCAGCTTGTCGCGACTGCCGCCGTGCAGGGCGGCCATGCGTTGCTGGCCCACCGAATCGAAGCGCGCCAGGGACGCCTGGGCACGGGCGATGGTGTCGTCGTCCAGGTGGGAAATCAGCCGGTCGGCCGCTTGCCAGGCTTCGGCGTTGGTTTCACGCACGATCACATGCAAGCGAATGCCAAAGCGCACGGTGCGTCCCAGCTTCGCGGCCTTGGCCCGCACCTGGGCAATTTTTTCCGCAACGGCCGCTGGCGGCTCGCCCCAGGTCAGCACCATTTCCACCTGTTCGGCGGCGAGGTCCTGGGCAGCTTCCGACGAGCCGCCGAAATACAGCGGCGGACGCGGTTGCTGGATCGGTGGATAGAGCAGCTTGGCGCCTTTCACACTTATATGTTCGCCGTCGTAATCCACGGTCTCGCCTTCCAGGACCCGGCGCCAGATACGGGTGAATTCCACCGACGCCTGGTAACGCTGCTCGTGATCCAGGAACAGACCGTCGCCGGCCAGTTCATCCGGGTCGCCGCCGGTCACCAGGTTGAACAGCGCGCGGCCGCCGGACAAGCGGTCCAGGGTCGCAGCCTGGCGCGCCGCCACCGTCGGGGAAATGATCCCGGGGCGCAGGGCCACGAGGAATTTCAGGCGCTGGGTTACCGGGATCAATGACGCAGCCACCAGCCAGGAGTCCTCGCAGGAGCGGCCGGTGGGGATCAGCACGCCGCCAAAACCCAGTCGATCCGCCGCCTGGGCGACTTGTTGCAGGTAACCGTGGTCAACGGCGCGGGCGCCTTCGGCGGTGCCAAGGTAATGGCCGTCGCCGTGGGTAGGCAGGAACCAGAAGATATTGAGGCTCATGGAGTGGTCTCCTAAAGAAGTCGAATTACTGGGCTTTCGCAACGGCCGCCGGCGGCGTCCAGATCACGTCCTTGATGCTCAAGGGCTTGGGAATCAATTTGAGCTGGTAGAAGCTGTCGGCGATTTTCTGCTGCGCCGCGACGACTTCTGGCGTGAGAAACAATGCCCCATAGCCCTGGCGTTTCACCGAGGTCAGCGTGATGTCGGCAGGCAGCCCGAGCAGTGGCGAAACCTGCTGCGTCACGTCTTCAGGATTGGCCTTGGACCATTCGCCCACGGCGCGCACTTCTTCCACCAGGGCCGTAATGACCTGCGGATTTTTTTGCGCATAAGGCTTGGTGGCGAGATAGAACTGATGGTTGTCGACGATACCCTTGCCGTCACGCAGGGTACGGGCCTGCAACTGCTGCTCGGCGGCTGCCTGGTACGGATCCCAGATGACCCAGGCGTCGACACTGCCACGTTCGAACGCAGCGCGGGCGTCGGCCGGCGGCAGGAAAACCGTCTGGATATCAGTGTATTCAAGACCCGCATCTTCCAGCGCCCGCACCAGCAGGTAGTGGACGTTGGAGCCTTTGTTCAGCGCGACTTTCTTGCCCTTGAGGTCTTGCACCGACTGAATGGGCGATCCTTTGGGCACCAGGATGGCTTCGCTGGTGGGGGCTGGCGGTTCGTAGGCGACGTAGAGCAGATCGGCGCCTGCTGCTTGGGCAAACACGGGTGGAGTTTCGCCGGTCACGCCGAAATCGATGGAGCCGACGTTCAAGCCTTCGAGCAGTTGCGGGCCGCCGGGGAACTCAGTCCACTGCACGTCCACGCCTTGGGCAGCGAGACGTTTTTCCAGCGAACCCTTGGCCTTGAGCAGCACCAGGGTGCCGTATTTCTGATAACCGATCCGCAAGGTCTCGGCTTGAGCCTGGATGATGGCGCCGAAGGACACAGCCGCAGCAAACAGTGCGACCAGCCCGCGACGCAAAATGACAGTGCGCATGGCGCTCTCCTTTTTGCTGTGGGGTTTTGGCTGCACCTGCTTGGCCGTTAGCGGCTGAGTAAGGTGAGTTGAATCTGGGTAAGTAGCGTTCAAATGCTCCAGCGAGCACTCAACAAACGTTCATTCAATACAGCGGGGTCCAGCGGCTTGGGCCGGCGGGCCATGGCGCTGAAAAACTGTTCCAGCGCCTCATCCAGACGTTGTTGCAAGGCCGGCGTCAATTGCGCCTGGGCGCTGCCTTCGCCATAAGCGATCTGGCTGTCTTCGGCAAAAATTC
Source organism: Pseudomonas sp. Q12-87 (assembly GCF_001269755.1). NCBI lineage: Bacteria > Pseudomonadati > Pseudomonadota > Gammaproteobacteria > Pseudomonadales > Pseudomonadaceae > Pseudomonas > Pseudomonas sp. Q12-87. The sequence goes on along the minus strand of NZ_LHVI01000004.1, from coordinate 92,952 downwards.
CGTGGAGCATTTCCTGGGCCTTGAGCGCCGAAAGCACCGGCTTGAGGGCGTAGTCCACCGCCAGCATGTGAGCGATGCTGCCGCCGGTGGCCATGGGCAACACCACCTTATGGGCCAGGGCGCGCTCAGGCAGCAGGTCAAGCACGGTCTTCAACGCACCGGAGAAAGAGGCCTTGTATACCGGTGTGGCGATCAACAGGCCGTCGGCGTTTTCGATTTGCTGGAGCAGGTCGACGACCTTCGGGCTGTCGAAACGGGCATGGAGCAGGTCTTCGGCCGGGAAATCGCGCACCTGATAGCTCACGACCTCGACACCTTGCCGCTGCAACCAGCGTTGCGAGCGTTCCAGCAGTACCCCGGAACGGGAGCGCTGGCTGGGACTGCCACCGAGTGAGACGACCAACATGCCAAGCATTCCTTAAAGGTCACGTGCGATTCGCAGTAGGCGATCTCGCTGTACGGGACAAACCATAACAGGGGATCAATATATCTTTAAATCATATTTATTCATTTGGTTATTCTATTTGGATATATACAAGGAGCTTTTTTCCAAGCAATAAAAAAGGCCGTCGAAACGGCCAAAACCCTTGGTGCACAGTTCATTGGCGTGGGAGCGAGCTTGCTCGCTCCCACAGGTTCAGTGTTGCATCAGCGATTGGGTTGCGGGGTAAGGCGCAGATAAGGCTTCACGGCGCGGTAGCCCTTGGGGAAGCGCTGCTTGATTTCATCCTCGTCCTTGAGCGACGGCACGATCACCACTTCGTCACCGTCCTGCCAGTTGGCCGGGGTGGCGACTTTGTAATTGTCGGTCAGTTGCAAGGAGTCGATTACCCGCAAGATCTCATGGAAATTGCGACCGGTGCTGGCTGGATAGGTAATGGTCAACCGGACCTTCTTGTTCGGATCGATCACAAACAATGAACGCACGGTCAAGGTGTCGTTGGCATTGGGATGGATCAGGTCGTACAGGTCTGAAACCTTGCGGTCGGCATCGGCCAGGATCGGGAAGTTGACGACGGTATTCTGGGTTTCGTTGATGTCCTCGATCCACTTGTGGTGCGAATCCACCGGGTCTACCGAAAGGGCAATTGCCTTGACGCCACGGTTGGCGAACTCATCCTTGAGCTTGGCGGTGAAACCCAGCTCGGTGGTGCACACGGGTGTGAAATCCGCCGGATGGGAAAACAACACGCCCCAGCTGTCACCGAGCCATTCGTGGAAGCGGATCTTGCCGGCGCTGGAATCCTGTTCGAAATCGGGGGCGATGTCGCCGAGTCTGAGGCTCATGGTGCGGCTCCTGGATGAGGTTGTTGTGAGCCCAACTCTGCACCCGTTTCGATTGATTTAAAAAGAATAAATATCCATTTATCTAGATCAATAGTGAATATAAAAAACTGTTCACTGGCATCGCTTTGCATACCGGCACAAGATCGCCAGCGAGGTTCGAGAAGGCCTCGAGTTGCTGAAAAGAGGAGAAGTTTCGAGAAGGGCTACAGGGGTGGGCCTGACTCGGAAACGCAAAAGCCCCGCCCGGCGCGATGCCGGGCGGGGCTTTTTTTGCTTTGTACCCACACTACGGAAATTATTGACGCGATTTCAGGACGAGCGGCTAGGATAGGCAGCATGAACACTCAAGCCTTGCTGACACATCTGCAAAATCACCTCCCTGGACTGCTGGCGGTTTACCTGTTCGGTAGCCATGCACAGGGCACCGCCGGGCCTGGCAGCGATGTCGATTTGGCTGTGCTTTTGTCCGGCGAAGTCGATCCTGTGTCGTTATGGCAGCTTTCAGGTGATTTGGCGGATATCGCGGGCAGTCCGGTGGATCTGATCGATCTACGCGGGGCAACGACCGTTATGCAGTATCAGATCGTGACTCGAGGTCAGCGGCTCTGGGCCAGAGACGTACAGGCGGGGTTGTTCGAGTGTTTTGTTCTCAGCGAAAAAACAGCGCTCGATGAGGCTCGGGCAGGTTTGCTCAAGGATATCCAGGAAGAAGGCAGTGTGTATGGCCGATGACGTGCTGATCAATAAAGCAGCGAGTATCGAGCGTTGCGTCGCCAGGGTGCGGGAGGAGTACGAGAAAGATCCCGCTACGTTTGCAACCGATTTCACTCGCCAGGATTCGGCAGTCCTGAACATCCAGCGGGCGTGTGAAGCGGCACTGGATATGGGGCAGCATTTGATTCGCCGTGAGCGACTGGGTGTCCCGCAAAGTGCCCGCGATACATTCGAGTTGCTTTTTCAAGGTGGCTGGATGAAAGAAGGTCTGGTGAAAAACCTGAAGAACATGGTGGGTTTCAGGAATATCGCCGTGCATGACTACCAAGCCCTGCAATTGCCAATCATGGTCGCGATCATTACCGGACATTTGGATGATTTTCTAGCGTTCAGCGCATTCATTCTGCGTAAGGACGCGGCGGAGTCTGCACCGTAGCGGCGGGAGCGCTAAGAGAACCCTCTTCAGAAAACGCAAAAGCCCCGACCGGCGCGATGCCGGGCGGGGCTTTTTTATCAGGCGAACGCGCTGCTTACAGCAGTGGCAGCGAGTAGCTGACGATCAGGCGGTTTTCGTCCTGGTCACGCTGACCTGGGACGTCGTTGCGCCAGGTAGCGTTTTTCCACATCACGCCAACGTTCTTCAGCGGACCTTCCGGTACGACGTAGCCGACGGTGATGTCACGTTCCCACTCGGAACGGCCAGAACCATTTTCATTACCATTAGAACCGACGGTATCAATGTTATTGCCACGCAGATAAATCATACCCGCGGTCAAGCCGGGCACCCCGACTTTGGCGAAGTCGTAAGAGTAACGCGCTTGCCAGGTACGTTCGCCTGCGCGTGCAAACTTGGCGATCTGCATGTCAGTGGTCAGGTAAGCCGACGAGCCATCACCTTGGTTCAACCAAGGGAAGTCACTGCTGCCATTGCTGACTTGATAACCGCCACCGAAAGTGTGACCTGCAACGGTATACAGAAACAATCCACTGTACAGGTTGTTATCGACTTCGCCTTTACCACTGGCAACACCGTTGTAATTACCGGTGGTGTAGTAGGTGGAGTCATTGCCATTGGCGCCGTCGCTGCGGCTGTTGAAATAACGCAGGTCAGACTTCAGTACGCCCGGGCCGATGGCCCAGTTGTGCACCAGACCCAGGAAGTGTTGCTTGTAGAAGTCTTCCAGGTTGCCGTAGTAGTACTGGGCGGTCAGGTCTTTGGTGATTTTATAGTCACCACCACCGTAGATGAACTTGTTGCTGTCGCGACCGCTTGCGGTACGACCGTTCGCACCGGCAATGGACAACTCCTCGTTGTTGCTGGAGTTACGGCCTTTGGCGTGCTCGATCTGGCCGCCGATCAGCGTCAGGTCCTTGATTTCGTTCGAGGTGACTTGGCCGCCTTGGAAGGTTTGCGGCAGCAGGCGACCATCGTTGGTTACGATGACCGGCAGTTTTGGCTGCAGGGTGCCCAGCTTCAGCTCGGTCTGGGAGATCTTGGCTTTGGCAGTCAGGCCCAGGCTAGAGAAGTTATCCACCGCCTCGCCGTTAGACTTGCTCGGGAACACAGTGCCGCCGTAGCTATTGTTGGAGGCGCCATTGGTGCCGCCACCTGAATCCAGCTTGATACCCAGCAGGCCGATGGCATCGATACCGAAGCCGACGGTGCCCTGGGTGTAGCCGGAAGTGAAGCGCAGGTCAAACCCTTGGCCCCACTCTTCGTTTTTATTAACGGTGGCCGCAGAATCACGGTTATCCGTGTTGATGTAGAAGTTACGCAGACCCAAGGTAGCCTTGCTGTCTTCGATAAAACCGGCGGCGCCTGCCTGCTGCGCCAAAACCCCAACGGCCACGGCCAGGGCCAAGGTGGACTTGTTCATGCTTCGCTCCTCTCGTTTTCTAATTCTTGTGTTTCTTTGGCTCCGGATCGAATGCCCGGAATCCGCGGATGCGCGATTAGCGCCAGACCGTGACCGACAAGTCAATCGTAACCATTTATGACTACGACTATGGTCTAACCCCCACTACACCGGCCCGCAGAATAATGGATTCTCTATAAATCTAAAAAGAATTGTTTCATCAGTTTTCAGCCCGTTTGGAAATATAGACGCCATTCGAGCTTCGTCAACCGTGACCCGGCGTATCGGCCTGGCGGCAGATTACTGAATGGCTGTTTGTCGGAGAACCTCTGCCAGGGCGATATGCCGAGCGCCCGGGCCTGTCTCGCCGCCCTTCAATCGCCGTATCTCTGCGCACAGCACCGTCCCCCCAGGCCGCGATCTTGATGGCTTTGCGTCAGACAAATCATTGTCTGAAATCAACAAGAGGCGGCCTGCGACAGTTCTACACAGCCGCTGCTAAAGGGCTTTTTCGAAAATTTTCGAATTGCGCTGGTAGTTATAGAGCGACGCCCGCGCCGCCGGCAGCCGGTCGACGCTGCTGGGTTCAAAGCCCCGCTCGCGGAACCAGTGGGCGGTACGGGTGGTGAGCACGAACAAGGTCTTGAGCCCCTTGGCGCGGGCGCGGGTCTCGATTCGCTCCAGCAACTCATCGCCCCGGCCACCGTGGCGGTACTCCGGGTTCACCGCCAGGCAGGCCAGCTCCCCGGCGTCCGAATCGGCGATCTGGTACAGCGCCGCACAAGCGATGATCATGCCTTCGCGCTCGACCACGCTGAACTGCTCGATCTCGCGCTCCAGTACTTCGCGGGAGCGACGCACCAGGATCCCCTGCTCTTCCAGCGGGCTGATCAGGTCCAGCAAGCCGCCGACGTCTTCGATGGCCGCTTCGCGCACCACCTCGAATTGTTCCTGGGCCACCAGCGTACCGCTACCGTCCCGGGTGAACAGCTCGGCCAGCAGCGCACCATCCTCGACGTAGCTGACGATATGGCTGCGAGCCACACCGCCACGGCATGCCTGGGCCGCCGCATCCAGCAATTCGGCCTGATAGTCGCTGCCCAGGCGCTTTATATGGGCCGGGACCTGTTGCGGACGCAACTCACGCACCAGCCTGCCATCCTCGCCGATCAACCCTTGTTCGGTGCCGAACAGCAACAGCTTGTCGGCTGCCAGGTCGATGGCAGCGCGGGTGGCAACGTCCTCACAGGCAAGGTTGAAAATCTCCCCCGTGGGCGAATAGCCCAGCGGCGACAGCAGCACGATGGAGCGCTCGTCCAGCAAGCGGTTGATGCCCTTGCGGTCGACCCGCCGTACTTCGCCGGTGTGGTGGTAATCCACCCCTTCCAGCACGCCGATGGGCCGGGCAGTGACCAGGTTGCCGCTGGCGACCCGCAGACGCGAGCCCTGCATGGGCGAGGACGCCATGTCCATGGACAGGCGCGCCTCGATGGCGATGCGCAACTGGCCGACAGCGTCGATCACGCACTCCAGGGTCGCGGCATCGGTAATGCGCATGCCGTGGTGGTAATGGGGCGTCAGGCCACGTGCCGCGAGGCGGGTCTCGATCTGCGGGCGCGAGCCATGGACCAGCACCAGGCGCACGCCGAGGCTGTGCAGCAACACCAGGTCATGGACGATGTTGCCGAAATTCGGGTGCTCCACCCCGTCGCCGGGCAGCATGACGATGAAAGTGCAATCGCGGTGGGCATTGATATAGGGCGAAGCGTGACGAAGCCAATTGACGTATTCGGGCATGAACCTGGGCCTGTAATAATTAACAGCCGAAAAAAGACGAAGACAGAACGCACAGCGGGCTGATGGTTATCGTCGGAACAGGCTTGGCGACACGCGCGCTCTCCTCATGAATACGGGCCCGGACGGGGGCAATTTAGCCGGCAGTGGCCGGCGTCAGGCAGTAATGACCAATCAACTGCCGCAACAGCTGTACGGTAGGTTGCAAACGTGACATTTCGAGGTACTCGCCCGGCTGGTGGGCACAGGCAATATCGCCAGGGCCGAGTACCAGGGTTTCGCAGCCAAGGCGCTGAAGATAAGGCGCTTCGGTGCCAAACGCCACTGCTTCGGCACGGTAGCCGGTGAGCCGTTCGGCCACGCGCACCAGTTCGCAGTCCTCGACCTGCTCGAACGGCGGCACCTCGGGGAACAGCGGCGCATAGTCGATCTTGACCTTGTGTCGCTCGGCGATGGGGTCGAGCTTCTGCTGGATCGCCGCCCGCAGCACTTGCGGGTCCATGCCCGGCAAGGGCCGCAGGTCGAATTCCATGGAGCACTGGCCACAGATCCGGTTGGGATTGTCGCCGCCGTGAATGCAACCAAAGTTCAGGGTCGGTTGCGGCACCGTGAACTGCGGGTTACGGAATTCGCGCTGCCATTGCAGGCGCAGGCCACGCAGTTCGCCCATGGCGTCGTGCATGGCTTCCAGGGCGCTGTGGCCCAGGCTCGGATCCGAGGAATGGCCGCTGCGCCCGAGGATGTCGATGCGCTCCATCATCACGCCCTTGTGCAGGCGAATCGGCCGCAGGCCGGTCGGCTCGCCGATGATGGCCGCCCGCCCCAGTGGACGCCCGGCATCGGCCAGGGCCCGGGCGCCGGCCATGGAGCTTTCTTCATCGCAAGTAGCAAGAATCAGCAGGGGCTGATGGAACGGCTGGTCCAGCAGCGGCTTGACCGCTTCGATGGCCAGGGCGAAAAAACCCTTCATGTCGCAGCTGCCCAGGCCCACCCAGCGGCCATCGACCTCCGTAAGCTTCAGCGGATCGGTCTGCCACAACGCACCGTCGTATGGCACCGTGTCGCTGTGGCCGGCCAGCACCAGGCCCCCTGGGCCACTGCCGAAGCTGGCCAGCAGGTTGAACTTGCCGGGGCTGACTGGCTGGATATCGCAGGTAAACCCAAGGTCGCCGAGCCAGCCCGCCAACAGTTCGATCACGGCGCTGTTGGACTGGTCCAAGCCAGGCTGGGTACAACTGACCGAAGGCGCGGCGATCAGGGCAGCGAACTGATCTTTCATGGATGGCAAAGGCATCGCTGGCTCCGGGCTTACAAATTGGCGTTCATCATAGAACCATCCGGCGCCAGGAAGAAACCGCCGCGGCGCGTAGGACGACCGAGTCCTGTACACTGCACGGCCTTGGCAGCCACACCTTTCCCCGGCTGCGCACCCGATCCCTGGATTTTCCGGCCATGCAGAAAGAAACCGAAATCAAACTCCGCGTCAGCCGCGAGACCCTGGCAGCCCTGCGCGAGCACCCGCTGCTGAAAAAACGCAACAAAAGTGGCTGGGAACGCCATGAGCTGATGAACCAGTACTTCGACACGCCGGAGCGCGACCTGGCCCAGGCCAAGGTCGCCTTGCGCTTGCGTCGCGACGGCGAAGAGGTGATCCAGACCCTCAAGACCCGAGGTCAGAGCATCGCCGGCCTGTCCGAGCGCAACGAATACGATTGGCACCTGCCCAAGGCCAAGCTTGACCTGAAAAAACTCGACGGCGAATGCTGGCCCGAGGCCTTGGCCGAACTGGACAAGAAGACCCTCAAGGCCATTTTCACCACGGATTTCGTCCGCGAACGCGCGGAAATCGCTTGGGGCCGTGGCAAGAGCAAGGTGGTCATCGAAGCCGCGCTGGACCTGGGCCATGTGGTGGTCGGCAAGCAGAAGGAAGAAATCTGCGAGCTGGAGTTGGAGCTGCGCGAAGGCGAGCCCGCCGCCCTGCTGGAACTGGCCGCCGAGTTGGCCGCGACGCTGCCCTTGATGCCCTGCGACATCAGCAAGGCCGAACGTGGCTATCGCCTGCACGACGCGGGCAGCTATGCGCTGAGCCTGCCGGCACCGCAACTGACCGCCGAAACGCCGCTGGATGACGCCTTCGCCGCGCTGAGCTGGCATTTGCTGGGCAGCAGCCAGCGCTTGGCCGAGCAATATCGCTTTAATGGTCACTGGCGCCTGTTGCAGGACTGGGTGGAAATCCTTGTCGAACTGCGGGCCCTGCTCAGCAGCCTTGGCCAGGCCGCACCGCGCCAATCGACCCACGACTTGCGCGTGGCGCTGGACGCACTGCTGGAAGACTGGCGCCCGTTGGTCCAAGCCGGCCTGGATGACGAAGACGTGCGCAAAGCCGCACCGGAACAGTTCCTGGAAGAGCTGCAGGATCCGCGCTGGGGCCTGTTCTCCCTCACCACCTCGCGCTGGCTGCTGGCCCGCACCTGGGCCGCCGAGCGCAACACCCGTGGCAACCGCCAGGGCGCAGCGCAACTGGGCAGCTGGCTGCCGCGCCTGCTGGGCGAAGAATCCTCGTCCCTGCAACTGCAACGCTACCAACAGCAGCCAGAAGACCTCGCCGAACAACTGCCACGCATCGAGCGTATCCGGGCCTGGCTGCACCACGCCCGCCATGTGCTGGAAATCCCGGAAATGGATCGCCTCTACGGCGAGCTGAACAAACTGGCACAACTGGCCAATGAGCCGATCACCGACGAAGCACTGGATGCGCGCAAGCAGCAGGCGATTGCGGTGTATCAGAATCGGGCCTGGAAGACTTTGTTGCGCCTGTAACCGAGATATCTGCGGCGCCTTTCATATCGCCTTCGCGAGCAAGCCCGCTCCCACATTGGATCTCCAGTGAACACAAAAAGCGTGTACGGCGCAGATCCAGTGTGGGAGCGGGCTTGCTCGCGAAGGGGCCGCCACTTTCATCTCAGATCAAACTATCGCAGCACCGGCAAGCTCGTCGTGGACTTGATCTCCGACAGCGCCACGATCGAGTTCACTTCCTGGATCCCCGGCACCATCGACAGCTTTTCGAAGAAGAATCGCTCATAGGCCTCGATGTCCGCCGTGACGATGCGCAGCAGGAAATCCACCGACCCCATCAGCACGTAACACTCCAGTACTTCGGGAAAGCCGCGAATCGCCTCGGTGAATTCGGTGAAGTTCGAACGCCCATGGGCATTGAGTTTTACTTCGGCGAAGATCTGCGTGTTGAGGCCGATCTTCTTGCGATCGAGCAGCGTCACCTGGCCGCGAATGATCCCTTCCTCCTTCATCCGCTGGATCCGACGCCAGCATGGCGATTGGGACAAGCCCACCTGCTCGGCAATCTGCGCGCTGGACAGCGAAGCGTCCTCTTGCAGCAGCGCCAGAATCCTGCGGTCGTAGCTATCCAGCTCGCTTTGCATAAGTAAACCCAAAATGAATGATGTGACGAATTAGACGATTCGAAATATCGCCAAGAACGCTCATCTTAGATAAGAAATATCCGTCGACGCATGTAAATATTTCTCCCAAGCCCAAGGAGACCGTACATGCCCCCACTTGAAGCCGTTGCCACTGCCCCGACTCGCGCCGACGTATGGAATGCGACCAATGCTCATTGCAGCGTGCAGTACCAAGTGCAGGCTGAAGCCGAGCCAGACCTCCTGTGCCGGGCATTGAACCTGTTTGCCTTGCAAGGCCTGACGCCGAGTCAGGTGCGCGTCGAGCGCCAAGGCGACCTGCTGTCGATGGACATCGTCATGGACGGGCTGAGCTGGCATCGCGCCCAGGTGATTGCGGAAAAATTACGTAACCTGATCAGCGTGTACTCGGTAGATCTGCAAGACGCTGATATTGCGCGGGTTGGGGCGATCCAGGCGGCGGGCTGAGGGGTGAGGAGCAAGAATTCGTAACGCATTGGTCGGGTAGTGGCCCAACGGTCTATCGGGTCGGGACTATTCTTTTGCAGACCGAGCGAAGACGCCGAGGCGTCTGTATCGCGGCTTTGCTGCAATTGTCCAATAGGAACCCGCATGTCCACCAAACACGCCACTCAGGACCGCTGGCTGGACCTCAACGATCTGCTGCGCCAATTGGTCGCCCAAGGCCTGATCAGTCAGGATTCAGCCGAAACCGCCCTCAATGCCCGTCGGCGCCACAACGCCAAGAGCGAACAACACCCGCTGGAGTTCATTGCCAACCAGCACCTGGACGACCTCAGCCGCCCTGGCAAGCGCCTGGACCTGGAAAACCTGACGCTGTGGCTGTCCCAGCAGGCCGGCCAGCCCTACATGCGCATCGACCCGCTGAAAATCAACGTGGCGGCCGTGACGCCCCTCATGTCCTATGCCTTTGCCCAGCGCCACAAGATTCTCGCGGTGGCCGTTGATCGCGACGCCGTGACCGTGGCCAGCGCCCAACCCTACGTCAGCAGTTGGGAAGCCGACCTGACCCACGTGCTCAAGCTGCCGGTCAAGCGGGTGGTGGCCAATCCGGTGGACATCCAACGCCTGAGCGTGGAGTTCTATCGCCTGGCCAAGTCGGTCAGCGGCGCCACGACGGTCGACCAGCAGCCCAGCAACCTGAGCAATTTCGAGCAGTTGCTCAACCTGGGCGCCAGCGACCAGGAGCCGGACGCCAACGACGCGCACATCGTCAACATCGTCGATTGGCTGTTCCAGTACGCATTCCAGCAGCGGGCCAGCGATATCCACATCGAACCGCGCCGCGAACAGGGCACCGTGCGGTTTCGCATCGACGGGGTGCTGCACACCGTCTATCAGTTCCCACCGCAGGTAACCATGGCCATCATCAGCCGGCTCAAGAGCCTGGGGCGGATGAACGTCGCGGAAAAACGCAAACCCCAGGACGGCCGGGTCAAGACCAAGACCCCGGACGGCGGCGAGGTGGAATTGCGCCTGTCGACCTTGCCGACGGCGTTCGGCGAAAAAATGGTCATGCGGATCTTCGACCCGGAAGTGCTGCTCAAGGATTTCGACCAGCTTGGCTTCTCTGCCGACGACCTGCGCCGCTGGCAGGACATGACCCGCCAGCCCAACGGCATCATCCTGGTGACCGGCCCTACTGGTTCGGGCAAGACCACCACCCTCTACACCACCCTCAAGAAACTGGCGACGCCGGAGGTGAACCTCTGCACCATCGAGGACCCGATCGAGATGGTCGAGGCATCCTTCAACCAGATGCAGGTCCAGCACAACATCGACCTGACCTTCGCCGCCGGGGTGCGGGCGCTGATGCGACAAGACCCGGACATCATCATGATCGGTGAGATCCGCGACCTGGAAACCGCCGAAATGGCGATCCAGGCCGCGCTCACCGGACACTTGGTCCTTTCAACCCTGCACACCAACGATGCGCCGAGTGCGATCAGTCGCCTACTGGAACTAGGCGTGCCTCATTATCTGATCAAGGCCACCGTGCTGGGGGTCATGGCCCAGCGCCTGGTCCGCACGCTGTGCCCGCATTGCAAGGCGCCCCTGACCCTTGACGAGGATGATTGGCAAACCCTCACACGGCCGTGGCAGGCGCCATTGCCAAGCAACGCTCAACGGGCCGTCGGTTGTTCGGAGTGCCGTGATACCGGTTATCGCGGCCGCGCCGGCGTCTACGAAATCATGCAACTGGGCGACAGCGTCAAGGCCTTGATCCACCCGGACACCGATCTGTTGGCGGTGCGCCGCCAGGCGTTCAAGGAGGGCATGCGCAGCCTGCGGCTGTCCGGCGCGCAGAAAGTCGCCGCCGGGCTGACAACGGTGGAGGAAGTGTTGCGCGTGACACCTCAAAGCGAACAGAAATAGCCCATGGCGGCGCCTGGGAGACGAAACCTCCCACGCACAAACCAGACGGTTCCGTGACGAGGATAGTGGCCGGGTGCCCTACACTGAGGTTTCCCGAGTCATCTCATTGGAACAAGGAACCGTCATGCAGATCGGCAGCGTACTTCTACTTTTCATAGGGCTGGTGTTGGCCGTCCTGTTCATGGGCTTCAAAGTCGTCCCCCAGGGTTACCAATGGACGGTCGAACGATTCGGGCGCTACACCAACACGCTCAAGCCCGGCCTGAACATCATCATCCCCGTCATGGACCGTATCGGCCGCAAGATAAACGTCATGGAAAGCGTACTGGACATCCCACCCCAGGAAGTCATCACCGCAGACAACGCCACGGTGCAGATCGACGCGGTGTGCTTTTTCCAAGTGGTCAACACGGCCCAGGCCGCCTACGAGGTCAACAACCTCGAACATGCCATCCGGAACCTGCTGCAAACCAATATCCGCACCGTGCTCGGCTCCATGGAGCTGGACGCGATGTTGAGCCAGCGTGACGGCATCAATGAAAAGCTGCTGCGCACGGTGGACGAAGCTACGGCGCCTTGGGGTATCAAGATCACCCGGATCGAGATCAAGGACATCAGCCCGCCGGCGGACCTGATGGCGGCCATGTCGGGACAGATGAAGGCCGAACGAATCAAGCGTGCCCAGATCCTGGAAGCCGAAGGCCTGCGCGCCTCGGCGATTCTGACCGCCGAAGGCAAAAAACAGGCACAGATCCTCGAAGCGGAGGGCAGCCGTCAGGCCGCGTTCCTCGAGTCCGAGGCCCGCGAGCGCCAGGCACAAGCCGAAGCCCTGGCCACCCAGGTGGTGTCCCAGGCGATTGCCGACGGCAACGTTCAGGCGGTCAATTATTTCGTCGCCCAGAAATACATCGACGCCCTCGGCCGCCTGGCTTCGGCCAATAACAGCAAGGTAATCCTGATGCCGTTGGAGGCCAGCCAGGTGATCGGTGCGGTCGGTGGCATCGGCGAGATCGTCAAGGCCACTTTTGACACCAAGAAGATCTGAGGCACGCACATGTGGGCTTTTCTGCAAAACCTGTCGTATTGGGACTGGCTGGCACTGGGCGTCATCCTGTTGATCCTGGAGGTGTTCGGTGCCGGTGGATATTTGCTCTGGATCGGCATGGCCGCAGCAGCGGTCGCCGCCTTGCTCTTCGTCGTCCCGCAGCTTTCCTGGGAGCTGCAGTTCCTGCTGTTCGGCCTGTTCGCCATCGCGACAGCATTGTATTGGTGGCGTCGCCAGCGCAGCGCAGTTCGCGAAAGCGATCAGCCGCACCTGAACCTTCGGGGCCAGGAGCTGATCGGCAAAACCTTCCAGGTGCACGAAGCGATTGTCGACGGGCGGGGAAAAATCAAGGTGGCCGACGGGGTATGGCTGGTCAAGGGTCCGGAATCACCCGTTGGCGTTCGCGTCAGGGTAGTGGCACAGGATGGAGCGATCCTGCAGGTGGAGCGGTATGACTGAAGGGTCACGGAACTGAACTGGGTGCCGGCGCTCAAAACCTATAGTTAACCCAGTGGAGTCACCTATCATGCGTCTCAAACTTGCTGTCGCTACCCTAGCCTTGCTGTCTCTTCCTGTTGGCTCGGCAATGGCTGACACGTTTTGGCGTAACGTCATCTCATCCGGTGCGACCACCGGTTCTACCTACCTGACCTTCAAGGATCACAAGCTGATCGTTGCCGCCCAGGACGATGCCGGCAGCTTCGTCGCCAGCGATGGCAGCATTCGTGGCCCCTACCTGGAAGCTGCGATGCAGAAAGTCCGTGCCGACAACCCGGGCCTGCAGGCCACCGACATGGAGTTGGCCAACGCCATCCTGGCGAAAAACGCCGTCGCCCAGGACTGATTCCCAGACCATGAAAAATGCCGCTCGATTGAGCGGCATTTTTTTGCCTGCTTAAGATCCCCCACAGGTTCGCCGGCTATTCGCCGATAGCAGCCTTGTAGCCTGCCGCGTCGAGCAGCTTGTCCAGATCAGCCCCGGCATTGGAGGGTTTCACCTTGAAGATCCAAGACGTGTAGGGCGCATTGTTCAACGCCTCAGGCTCACCGCTCAGGGCTTCGTTGACTTCAACCACTTCACCCGCCACCGGCGAGTAGATATCCGAGGCTGCCTTCACCGATTCCACCACGCCCGCAGCGTCACCTGCCGCAAACACCTTGCCAAGCTCCGGCAGTTCGACAAAAACCACGTCACCCAGCGCTTCCTGCGCGTGGTCGGAAATGCCTACAACGATCAGATCGCCCTCTTGCTTTGCCCACTCATGGCTTTCGGCAAAACGCAGTTCGGCAGGGATATCACTCATATTCTGTGTCCTCAAGATAAAGTGTCAGCGGCCAGCGGCCCGCCGCAAAAAGGTTAGATCAAGGTTTTGCCATGGCGGACGAAGGTCGGCTTGACCACCCGTACCGGATACCATTTGCCACGAATTTCCACCTCGGCACGATCGGCGGTAGCCATCGGAACACGTGCCAGGGCAATCGACTTGCTAAGCGTAGGAGAAAAACTACCACTGGTGATCTCCCCTTCGCCAACATTGGCGATGCGAACCACCTGATGGGCGCGCAAAACGCCCCGTTCTTCCAATACCAGTCCGACCAGTTTGTGCTGCACACCGCCGGCAAGCTCCGCTTCCAACGCGCTGCGTCCGATGAACTGACGACTCGCCGGTTCCCAGGCGATACTCCAGGCCATGTTCGAGGCCAACGGCGAAACGTCCTGGTGGATGTCCTGGCCATAAAGGTTCATACCAGCCTCCAGGCGCAAGGTGTCGCGGGCGCCCAAGCCAATGGGCGAAATGCCCGCGCCTACCAGGTCGTTGAAAAAACTCGGCGCTTCATGGGCAGGCAGGACAATTTCCAGGCCGTCTTCGCCTGTATAGCCGGTACGGGCGATGAACCACTCGCCGTCGGCGCGGCCTTCGAAAGGCTTGAGTTGCTGGATCAACTGGCCGCGCGGCTGCGAGACCAATTCGGCGATTTTCTGCCGGGCCTGGGGCCCTTGGATTGCCAGCATCGCCAACTCGGCGCGCTCATGCAGTTGCACGTCGTAGGCACCAAGCTGCGCCTGCATCCAGGCCAGGTCCTGGTCACGGGTCGACGCGTTGAAGACCAGCCGATAGCCGCTCTCGACCCGATAAATGATCATATCGTCGACGATGCCACCCCGCTCATTGAGCATCGTGCTGTACAAGGCACGTCCAGTGTCCTGCAAACGCTCGACGTCGTTGGCCAGCAAACGCTGCAGCCAGACCTTGGCCTGGGGCCCCGCAACGTCGATCACGGTCATGTGGGATACATCGAACACACCGCAGTCGCGACGCACCTGATGGTGCTCTTCGACCTGCGAGCCGTAATGCAAGGGCATATCCCAACCGCCAAAATCGACCATCTTCGCGCCGAGGGCGAGATGAAGGTCATACAGAGGCGTACGCTGTCCCATGGGTTTCTCCTTCCGGGCTTGGCGAAGGTGCGGACAGGGACTCAGCGCAATGCCTTGGAATAAGCATCTTGCGCCATTCTCAGTCACCCGGCCCGACGGACGGACCGCACCGAATGCCGCGCATTGTAGCCGCATGATGTAGGACTGGCACCTACGGGCGCGTGCAATTAATTTGGTCGCCGCAGGGGATAGTCATTAAGAACCTCCTCTAGCTGTTTCGATGGGCCGAACGTCGTATCAATCCGATGACCGGCAGCAAGCCCACCAGTACCAGGGTCAACGCTGGCAGTGCGGCCCGGGCCCACTCCCCTTCGCTGGTCATTTCAAATACCCGCACTGCCAGCGTATCCCAGCCGAACGGGCGCATCAGCAGCGTTGCCGGCATTTCCTTGAGCACATCGACGAACACCAGCAACGCCGCGCTCAAGGTGCCGGGCAACAATAATGGCAAATACACCCTGAAAAACAGCTGCGGCCCGCTGATCCCCAGGCTGCGTGCGGCTTCTGGCAGCGAGGGGCGAATGCGCGCCAGGCTGCTTTCCAGCGGCCCGTAGGCCACGGCCAGGAAGCGCACCAGATAGGCGAGCAATAGCGCCGAAAGGCTGCCCAGCAGCAGTGGTTTGCCGGCACCGCCAAGCAAAGTCGACAGCGGGATGACCCATTCGCGATCCAGATAGCTGAACGCAAGCATGATCGACACCGCCAGCACCGAGCCGGGCAATGCATAACCCAGGTTCGCCAGGCCGACGCCCGCGCGAATGGAACGGGTCGGCGCCAGGCGCCGGGCAAAAGCCAGCAGCAAGGCGACACAGACCGTGATCAGCGCAGCCAGGGCACCAAGGTAGAGGGTATGGACGATCAGCCCGGCATAACGCTCATCCAGGTCGAAACGACCACGCTGCCAGAACCACACCACCAGTTGCAGTACCGGGATGACAAACGCACAGGCGAACACCAGCAAGCACCAGCCGCTGGCCGCTGCGGCCTTGAATCCGCGCAGCGCATACAGCGCCTTGATCCGCGGCCGCTCGTTGCCTGCCCGATGGGCGCCGCGTGCCCGGCGCTCGCCGTAAAGCACAATCATCACCGCCAGCAGCAACAGGCTGGCCAGTTGGGCGGCACTGGAGAGGCTGAAGAAGCCGTACCAGGTCTTATAGATGGCGGTGGTGAAGGTATCGAAATTGAATACCGACACCGCGCCGAAATCCGCCAGGGTCTCCATCAGCGCCAGCGCCACGCCCGCGCCGATGGCCGGCCGCGCCATCGGCAGCGCCACTCGCCAGAACGCCTGCCAAGGCGTTTGCCCGAGCGCCCGGGCCGCTTCCATCAACCCCTTGCCTTGGGCGAGGAAAGCGCTTCGTGCCAGCAAGTAGACGTAAGGGTAAAAGACCAGCACCAGCACCAGGATCACGCCACCGGTGGAACGGACCCGGGGCAGGCGCAGGCCGCTGCCGAACCATTCGCGCAGCAACGTTTGCACCGGGCCGGCAAAATCCAGCAGGCCAACGAAGACAAACGCCAATACGTAAGCGGGTATCGCAAAAGGCAGCATCAACGCCCAGTCGAGCCACCGTCGACCGGGGAACTCGCAAAGGCTGGTGAGCCAAGCCAGGCTGACCCCTAGCACTGTCACACCGACACCCACGCCCAGGATCAGCGTGAGGGTGTTCCCCAGCAGACGTGGCATTTGGGTTTCCCACAAGTGGGACCAGATTTGCACGTCGATGCTCTGCCAGGATAACAACAGGACACTCAGGGGCAGCAGGACCAGCGCCGCGACGGCGAAGACCAGGGGATACCAGCGGCGTTGGACGGGGTGGGTCAAGGAGAACGCTCGTTCAAGTGATGATGCCCACGCTACAGGTGCGCAGTTGTCATTGCTGACAATTACCCATGTGGCGAGGGAGCTTGCTCCCGTTGGGCTACGAAGTAGCCCCCCGATTCTGAATCATGACCCGTCAGGTAGATCCCGGCAGATCTTCCGGGACGGCTTCGCCCTCCAGCGAGGGAAAGCTCCCTCGCCACAGACGCACACCCAGGCCGATCAGTTCCAGCCAGCGCGATCCATCATGCGAATCGCTTCGGCCTGGCGTTTACCCGCGACTTCCACCGGCAGCGTATCGGCCTTGAATTTGCCCCAGGCAGCCACTTCCTTGGACGGCTCGACCTTCGGGTTGGCTGGGAATTCCTGGTTCACATCGGCGAAGATGCTTTGCGCCTCCGGCGTGGTCATCCACTCCACCAATTTTTTCGCGGCGTCCGGGTGCGGTGCATGCTTGGTCAAGCCAATGCCCGAGAGGTTGATGTGCACGCCGCGGTCAGCCTGGTTCGGCCAGAACAGTTTCACCTTCAGGTCCGGCTTCTGCTGGTGCAGGCGGCCATAGTAGTAAGTGTTTACGATGCCGACGTCGCACTGCCCGGCATTGATGGCCTCCAGCAACGCGGTGTCGTCGGAGAACACGTCGGTGGACAGGTTGCGCACCCAACCCTTGAGGATTTCCTCGGTTTTTTCCGCCCCGTGGGTTTCGATCAGGGTAGCGGTCAAGGACTGGTTATAGACCTTCTTCGAGGTCCGCAGGCACAGGCGGCCTTCCCATTCTTTGCCAGCCAATGCTTCATAAGTGGTCAGTTCACCCGGCTTCACCCGGTCGGTGGAATAGGCAATGGTCCGTGCCCGCAGGCTCAAGCCGGTCCAGGCGTGGGAGGCGGCGCGGTATTGAGCCGGGATGTTGGCATCGATCAGCGGGGAGGTGAACGGCTGGAGGATGCCCATCTGCTCGGCCTGCCAGAGGTTGCCGGCGTCGACGGTGAGCAGCAGGTCGGCCGTGGCGTTTTCACCTTCGGCCTTGATACGTTGCATCAACGGCGCTTCCTTGTCGGTGATGAACTTCACCGCCACGCCGGTCTTCTTGGTGTAGGCATCGAAGACCGGCTTGATCAGCTCGTCGATACGGGAGGAGTAGACCACCACCTCATCGGCGGCCTGGACAGCAGTAGAGCCGATCAGGGTCAAGACGAGGGCGGACAGCAGGCGCTTGGGTGCCGACATGGAAGGGGTCTCTCGATTTGTGGAATGCGCAAATGATAAGGACTCACATTTGGCATCTCAATCGAACAGTGGGCGGACACATTTCCAAATGTTGCACGCAAGGAACTGGGGTGGCCGTTCCTGCCCCATCAGCTCCAATCAGGCCTTGGCCAACTCAGGCAAATCCCCGATCAGCCCCAGCGCCTCACGCACGAACAGCGCCTTGGCCTCGGGCATGCGGTCGACCAGTTTCAAGCCGGTATTGCGCAGCCAGCGAACCGGCAGCGGATCGGCCTGGAACAAGCGCTCGAAACCTTCCATCGCCGCCATCAACGCCAGGTTATGGGGCATGCGTCGGCGCTCGTAGCGGCTCAACACTTTCACATCCGCCAACCGCTCGCCCCGTCCGGCTGCCTGCAACAGCACTTCGGCCAGCACGGCGGCGTCGAGGAACCCGAGGTTCACCCCTTGCCCGGCCAGCGGATGAATCGTGTGCGCCGCATCGCCGATCAGCGCCAGCCCTTCGGCCACGTAGCGCTTGGCATGACGTTGGCGCAGCGGCACGCACAGGCGCGGGTCGGCACTCAAAACAGGGCCGAGCTGGCCCTCGAAAGCCCGCTCCAACTCATTGCAGAACGCAGCGTCATCGAGGGCCATCAGGCGCTGGGCCTCGCCTGGGGTGATGGACCAGACGATCGAGCACCAATCGTGCTGGCCGTCGCGTTCCAGTGGCAGGAACGCCAGCGGGCCGTTGTCGGTGAAGCGCTGCCATGCGGTCATTCGATGCGGTCGGGCGCAGCGCACGCTGGTAACGATGGCATGGTGCAGGTAATCCCATTCCCGCGTGGCGACGCCCGTCAGGCGGCGCACGGCGGAATTCGCCCCGTCGGCGGCGATGACCAAAGGCGCCCGCAACGTGCGGCCGTCGGCCAGGGTCAGCAGCCAGTCATCGCCGGAACGGCGCATCTGCTCCAGTCGTGCATTGGCCAGCAGGCCGAGGTCACAGTCATGCAATCGATCCAGCAACGCATCCTGTACGACACGGTTTTCAACGATGTGCCCCAGCGCCTCGGCATGCAAGCTGGCGGCCGAAAAATGGATCTGCCCAGTGCCGCTGCCGTCCCAGACGTGCATATCGGTGTAAGGGCTGGCGCGTCGGGCGGTGATACCCTCCCAGACGCCCAGGCGCTCGAGGATTCGCTGGCTGGCCGTTGACAAGGCGCTGACCCGAGGCTCGAACGAGCCCTGGGAATCGAAGGGTTTGACGCTCAGCGGGCTGCCGTCGAGCAGCAACACTTGCAAGCCGCTGCCTTGCAACGCCAGCGCCAGGGCGCTGCCGACCATACCGGCGCCGACAATCAGCAGATCTGCACGCAATTCCATGCTTCAAGCCTGTTTTGCTGGCGACGTGAGCCGCCCGTGAAAAGAATGGTCAACTTCGCATCCGCACTCACACATCCGGACGCGTCCCCAGGCCCATGGCCTGGCGGGCGAACCAGCGCTTGGCCGGCGGCAGCAGGTCGAGGCCCAAGAGGCCAAGGTTGCGGCCCAGGGATACCAGCGGCAGACTGCTGCCGAACAGGCGCGTGACCTGGTCGGAAAAACCTACGGTCAGGGCCTGGTCCATCCGCTGGCGCTCGCGATAGGCCTGTAACACGGCAAAGTCGCCCGGCTCGCTGTCGCTGTCGAGTAACGCGTCGGCCAGGGCCTGGGCGTCACGCAGGGACAGGTTGAACCCCTGTCCGGCAATCGGATGCAAGCTGTGGGCGGCATTGCCAAGGATCGCCAAGTGGGGACGAACCTGCTCTTCGGCCTCCACCAGCGCCAACGGATAAAGATGCCGCACGCCCACCTGCTTCAGCGTGCCCAGGCGGTAACCGAATACACCCTGCAACTCGCTGAGGAAGCTGCGCTCGTCGAGGGCCGCCAGCCGTTGTGCATCCATGCCCTGGCGGGTCCAGACCAGTGCACAGCGATTGTCCGGCAACGGCAACAAGGCCATCGGCCCGTCGTCGGTGAAACGTTCGAAGGCCACGCCATTGTGGGCCTCGCTGGGGGTGAGATTGGCGATCAACGCGCTCTGGTCATAAGGCCGATTGCGCACGCCGACGCCCAACTGCTCGCGCAGGCCGGAGCGGCCGCCGTCAGCCAGCACGGCGAGGTCGCACTCCAAGGTGGTTTCATCGTCGAGGGTCAGGCGATAGCCGCCCACCAGCGGCTCCATCCGAGTGACCTGCGCCGGGCAGCGCCAACTGACCACTTCCTTGTCCAGGCCCTGCCACAGGCAATGGCCAAGCCAGGCGTTCTCCACCACGTAGCCCAGGGCCGGCACACCCTCTTCCATCGCCGACAGGCGCGCAGTGGAAAACCGCCCGCGATCGGACACGTGGATCTGCTTGATCGGTTCGGCACGCCGGGAAATTTCCTGCCAGACACCCAGGCGCTGGTAAATCTGCCGGGCGCCGTAGGACAACGCCGAGGACCGCGCGTCATAGCTCGGCTGCCAGGCGTCGCCAGGGGCGAAGGGCTCGATCAGCGTGATCGTCCAGCCCCGGGCCTTGGCGCCGGCTTGCAGGGCCAGCGCCAGGCTCGCGCCGACCAGGCCGCCGCCGATAATCGCCAGGTTGACCCGACTCATGCCGCTTGAGTCCGTGCGGCGGCCATCAGGGCCTCGATGTCGGCGACCGTCTTCGGTACGCCGTGGCTCAGGATTTCACAACCGGTTCTGGTCACTACCACGTCATCCTCGATGCGCACGCCAATGCCGCGCCATTTTTTCGCTACGCTGCGGTTGTTCGGGCTGATGTAGATCCCCGGCTCGACAGTGAGTGTCATGCCGATTTCCAAGACCCGCCATTCGCCGCCGACCCGGTATTCGCCGACATCATGCACGTCCATGCCCAGCCAATGCCCGGCGCGGTGCATGTAGAACGCCCGGTAGGCCTCGCTGGCAATCAACTCCTCCACCTTACCTTCCAGCAACCCGAGACGCACCAGCCCTTCGGTAATGACCCGGACCGTCGCTTCATGGGCCTGGTTCCAATGCTTGTCCGGCGCGATCTGGGCAAATGCCGCCTCCTGGGCCGCCAGCACCACTTCGTAGATCGCTTTCTGTTCCGGCGAAAACTTGCCGCTGACCGGCCAGGTACGGGTGATATCGCTCGCATAGCAGTCGATTTCACACCCAGCGTCGATCAGCACCAGGTCGCCGTCCTTGAGCACCGCGTCGTTCTGCTGGTAATGCAGGATGCAACTGTTGCGCCCCGCCGCGACAATCGAGCCATAGGCCGGCATTTTCGCCCCGCCCTTGCGGAACTCATAATCCAGCTCGGCCTCCAGGCTGTATTCGAACAACCCCGGGCGCGCCGCCTGCATCGCGCGGATATGCGCCTGGGCAGAGATCCGCGCCGCTTCGCGCATCACCTTCACTTCCGCCGCCGATTTATACAGGCGCATGTCATGCAGCAGATGATCCAGGGCAACGAATTCATTCGGCGGCTGGGCGCCGAGGTGAGCCTTGGAGCGGATGACATTGATCCACTCCATCAGATGCCGGTCGAATTCCGGGTTGCTGCCCATGGCCGAATACACGCGGTCGCGGCCTTCGATCAGGCCCGGCAGGATGTCGTCGATGTCAGTGATGGGGAATGCATCGTCGGCGCCGTAGTCGCGGATCGCGCCTTCCTGGCCGGCCCGCAGGCCATCCCAGAGTTCACGCTCGGCGTTGCGCTCGCGGCAGAACAGGATGTACTCGCCGTGGGCGCGGCCAGGCATCAGTACCAGCACCGCTTGCGGTTCGGGGAAGCCACTGAGGTACTGGAAGTCGCTGTCCTGGCGGTAGACGTGCTCGACGTCGCGGTTGCGGATCGCAACGGCGGCGGCGGGCAGGATTGCGATGCTGTTGGGTTCCATCTGCGCCATCAGGGCCTTGCGGCGACGGCTGTATTCCGATTTCGGGATATGAATCATGGGCAGACGGGGTTCCCTCTAGCGATCAGTGCAAGGACGGCTTGGCCGCCGCTGCATCGGTTTTCTTGGTCTCGGTGAACAGCAGCAACGGCGCGACCCGCAGGTACTCCATCACTTCCATGTAGTCGCTTTCGCCATCATCGGATTCTTCCAGGGCATCCTGGACTTGAGAGATCGCAGCCAGGTCCTGCAACACTTCCTTGGCTTCATCACTCAACGCGTATTCGCGGCGGGTCAGGCCGAAGCCGGCGAGGAAACCCTGGCACCATTGGCCCAGCGCGGCGGCGCGCTCAGCCAAAGGCGCGTCGTCGGTGGGCAGCAGCAGGACGACGGTCATGTCGTCGCTGGTCAGCTCACCCTTGACCATTTCCTGCAGGCCGATCAGCGCGTTACGGACGTTATCCGCCGGCTCGCCTTCCAGCAGCTCGGCGGCGTCGGCCAACCAGGCGTCGGCCTCGAAGCCGGCGCCGGCGCAGCTGCGGCCGAGCAACAGGCCATGGAGTTCGGCGGGCGAAACGGGATGGCCGCTGGTGCTCAGCAGGGTGGCGAATGCTTGATACGGGGAATTCTGAATGGGCATGGGCAGCTAGGCGCCAGACGGCGCTATGTCTAGAATGGAGGCCTTGTATCCTACATCGACAGACTCGCCAAGACTATCAGAGGCTGTACGACCGACATCCCTCCATCAGACACAATCTTCAGTGGACACAATGGAAGACACCGACCTGCAAGCGCTGATGGCCAGACTCGAGTTGCTAATTGACCGGGTCGAGCAACTTAAGAGCCAAAACGGACTCCTATTAGCTCAGGAAAAAACCTGGCGCGAGGAACGCGCGCACCTCATTGAAAAAAACGAAATCGCCCGGCGTAAGGTCGAATCGATGATTTCGCGCCTCAAGGCCCTGGAGCAAGACTCATGAGTTCAAGCAATAGCGTTACCGTGCAGATCCTCGACAAAGAATATTCAATCATCTGTCCCCAGGAAGAGCGCAGCAACCTGGTGAGCGCCGCCCGTTACCTGGACGGCAAGATGCGTGAGATCCGCAGCAGCGGCAAAGTCATCGGCGCCGACCGCATCGCTGTGATGGCTGCCTTGAACATCACCCACGATCTGCTGCATCGCCAGGATACGCCGGACCTGCAGGTCAGCGGCTCGACCCGTGAACAAGTGCGCGACCTGCTCGATCGGGTGGATCTGGTACTGGCGACCGATCCGGACGTCAGCAAGGGCTGATTCCCGAGACTGCCTGGGGTATACTTGCGTCACTCCCTGGGGTGCTTGCCAGTTGGTGATGTCCCTGAGCCGATACGCACAACCACGGGGGTTGCACGTTGGGGCCGGTGTGCATGTCCGCTTGACGGAAAGCCTTAACGCCTCCTGCAACTTCCACCTTGAACTTTCGGGTTCAAGGGCTAAGCCGACAGCGGTTCATCCGGGGAGCCTGATTCCAGACAATGCCAGTCCATATGGACTGGCATTGTCGTTTCTGGCGTGGGCGTTTCTGGACGTTCGGTTTGCGGTTACGCTGTAGCACTGCCATCGTCACTGCGTGAAGCCTCGAAATGACCGAACCTGCGCTGCTCCCCCGCCCGCAACTCCGACGCCTGCTGCGCCAGGCCCGTCGCGCCTTGACGTCAGCCCAGCAACGGCAAGCGGCCCAGGGACTCTATCGGCAACTGGCCCAGCATCCGCTGTTTCGTCGCGCACGCCACATCGCCCTGTACCTGCCCAACGATGGCGAGATCGACCCCCGCCTGCTGCTGCGCGCCGCCCAGCGCCGGGGCAAGGCGACATACCTGCCGGTGCTCAGCCCGTGGCCGCAGACCCGAATGGTGTTTCAGCGCATCTACCCTGGCGAAAAAATGTGCCCCAACCGCTTTCGTATTCCGGAACCACGCAAGAACATCGCCCGGCAACGCAAGGTCTGGACATTGGATTTAGTATTGTTGCCGTTGGTGGGGTTTGACGATGCGGGCGGCCGGCTAGGCATGGGAGGCGGTTTTTACGACCGCAGCCTGGCGTACCTGGGGCGACGCAAGCAATGGCGCAAGCCGACGCTATTGGGGCTGGCTCATGAATGCCAGAAGGTCGAACGATTGGCACAAGCCAGTTGGGACGTACCGTTACAGGGAACGGTGAGCGACAAGCGGTGGTATATG
This sequence comes from Pseudomonas sp. Q12-87, assembly GCF_001269755.1. Taxonomy (NCBI): domain Bacteria; kingdom Pseudomonadati; phylum Pseudomonadota; class Gammaproteobacteria; order Pseudomonadales; family Pseudomonadaceae; genus Pseudomonas; species Pseudomonas sp. Q12-87. Next base: position 68,822 of record NZ_LHVI01000004.1, on the reverse strand, counting down.
GCGCAATAGCGCCGCGAACGTGACGCGGCGCCAGGAGAACAGGTTCAGCGTTTGAGCGATGGCGTGGGTTGAGTGATGTCCATCGGCGCATCGGTCTTGGTGGACCAAAGGCTTTGAGCGTAACCCGTGGTCACGACACCCAGGCCGAACAGAATGACCAGAACCCACAACAAATCCGGTTTGCGTTTCATCGATTGCCCCCCTCAAGGCATATCACACACGATGACAGCAGCGGTTTTTCTTATTGGCCGTGCAGCAGCGTCAAGCTTGGAAGGCCGGCATTTTGCGGCAACCTGATGCTACACGCAAACTCTGGCGTCAACCGACTGTCGGTTTGTCATAAAATCGCTGAACTATTTTTTTTAACACCGCCCAGGAGTAGAAATCATGGCCTATTGGCTGATGAAATCCGAGCCCGACGAATTGTCCATCCAAGGCCTGGAAAAACTCGGCCAGGCGCGCTGGGACGGGGTTCGCAACTATCAAGCGCGTAATTTCCTGCGGGCGATGGCCGTCGGCGACCGGTTCTTTTTCTATCACTCCAGCTGCCCGGAGCCAGGTATCGCCGGGATTGGCGAAATCATCCAGGCGGGTTACCCCGATCCCACGGCGCTGGAGCCCGACAGCCATTACTTCGACGCCAAGGCCAGCCCGGATAAAAATCCGTGGACGGCCATTGATGTGGCCCACATCGAGACGTTCCCCCGCGTCCTCAAGCTCGATTACCTCAAGCAACAGGCTGCCCTGGCAGAAATGCCACTGGTACAGAAGGGCTCGCGGCTGTCGGTGATGCCGGTGACTGCCGAGCAATGGGCAGCGGTAATCGGCCTGCGCTAATCGCCCATCCGTTGATGGATATCAAGCTCGGGCGGCAGCCGGTCCGGCAGACTACCATGCTACAGCCGCAGGATGCCGGACATGTCGACGAACCCCCGTACCTCTCGCTTTTTCGCAATCGCCTTGATGGCGGTGTTGCTGGCCGCCGGCGGGTTCGGCTACTGGAAGTCCCGCCACGATCGCCTGCCGCCAGGCCTGAGCATGGGCAACGGACGCCTGGAGGCCACCGAAGTCCAGATCGCCAGCAAGACGCCCGGGCGCCTGGCCGAGGTCCATGTCGAGGAAGGCGATAACGTCACCAAGGGCCAAGTGCTTGCGCGCATGGACACCCGGACCCTGGAGGCCCAGCGCAACCAGGCCGAAGCCGAAGTTGTACGCGCCCGGCAGAATCTTGCCGCCACCGAGGCCAACGTGCAGTTGCGCCAGAGCGAACAATTGCTTGCCCACCAGGAACTCAAGCGGACTCAGGAACTGTTCAAGCGTGGCTACGCCAGCGGTCAGATCATCGACCAGCAGCAAGCACGCGTAGACACTGCCAACGCCGCCGTCAATGCGGCCCGAGCCCAGGTGTCGGCGGCGACAGCGGCCATCGGCGCGACCCAGGCCCAGGTAGCCCAACTCACCAGTGAAATAGACGACAGCACGTTGCGCGCACCGATCGATGGCGTGATCCAACTGCGCCTGGCCGAGCCGGGCGAAGTGCTGGGCGCCGGCGGACGGGTGCTGCTGATGATCGATCCGAACGACCAGTACATGAATCTCTATCTGCCGGCTTCGGTCGCCGGAAAACTGGCAGTGGGCGATGAGGCACGACTGCTGCTCGACGCCCTGCCCGAACGGCCACTGCCGGCCAGGGTCAGTTTCGTCGCGGCCAAGTCCCAGTTCACGCCCAAGGAAGTCGAAACCCGTGATGAACGCCAGAAGCTGGTGTTTCGCGTCAAGGTGCGCCTGACCCGGCCCGGCGAAGTGCCCCAGGCCAAGCCCGGCATGCCCGGCGCCGGCTACGTGCGCACAGCCCCCATCGACTGGCCGGCCAACTTGCAATGACCGTCAGCGTTGGCGCACCGGCGCTGCGCGCCGCAGCCTTGGAGCATCGCTACGGCCAGCATCTCGCCCTCAGCGACATTGCCTTCAGCCTGCCTGCCGGTACACGCTGCGGCCTGATCGGCCCGGACGGGGCGGGCAAATCGAGCCTGCTCGGGCTGATTGCCGGGGTGAAAAAGCTCCAGCGCGGCGAACTGGACGTACTGGGAGCCTCGATCGAGGACCGTCGTCATCGCAACACCCTCTATCGCCGCATCGCGTTCATGCCGCAAGGGCTGGGCGGCAATCTTTATCCTGACTTATCGATACGTGAAAACGTCCGGTTTTTCGGCACGCTGTTCGGGCTGTCGCGGGCCGAATGCGAGCAACGCATGGGCACATTGCTGCTGGCCACCGACCTCCAGCGTTTTGCCGATCGTCCAGCCGGCAAGCTGTCCGGCGGCATGAAACAGAAGCTCGGCCTGTGCTGTGCATTGATCCACGAGCCGGACCTGTTGATTCTCGACGAACCCACGACTGGCGTGGACCCCTTGTCGCGACGCCGTTTCTGGGAATTGATAGAAGACGTGCGCCGGCAGCGACCGCAACTCACGCTCTTGGTCGCCACGGCCTATATGGAGGAAGCCGAACAATTCGAGCACTGCCTGATGCTCGACAACGGTCGCTTGATCGCCCAAGGACTGAGCGCCGAATTGGCCGCAGTCACGCCCGATGGCAAGCTCGACTCGGCGTTCACGCATTTCCAGGGCGACAATGGCCGCGACGCCCAGCCATTGGCGATTCCGCCCCGATCCGCCGGCACCGCCGACATCGCCATCGAAGCCCACGACCTCACCTTGCGCTTCGGTGATTTCACGGCGGTGGACCGCGTCAGTTTCGCGATTGGGCGTGGCGAGATTTTCGGTTTCCTGGGCTCCAACGGTTGCGGCAAGACCACCACCATGAAAGTGCTGACCGGACTGATGCCGGCCAGCGAAGGCACCGCTCGCCTGCTAGGCAATCCAGTCAACGCCAAGGACCTCGCCACCCGCAAACGCGTAGGCTTCATGTCCCAGAGCTTTTCACTGTATGGCGAATTGAGCGTGCGTCAGAACCTGGCCCTGCACGCGAAGCTGTTCGACTTGCCCAAGAGCGAAAGCGCCAGCCGTATCGAAGAATTGATCCAGCGCTTCAAGCTCCAGGACTTTAGCGACCAACCCTCCGGGGCGCTTCCCCTGGGCTTGCGCCAGCGCTTGTCCCTGGCGGTGGCGGTGCTGCATCGCCCGGAAGTGCTGATTCTCGACGAACCGACCTCCGGCGTGGACCCGGCCGCGCGGGATGATTTCTGGCGCCTGCTGATCGAGTTGTCTCGCGAACAGGGCGTGACGATTTTTCTCTCCACGCACTTCATGAACGAAGCCCAACGCTGCGACCGCATTTCACTGATGCACGCCGGCAAGGTCCTGGCTTGCGATACCCCCGCAGCCCTACAGGCGCAGTTCAACGGCCAGACCCTGGAAGCCGCGTTCGTTACGTGTCTGGAACAGGCCCAAGGCGAGGCGCAGCCGGACGCCGTTCCCGTCGCCCTCGATAATGCCGATGCCCCACCGGAACGACGCGGCCTCAGCTTCGGTCGCCTGCTGGCCGTCGCCAACCGCGAAGGCAAGGAACTGCTGCGCGACAAAGTGCGTATGGCGTTCGCCCTGCTCGGCGCCCTGTTCATGATGGTGATCTTTGGCTACGGCATCTCCCTGGACGTGGAGAAACTCGCCTTCGCCGTGTACGACCAGGACCAGAGCCCGCAAAGCCGCGCCTACCTGGAAGCGTTTCGCAGTTCGCGCTACTTCGAGGAGCAGCCGGTCATCCGGGACGCGGCCGAACTGCATCGACGCCTGCAACGCTCGGAAATCAAGCTGGCCCTGGAAATACCACCCGGTTTTGGTCGCGATCTGTATGCCGGTCGGCAACCCACCGTCGGCGCCTGGCTGGACGGTGGCATGCCGTTTCGCGCCGAGACCAGTCGCAACTATGTCCAAGCGGTGCATCAGGCCAACCTCGAACAGTGGGCCGAACAGAGCAGCCCGGCGCGAAACCCGCAAGCCACGGCCAAACTGGAAACCCGGTTTCGCTACAACCAGGACGTGGTCAGCGTGAACGCCATCGGGCCGGGCGTGATGGCCCTGATCCTCGCGTTCATTCCCGCCATGTTGACCGCCCTGGGCATCGTGCGGGAAAAGGAGCTGGGCTCGATCACCAACTTCTATGCCACGCCGCTGACCCGCCTGGAATTCCTGTTGGGCAAACAAGCGCCCTACCTGGCCGTGAGCCTGGTCAACCTGGCCCTGCTGACGGCGATGAATCGCTGGCTGTTCGGCGTGCCATTCAAGGGCAGCGGTCTGACACTGGCAGTTGGCGGCCTGCTCTACGTGCTGGCGACCACCAGCATGGGCTTGTTGATCTCGGCGTTCACCCGCACCCAGATCGCGGCGATCCTCGGCACCATGATCATCACCAGCCTGCCGACCATTCAATTCTCGGGGCTGATCGTGCCGCGCTCGTCCTTGGAGGGCGCAGCGTCGGTGATGGGCCAGTTGTTTCCCGCCGGTTATTTCCTCGATATCGCCGTCGGCACGTTCACCAAGGCTCTGGACTTGCGCCAGTTGTGGCCGCAATGCCTGGCGTTATTCGGTTTTTTCCTGGGCTTCACCGGGCTCAGCCTGATCATGCTGAAAAAGCAGGAGGCCTGATGCACACGCTTTCACATATCTGGCGCCTTGGGCTCAAGGAATTGACCAGCCTGAGGTACGACTCTGTCCTGCTGTTGTTCTTGGGCTACGCCTTCACGGTGGCGATCTACATGCCGGCCGCCGGTTCGGTGATCGGCGTCCACAATGCCAGCGTGGCGGTGGTGGACGAAGACCAGAGCCATGTTTCCCGCCAATTGGCCCAGGTGCTTCAACCGCCGGAATTCCAAGCCCCGGTGGCGCTGCCCTACACCGAACTGGACAAGGTCATGGACAGCGGCCACTACACCTTTGTGATCAACGTACCCGCCAACTTCCAGGCCGATCTGCTCGCCGGACGCGAGCCGGCGCTGCAACTGAACGTCGATGCCACGGCCATGAGCCAGGCCTTCATGGGGGCCGGCTATATCGGACGGATTTTCCAACAGGAACTGTTGGCCTACAGCGGCCAGGCGCAAACCCGCGAGCAAACGCCCGTGAGGCTGACCACCCGCGCGCTGTTCAATACCAATCTGGAGGGTGGCTGGTTCCTGGCGGTGATCCAGATCGTCAATAACATCACGATCCTGGCGATCATCCTGACCGGCACCGCACTGCTGCGCGAACGCGAGCACGGCACCCTCGACCACCTGCTGGTGCTGCCACTGACGGCGCTGGAAATCATGCTGGCGAAAATCTGGAGCAATATGCTGGTGGTCGTGCTGTGCACCTGGGCATCACTGGAAATCATCGTCAGGTTCGCACTGGGCGTGCCCCTTGCCGGCTCCATGTTGCTGTTCCTGTTGGTGACTGCGCTCTACCTGTTCGCCAGCACCGCCCTGGGCATCTTCCTTGCCACCCTGGCCCGCTCGACGCCGCAATTCGGTTTGCTGTCGATCCCGGTCATCATCCCGATGCTGCTGTTGTCCGGCGGCAGTACGCCGCTGGACAGCATGCCGCAATGGCTGCAATGGGTGATGCAAGGATCGCCTTCGACCCACTTCGTCAGCCTCAGTGCAGCGATCCTGTTCCGTGACGCAGGCGTTGGCGTGGTATGGCCGGACCTGCTGGCACTGGCGGCCATCGGGCTGGTGTTCTTTGCCATTGCCCTGGGACGTTTTCGTAAAAGCCTGGCTTCGTGATAAAGCACAGCCTCGGGCAACGCGCGGATATCCGGGCGCTGCCCAAGGCTGCGAACCTGTCTTTTATTGAATGATCAGGTTATTGAACAACAAATCTTCCACCATCGGCTTGCCGGTTTCGTCGTTCATCACCTGCTGGGTCTGTTTCAAGGCTTCTTGACGCAGTTTTTCCTTGGCTTCGAGGCTGTTCATCGTCTCGCTGGTCTGCTGGGCGAACAGCGCCACCAATTGGTTGCGAATCAGCGGCTCGTTGGCCTTCACCGCCGCAGCGGCGGCTTCGCCGGTCACGCGCAGAGCCACATCGGCCTTGTAGACCTTCAACTTCGCAGTGCCGTCCAAGCCATAATTGCCCACGAACGGTGGGCTGAGGGTGATGTAGCTGACCTTCGGCGCCTCGCCTTCTTTCACTTCCTTGGCCTCTTCGGCCATCGCCGCCACGGGCAACGACAGGGCCAGCAACAACATGATCCGCGCTTTCAAAATTGATTCCTCATTCGGTTTGCGGCCCAGCATACCGCCCCGCCGTTCAAGCACAAGCTTATGGCCGGCTATCAGGGCGAGGCATGCTCGTTGACCCGTCGACTCTCACACCTACACTTATCGGCCATCACTCCCAAAGGAATAGCCCTGATGAAAGCCGTGCTGTGCAAAGAATTCGGTCCTGCCGAATCGCTGGTGCTGGAAGACGTCGCCAGCCCCGTCGCGAAGAAAAACGAAGTGCTGCTGGATGTGCATGCCGCCGGGGTGAATTTCCCTGACACGCTGATCATCGAGGGTAAATATCAATTCAAGCCGCCCTTCCCGTTTTCCCCCGGGGGCGAAGCGGCAGGCGTGGTTCGTGAGGTGGGTGAAAAAGTCAGTCACCTGAAGGTGGGTGACCGGGTGATGGCGCTGACCGGCTGGGGCAGCTTTGCCGAACAGGTCGCGGTGCCGGGCTATAACGTGCTGCCGATCCCTGCGTCCATGGATTTCAACACCGCGGCGGCTTTCAGCATGACCTACGGCACCTCGATGCACGCGCTCAAGCAGCGGGCCCACCTGCAACCGGGCGAAACCCTGCTGGTGCTCGGCGCTTCCGGTGGCGTCGGCCTCGCGGCGGTGGAAATCGGCAAGGCCATGGGTGCCAGGGTGATCGCCGCCGCCAGCAGCGCAGGGAAGCTCGCCGTGGCCAAGGCCGCCGGTGCCGATGAATTGATCAACTACAGCGAAACCAGCCTGAAGGAGGAAATCAAGCGCCTCACCGATGGCCAGGGCGCCGATGTGATCTACGACCCGGTGGGCGGCGACCTGTTCGACCAGGCTATCCGCGCCATCGCCTGGAACGGTCGGCTGCTGGTGGTCGGCTTCGCCAGCGGGCGCATTCCCGAGCTACCGGTGAACCTGGCGCTGCTCAAAGGTGCCGCCGTGCTCGGCGTGTTCTGGGGTTCGTTCGCCCAGCGCCAACCCCAGGACAACGCCGCCAACTTCCAGCAATTGTTCGGCTGGTTTGCCGAAGGCAAGCTCAAACCGCTGGTGTCGCAGACTTACCCGCTGGGCAACGCCGCCCAGGCGATCAACGATCTGGCGCAGCGCAAGGCCGTGGGGAAAGTGGTCGTGCAGGTGCGTTGAATCCCTCAAGGCGGTCCACCTGAGCCGTGGACCGCGTCTGCTCCAGCCGCCTGACGCCACGGTCCTGACGGGCGGTAAGCTATCCATCGGCGACCGTCCCTGCAACGCCCCGTGCTTATCCCCGCGCGATATGTTCGTTTAAGAACATCCTTTCGAGAAAACTTCCTCTTTTTAGCGATGAGAATCAATGCTATTTTCGGTAACGAAACTGTAACATTCGCATCCGCAGTCATAACAAGAAACTGGAGCCCTTGAATGTTTGCTTTCTTTCGTCCCGCCGCTCATCAGGCGTCCCTGCCTGAAGAAAAAATAGACAGTACCTACCGACGCCTTCGCTGGCAGATCTTTGCCGGCATCTTCTTTGGCTACGCCGGGTATTACCTGCTGCGCAAGAATTTCTCCCTGGCCATGCCATACCTGATCGACGAGGGCTATACCCGTGGTCAACTGGGCCTGGCCATGTCGGCCATCGCCATTGCCTATGGGCTTTCGAAGTTCCTGATGGGCCTGGTGTCCGATCGCTCCAACCCGCGCTACTTCCTGCCCTTCGGCTTGCTGGTCTCGGCAGGCGTGATGTTCATTTTCGGTTTCGCACCTTGGGCGACGTCCAGCGTGACCATCATGTTCATCCTGCTGTTCATCAACGGTTGGGCCCAGGGCATGGGCTGGCCGCCGAGCGGGCGGACCATGGTGCACTGGTGGTCGCAAAAGGAACGCGGCGGCGTGGTGTCGGTGTGGAACGTGGCGCACAACGTCGGCGGCGGCCTGATCGGCCCGCTGTTCCTGTTGGGGATGGGCTGGTTCAACGACTGGCATTCTGCATTCTATGTCCCCGCTACCGTGGCGCTTGCCGTGGCGGTGTTTGCTTTCGTGACCATGCGCGACACGCCGCAATCGGTAGGCCTGCCGCCGATCGAGAAATACAAGAACGATTACCCGGAAGGCTACGACGCCAGTCACGAGAACGAATTCAGCGCCAAGGAAATCTTCGTCAAATACGTGCTGCGCAACAAGATGCTCTGGTACATCGCCCTGGCCAACGTCTTCGTCTATCTGCTGCGCTACGGCGTGCTGGACTGGGCGCCAACCTACCTCAAGGAAGCCAAGGGTTTCACAGTCGACAAAAGCTCCTGGGCCTATTTCTTCTATGAATGGGCAGGCATTCCCGGCACGTTGCTGTGCGGCTGGATGTCGGACAAGATCTTTCGTGGCAACCGTGGCCTGACCGGCATGGTGTTCATGGCGCTGGTGACCGTGGCAACGCTGGTGTATTGGCTGAACCCGGCCGGCAACCCGACCGTTGACATGATCGCCCTGGTTTCCATCGGCTTCCTGATCTACGGCCCGGTGATGCTGATCGGTTTGCAGGCACTTGAACTGGCGCCGAAGAAAGCCGCCGGTACCGCCGCAGGCTTCACGGGGCTGTTTGGTTACCTGGGAGGTTCAGTCGCGGCCAGTGCCGCTATGGGCTACACCGTGGACCATTTCGGTTGGGACGGTGGTTTTGTGCTGCTGATCGGCGCCTGCCTGCTGTCGATGGCGTTCCTCGCGCCAACCCTGAGGCACAAGCAAGTCGCCAGTCAGAGCCGCAAAGCGGTAGCCTGATCCAGCGCTGATTTGCAGCGCTTGAGCCGCGCCTCCAGATTTCGGTCTGGCATGGCGTGGCTGCGCAGGGCCTGAATGGTCTGCTCGACGTAGTCGCGGGTGGTGCCATACCGCCCGCAGGCGCTTTCGAACACCTGGCTCAGCACATGGTCCGGCAAGTTGCCGGCATAACTGGGCAGGTGTCGTTCGAGCACAAACCCCAGGGCCTGCACCCGACTGCCATCTTCGAGGCGGCAACTGAGCCAGTGGGGACGATAGGACGGGAATGGCATCTCGCGCTGCCACAAGGCAAACAGCGATTCCTCGAGATTATCCTCCGGCAGTCGATAAGCGAAGCCGCTGCACGAGCCGCCGCGATCCAGCCCGAATACCAGCCCCGGCAACTCCGGGGTGCCGCGATGTTCGTGGGACCATAAATACAAGCCACGATGATAGCCATGGACCCGGCCGCGCACCCGCTCAACCGCCGTGCATTCAGGCCGCCAGATCAATGAACCGTAGGCGAACAGCCAGACCGGGCCGCCCTGGTGAAGACCCATGGTCAATTGCATCGAGGCGAGCAATTGCTCACGCGTCAGCTTCGGTCCCAGGTCAAGCCGTGGCGGGTATGGGGCACAGATAATGGCGGATTCGATAGCGGTCATGGCCGGTAGCGTAGGGCTCCTCGCAATTGATATAGCTCGATAGCGCGCCGTCATGACGCTGACGCTCGGCAGAATCAAGGCAAATTGAATGCCATCCGGGGGCGCTGTTATATACCTTAACGGCATCTGGCCGGCGGACTAAATACCGAATCGGCATATTCGCTGATATATGCGTGTGGCAAGGGAGCTTGCTCCCTCACCACAGGATCCTGGGTCAGCCGCTAAGTCCGTGGCGCATATGCGAAAACATCGGCGCGCATCTGGTGCGCGTCCATTCCGGCATCTACCAGTGCGTCGAGGGTGGCGTAGATCATCGCCGGCGAGCCGCTGGCATAGACATGCACTCTGGAAAGATCGCTGATGTCCTCGCACACGGCTTCATGGAGCATCCCGCAACGGCCTTCCCACCCACACAGGTCGCTGACGACTTTGTGCAGGTACAGGTTCGGCAGTTTTTTCCATTCATCCCAATGTTCGATTTCATAGAAATCGTCCGGTCGCCGCACGCCCCAATACAGATGCACCGGATGCTTGAAACCCTCGGCACGGCAATGCTCGATCAGGCTGTGCATCTGCGCCATGCCGGTACCGGCAGCGATCAGCACCAACGGACCGTCCGGCAGTTCAGACAGATGAGTGTCGCCAAAGGGCATTTCGATGCGCACGTTGGGATTGCGACGCAGTTGCTCCAGCAGCGCTTGTGCACTGCTTTCGCGCGCCAGGACATGCAGTTGCAGCTCGCGGCCGGCGTGGGGCGCCGAGGCCAGGGAGAATGCCGACTTCTCACCGTTCTCCCGTTCGATCATCAGGTATTGCCCAGCGTGATAGCGCGGCGGCTTGCCGGCCGGCGCGCGCAGGCGAACCCGCCAGACATCGCCACCCACCTCGGCGCATTCGATGACCTGGCAAGACAGCTGTCGTACCGGCAATTCACCCGGCGACAACACGCCATCCCACAGCACCACGCAGTCTTCCAGCGGTTCGGCGATGCACGTAAAGATCTCACCGTGATCGCGCACCTCGCCTGCCTGTTTCACACGGCCCTCCACCAGCAACGCGCCACACACATGGCAGTTGCCGTTGCGGCAGCTTTGCGGGCATTCATAGCCCAGGCGCCGCGCGCCATCGAGGATCCGCTCGGCGGGCTGGATTTCCAGCACCGCACCGGAAGGCTGCAAGGTTACACGCATCAATCTATTCCTAACTGATTCCAGATGGCATCGATCCGTTGGGTAACGGCTTCATCCTTGACGATAACCCGGCCCCACTCACGGGTGGTTTCACCCGGCCATTTATGCGTGGCGTCGAGCCCCATCTTCGACCCCAGGCCGGATACCGGCGAAGCGAAGTCGAGGTAGTCGATCGGCGTGTTCTCGATCATTACCGTGTCGCGCTTGGGGTCCATGCGCGTGGTGATGGCCCAGATCACATCGTTCCAGTCCCGTGCGTTGATATCGTCGTCAGTGACGATAACGAACTTGGTGTACATGAACTGTCGCAAAAACGACCAGACCCCGAGCATCACCCGCTTGGCGTGCCCCGGATACGACTTCTTCATGGTCACCACGGCCATCCGGTACGAACAACCTTCCGGCGGCAGGTAGAAGTCGGTGATCTCCGGAAATTGCTTCTGCAGGATCGGCACGAAGACTTCGTTCAGCGCCACGCCGAGAATGGCTGGTTCATCCGGCGGACGGCCGGTGTAGGTGCTGTGGTAGATCGGCTTGATCCGATGGGTGATGCGCTCGACGGTGAACACCGGGAAGCTGTCGACTTCATTGTAGTAACCGGTGTGGTCGCCATACGGCCCTTCATCGGCCATCTCGCCGGGATGAATCACGCCTTCGAGGATGATTTCGGCGGTGGCCGGCACCTGTAGGTCGTTGCCACGGCATTTCACCAACTCGGTGCGGTTACCGCGCAACAGGCCGGCGAAGGCATATTCAGAGAGGCTGTCAGGCACCGGCGTGACGGCGCCCAGGATAGTCGCCGGGTCCGCGCCCAGGGCAACCGACACCGGGAATGGCTGGCCAGGGTGTTTTTCACACCACTCACGGTAATCCAGCGCGCCGCCCCGATGGCTCAGCCAGCGCATGATGACCTTGTTGCGGCCAATCACCTGCTGACGATAGATGCCCAGGTTCTGGCGATCCTTGTTCGGACCTTTGGTGACGGTCAGGCCCCAGGTGATCAAAGGCCCGACATCGCCCGGCCAGCAGGTCTGCACCGGCAGCATGCCGAGGTCGACATCGTCGCCCTCGATCACCACTTCCTGGCAGATCGCGTCCTTGACGACTTTCGGCGCCATGGAAATGATCTTGCGGAAAATCGGCAGCTTGGACCAAGCGTCCTTCAGGCCTTTCGGTGGCTCGGGCTCCTTGAGGAACGCCAGCAGCTTGCCGATCTCGCGCAGTTCACTGACAGCTTCGGCGCCCATGCCCAAGGCCACGCGCTCAGGCGTGCCAAACAAATTGCCGAGCACCGGGATGTCGTAGCCCGTAGGATTCTCGAACAACAGCGCCGGGCCTTTTGCGCGCAGGGTGCGGTCGCAGACCTCGGTCATTTCCAGTACGGGAGACACCGGCACCTGGATGCGCTTGAGTTCGCCGCGTTGTTCCAGACCGCTGATAAAGTCGCGCAAATCGCGATACTGCATGCAAGAGCCTCATAGTGGCCGTGGCGTTCGGGGGCCCGAGTTTAACGCCGCCCGTTCAGAATAGTGAATGCACAGATAGCAAAAAGCCGGGTTTCCCCGGCTCTTGCTGGCCTGTCCTGCTCGACTTACTTGCGCTTCATCGACAGGAAGAACTCATCGTTGGTCTTGGTCGCTTTCAACTTGTCGACCAGGAACTCGATGGCTGCGACTTCATCCATCGGATGCAGCAGCTTGCGCAGGATCCACATGCGTTGCAATTCGTCGTCGGCGGTCAGCAACTCTTCGCGGCGGGTGCCGGAACGGTTGATGTTGATGGCCGGGAATACACGCTTCTCGGCGATCCGACGATCCAGGGGCAGCTCCATGTTACCGGTACCCTTGAACTCTTCGTAGATCACTTCGTCCATCTTCGAGCCGGTTTCAACCAGCGCGGTGGCGATGATGGTCAGCGAACCGCCTTCCTCGATGTTTCGCGCGGCACCGAAGAAACGCTTCGGCTTTTCCAGCGCGTGGGCGTCGACACCACCGGTCAGCACCTTGCCGGAGCTCGGGATCACGGTGTTGTAGGCACGGGCCAGACGGGTGATGGAGTCCAGCAGGATCACCACGTCCTTCTTGTGTTCGACCAGGCGCTTGGCCTTCTCGATCACCATTTCGGCAACCTGCACGTGGCGGGTCGGCGGCTCGTCGAATGTCGAGGCAACCACTTCGCCGCGCACGGTGCGCTGCATCTCGGTCACTTCTTCCGGACGCTCGTCGATCAGCAGCACGATCAGATGAACTTCAGGGTTGTTACGCGCGATGTTGGCCGCGATGTTCTGCAGCATGATCGTCTTGCCCGCTTTCGGCGGCGCCACGATCAGACCACGCTGGCCTTTGCCGATGGGTGCGCACAGGTCGATGACACGACCGGTGAGGTCTTCGGTGGAACCGTTGCCGGCTTCCATCTTCATGCGCACGGTCGGGAACAGCGGGGTCAGGTTCTCGAAGAGAATCTTGTTTTTCGCGTTTTCCGGACGGTCGAAGTTGATCGTGTCGACCTTGAGCAGCGCGAAATAACGCTCGCCTTCCTTCGGAGGGCGGATCTTGCCAACGATGGTGTCACCGGTGCGCAAGTTGAAGCGACGGATCTGGCTCGGCGAGACGTAGATATCGTCTGGGCCGGCGAGATAGGAAGCGTCTGCGGAGCGAAGAAAGCCGAAGCCGTCCTGGAGAATCTCCAGCACGCCATCACCGGAGATTTCCTCGCCGCTTTTCGCGTGCTTCTTGAGCAGGGAGAAAATCACGTCCTGCTTGCGCGAACGGGCCATATTTTCTATGCCCATCTGTTCGGCCAATTCGAGCAGTTCGGTAATCGGCTTTTGCTTGAGTTCAGTCAGATTCATATAGGAATGACGTAATCATTTATGGAGGGGGGAAATTAAGCTTTTGGCTTAATGAGGCCGCGCCGCGGAGAAGGCGACAGGATCGCGTACTTGTTCGAAAGGAGAGCGTCGGCGACGGCTTGCAGGGGGCACTGGAGAAACCAGTGCGGGGCCGAATGTAACACCTGGGTTTGCAAGCGTCTAGCCCCGGATAACGAAAAAGCCCCGCGATTTGCGGGGCTTTTCCAGTGGCATTCGGCGCTTAGATGGCAGCGTCGAGGAAAGCCATCAGTTGCGACTTCGACAGCGCACCGACCTTGGTGGCTTCGACGTTGCCGTTCTTGAACAGCATCAGGGTCGGGATACCACGTACGCCATACTTGGGCGGCGTCTCCTGGTTTTCGTCGATGTTCAGCTTGGCAATGGTCAGCTTGCCTTTGTAAGACTCGGCAATTTCGTCCAGGACCGGGGCGATCATTTTGCACGGACCGCACCACTCAGCCCAATAGTCGACCAGTACTGCGCCTTCGGCCTTGAGTACGTCAGCCTCGAAGCTAGCGTCGCTAACGTGTTTGATCAGATCGCTGCTCATGGAAATCTCCGGGGTTGTCAGCAAAAAAACGTGGCCCATCATAGCGGCCCTTCCAAGGTTCAGGAAGCCGCAGTTGATTGAGTCTCGCTATGGCGCAAGCCGTATTTGTGTATAGCCCAACTTACGAGGCAGCGGGCGCAACGAAGGAAATACCGGTACGCAGCGCAGCGTTACGTACATGTTCCTGCATGGCTTTTTGCGCAGCGCCCGAAGCACGACGGGCCAGGGCGCGCAGGATCTTGCGATGTTCCTGCCAGGTTTCCATGGCCCGCTCCGCCCTGATGAACGGTAGCTTCTGGCTTTCCAGGAAGATGTCGGCGCTGGCGACAAGGATGCTCAACATCGCCTGGTTGCCGCTGGCCAGCAGGATACGTCGATGGAACTCGAAATCCAGCCGCGCCGCCGCGTCGAAATCCCCTGATTTCAGCTCCCGGCGCATGGCTTGGACATTGTCTTCCAGCATGTCGAGCTCATCGGCACTCAGCGTCACCGCCGCCAACCCGGCCGCGAAACCCTCCAGGGCGTAGCGCAACTGGAAGATATCCACCGGCGAAGCCTGGGCCGCGAACGGCCAGCCTGGCGCCGACTCGCTGCGCGGCACTTCGGCCGATGACTGCACGAACACACCCTTGCCTGGTTGCACGCTGATCATGCCCAAGGCACTCAACGACGACAGCGCTTCACGCAACGACGCCCGACTCACACCCAGTTGCAGCGCCAAGTCCCGTTGCGACGGCAGCGCATCGCCCGGGCCGAAGCCTTCATCGACGATCAGTTTGCGGATGGCTTGCAGGGCCACTTCAGGAACGGCACGAGCGATGGAATTCATGATTTTTCAGACGAACCGGGCCAGTGAGCGGCTAGTTGTAAAGCTATTCGCCGCGCCCGGCAAGTCGTGCCCCAGCAGGGTTCGGCGACAAATGCCGACGCCCGATAAAGGTGCGAAACACGACGCAACTGTTCAGACCAGTAAGACCGATCGCCACCAGCAAAACCGTGGCCTTGGCCAATTAAACGTCGCCTTGGCATGGCCTGTGCTCTGTCCGAACGCAGAATTCACATCACCGATTGCGGAGATTCGCCATGATTCAGCGTTGCAGCGCCCTGCTCACAGCCCTGTTTGCCAGCCTGATGCTTTGCCAGCTGCCCGCCCACGCCGATGGCCTGGAAGACGTGGTCAAGCGTGGCACCCTCAAGGTCGCCGTGCCCCAGGACTTCCCGCCATTCGGCTCGGTGGGCCCGGACATGAAGCCCCGCGGCCTGGACATCGATACCGCACAACTGCTGGCCGACCAACTCAAGGTCAAGCTGGAGCTGACCCCGGTCAACAGCACCAACCGCATCCCGTTCCTGACCACCGGCAAGGTCGACCTGGTCATCTCCAGCCTGGGCAAGAACCCGGAGCGCGAGAAGGTCATCGACTTTTCACGCGCCTACGCGCCGTTCTACCTGGCGGTGTTCGGCCCGCCTGACGCGGCGATCAATGGCCTGGACGACCTCAAGGGCAAGACCATCAGCGTCACCCGTGGCGCCATCGAGGACATCGAGCTGACCAAGGTCGCTCCCGAAGGCGTCACCATCAAGCGCTTCGAAGACAACAACTCGACCATTGCCGCCTACCTGGCCGGCCAGGTGGACCTGATCGCCAGCGGCAACGTGGTAATGGTCGCCATCAGCGAGCGCAACCCCAAGCGCGTCCCGGCCCTGAAAGTGAAACTCAAGGATTCGCCGGTGTATGTGGGCGTGAACAAGAACGAGCCGGCCTTGCTGGACAAGGTCAACCAGATCCTCGCCACGGCGAAAACCGATGGCAGCCTCGAGAAAAACGCCCAGACCTGGCTCAAGCAACCGCTGCCGGCCGACCTCTGACCGCTGCTTGAGAGGCTGAGCATGGCTTATCAGTTCGACTTTCTGCCGGTGGTGCAAAACACCGAGCTGCTGCTGCGCGGCGCGCTGTTCACCTTGGAACTGACGGCCATTGGTGCATTGCTCGGGGTCAGCCTGGGCATCGTCGGGGCCGTGGTGCGGGCGTGGAACATTCGTCCGTTCGCAGCCATCTTCGGCGTGTACGTGGAGCTGATCCGCAACACGCCGTTCCTGGTGCAGCTGTTTTTCATTTTCTTCGGCCTGCCGTCCCTGGGCGTGCAGATCTCCGAGTGGCAGGCCGCAGTGCTGGCGATGGTGATCAACCTCGGCGCCTACTCCACCGAGATCATTCGCGCGGGTATCCAGGCCGTTCCGCGGGGGCAACTGGAAGCCGCCGCGGCCCTGGCCATGAGCCGCTTCGAAGCCTTTCGCCACGTGGTGCTGCTGCCGGCGCTGGGCAAGGTCTGGCCGGCCCTGAGCAGCCAGATCATCATCGTGATGCTTGGCTCGGCGGTCTGTTCGCAGATCGCTACCGAGGAGCTGAGCTTCGCCGCCAACTTCATTCAGTCGCGCAATTTCCGCGCGTTCGAAACCTACGCACTGACCACGCTGATCTACTTGTGCATGGCGCTGTTGATCCGTCAGTTCCTCAACTGGCTGGGTCGTCGCTACATTTCCAGGAGCCGCCAATGAGCGATTTCACTTTCTGGGACGTGGTGCGCAACTTGCTCACGGGCCTGCAATGGACGCTGGCGTTATCGCTGGTGGCGTTTATCGGCGGCGGTGTGATCGGCTTGCTGGTGATGGTGTTGCGCATTTCCAAGAATGCCCTGCCGCGTAATATCGCCCGCACCTACATCGAGTTGTTCCAAGGCACACCACTGTTGATGCAACTGTTCCTGGTGTTTTTCGGCGTGGCGCTGGCCGGGGTGGAGATTTCGCCGTGGATGGCGGCGGCGATTGCCCTGACGCTGTTTACCAGCGCTTACCTGGCGGAGATCTGGCGCGGTTGCGTCGAGTCGATCTCCAATGGCCAGTGGGAAGCCTCCGCAAGCCTGGCCCTCACCCCACTGGAACAGCTGCGCTATGTGATCCTGCCCCAGGCCCTGCGCATTGCCGTGGCGCCAACCGTGGGCTTTTCCGTGCAGGTGGTCAAAGGCACCGCCGTCACGTCGATCATTGGCTTTACCGAACTGACCAAGACCGGCGGCATGCTCGCCAACGCCACGTTCGAGCCGTTCATGGTGTATGGCCTGGTGGCCCTCGGTTATTTCCTGCTCTGCTACCCCCTGTCCCTCAGTGCGCGCTACCTGGAAAGGAGACTGCATGCCTCTGCTTAGAATTTCCGCCCTGCATAAATACTACGGCGATCACCACGTGCTCAAAGGCATCGACCTGAGCGTCGAGGAAGGCCAGGTGGTGGCGATCATCGGCCGCAGCGGCTCGGGCAAGTCCACCTTGCTGCGCACCCTCAATGGCCTGGAATCGATCAACGACGGCGTGATCGAAGTGGACGGCGAATACCTCGACGCCGCCCGCGCCGACCTGCGCAGCCTGCGGCAGAAAGTCGGGATGGTGTTCCAGCAGTTCAACCTGTTCCCGCACCTGACGGTCGGCGAGAACGTGATGCTTGCGCCGCAGGTTGTACAGAAAGTATCCAAGAGCAAGGCCGCCGAGCTGGCGCGGCAGATGCTGGAGCGGGTTGGCCTCGGCGAAAAATTCGATGCCTTCCCGGACCGCCTGTCCGGCGGCCAGCAGCAACGGGTCGCCATCGCCCGCGCCTTGGCAATGTCGCCCAAGGTGCTGCTGTGCGACGAAATCACCTCGGCCCTGGACCCGGAACTGGTCAACGAAGTGCTCAGCGTGGTGCGGCAACTGGCCAAGGAAGGCATGACGCTGATCATGGTCACTCACGAAATGCGCTTTGCCCGGGAAGTCGGGGATAAGCTGGTGTTCATGCATCAGGGCAAGGTGCATGAGGTGGGCGATCCCAAGGTGCTGTTCGCCCATCCGCAGACGGCGGAACTGGCGAATTTCATTGGGACGGTTGAGCATGCCTGAGGTTGGGCAAACCCTGTGGCGAGGGAGCTTGCTCCCGCTCGACTGCGCAGCAGTCGCAGGATCCGCCTGTCGATTTATTCCTGATATACCGGGTTGATTGGCTTTAGGGCCGCTGCGCAGCCCAGCGGGAGCAAGCTCCCTCGCCACAGGAAACCCAAGCAACCCTGCCTCGGGTCAAGGGTTTGGTTCAGGCGCGTTGGCGTAAGCGGTCGATCGTGGCAGGATGGCGGGGTTATCGACCGAGATTTTTTGACCATGCCGTCATCCCAAGCCAAGAATCTGTCCCTGATCGCTGCCATAGACCTGGGCTCCAACAGCTTCCACATGGTCGTCGCCAAAGCCCAGAACGGGGAAATTCGCATTCTTGAGCGACTCGGCGAAAAGGTCCAACTGGCCGCCGGCATCGACGAAGAGCGCCGACTGAGCGAAGAATCCATCCAGCGCGGGCTCGATTGCCTCAAGCGGTTTGCCCAATTGATCAACGGCATGCCCCTGGGCGCGGTGCGGATCGTTGGCACCAACGCCCTGCGCGAGGCGCGCAACCGCGGCGAATTCATCCGCCGTGCCGAAGAAATCCTCGGCCATCCGGTGGAAGTCATCTCTGGCCGTGAAGAAGCCCGCCTGATCTACCTCGGCGTCTCCCACACCCTGGCCGACACGCCGGGCAAGCGCCTGGTGGCAGACATCGGCGGCGGCAGTACCGAGTTCATCATCGGCCAGCGTTTCGAACCACTGCTGCGCGAAAGCCTGCAGATGGGCTGCGTCAGCTACACCCAGCGCTATTTCCGCGACGGCAAGATCACGCCGGCCCGCTATGCCCAGGCCTACACGGCGGCGCGCCTGGAAATCATGAGCATCGAACATGCCTTGCATCGCCTGACCTGGGATGAAGCCATTGGCTCCTCGGGCACCATTCGCGCCATCGGCCTGGCCCTCAAGGCCGGCGGCCATGGCAGCGGTGAGGTCAATGCCGAGGGCCTGGCCTGGCTCAAGCGCAAGGTGTTCAAGCTCGGCGAAGCGGACAAGATCGATTTCGAAGGCATCAAGCCTGATCGCCGGGCCATTTTCCCGGCAGGCCTGGCGATCCTCGAAGCCATCTTCGATGCCCTGGAACTGCAACGCATGGATCACTGTGAGGGCGCCCTGCGCGAAGGCGTGCTCTACGATCTGCTGGGTCGTCATCACCACGAAGACGTCCGGGAACGCACCCTGGGCTCGCTCATGGAGCGTTATCACGTCGATCAGGAACAGGCCGCGCGGGTCGAGCGCAAGGCGTTGCATGCTTTCGACCAGGTGGCCGACGACTGGGACCTGAACGACGGAGTCTGGCGTGAACTGCTGGGCTGGGCCGCCAAGGTGCACGAAGTGGGCCTGGACATCGCCCACTACCACTACCACAAGCACGGCGCCTATTTGATCGAGCACTCGGACCTGGCCGGGTTTTCCCGGGAGGACCAACAGATGCTCGCGCTGTTGGTGCGTGGCCACCGCCGCAATATTCCCAAGGATAAGTTTGCCGAGTTCGGCGATGACGGCATCAAGCTGATTCGCCTGTGCGTGCTGCTGCGCTTTGCGATTCTGTTCCACCACATCCGTGGCACCCAGGAAATGCCCCAGGTCACCCTGCACGCCGACGGCGCCCAGCTGGATGTGCTGTTTCCGGAAAACTGGCTGGAAGAGAACCAGTTGACCCAGGCGGACTTCGCCCAGGAAGCCGAATGGCTGACCCGAGTCGGGATTGTGCTGAACATCCACTGAGCCCTGCGCAGCCTCCGTGGCGAGGGAGCTTGCTCCCGCTGGAGGGCGAAGCCCTCCCAAGAGCGGCTGCGATGATTTGATTGACGGATCACGACCTCGGATTTGGGGCCGCTTCGCAGCCCCAGCGGGAGCAAGCTCCCTCGCCACAGGGGGAGCGCACTTCGCAGGATGACTTAACGAACCGCCAACACCGGGCTGCTCAGGCGCTCCAGCAAGGTTGCCTGGGCGCTGCGCGGGTTCTGGTTGCCGGTCGGCGTGTTGCGGATGTAGCGACCGTCGGACTGCAGGCTCCAGCTGTGGGTGTTGTCGGTGAGGTAGCTCTCCAACTCCTTCTTGACCCGCAGGATCAGCTTTTTGCCTTCCACCGGGAAGCAGGTCTCGACCCGCTTGTCGAGGTTGCGCTCCATCCAATCCGCGCTGGACAAAAACATCTGCTCCTCACCGCCGTTGAGGAAGTAGAACACCCGCGTATGCTCCAGGAAGCGCCCGATGATCGAGCGGACGTGGATGTTATGGGAGACCCCGGGGATGCCCGGCCGCAGGCAGCACATGCCACGCACCACCAGGTCGATGCGCACGCCCGACTGGCTGGCCTTGTACAACGCACGGATGATCTTCGGGTCGGTCAGCGAGTTGAACTTGGCGATGATGTGGGCCGGCTTGCCGTCCAGGGCGAACTGCGTCTCCCGGGTGATCATGTCGAGCATGCCCTTCTTCAGGGTGAACGGCGCGTGCAGCAGTTTTTTCATGCGCAGGGTCTTGCCCATGCCGATCAACTGGCTGAACAGCTTGCCGACGTCTTCGCACAAGGCATCATCGGAAGTCAGCAGGCTGTAGTCGGTGTACAGGCGGGCGTTGGCAGCGTGATAGTTGCCGGTGCCCAGGTGGGCGTAACGCACGATTTCACCGGCTTCGCGCCGCAGGATGAGCATCATCTTGGCGTGGGTCTTGAAGCCGACCACGCCGTAGATCACCACCGCACCGGCCGCTTGCAGACGGCTGGCCAGTTGCAGGTTGGACTCTTCATCAAAGCGCGCCCGCAATTCAATCACCGCTGTGACTTCCTTGCCGTTGCGCGCCGCGTCCACCAGGGCATCGACGATTTCCGAATTGGCACCGCTGCGGTACAAGGTCTGGCGCACCGCCAACACATGGGGGTCCTTGGCGGCCTGGCGCAGCAGGTCGACCACCGGCGTGAACGACTCGAACGGGTGCAACAGCAGGATGTCCTGCTTGCTGATCACGCTGAAGATGTTCTCGCTGTTTTGCAGCAGTTTCGGGATCTGCGGCGTGAACGGCAGGTATTGCAGCTCCGGATGGCTGTCCAGGCCGGTGATGCTGAACAGGCGAGTCAGGTTGACCGGACCGTTGACCTGATACAGCTCGGTCTCATGCAGGTTGAACTGCTTGAGCAGGTAATCGGACAGATGTTTCGGGCAGGTATCGGCCACTTCCAGGCGCACCGCATCGCCGTAGCGACGTGAGAACAGCTCGCCGCGCAAGGCGCGGGCCAGGTCTTCGACGTCCTCGGTGTCCACCGAGAGGTCGGCGTTACGCGTCAGGCGGAACTGATAGCAACCCTTGACCTTCATGCCCTGGAACAGGTCATCGGCATGGGCATGGATCATCGACGACAGGAAGACGTAGTTGTCGCCCGGACCACCGACATCTTCCGGCACGCGGATGATGCGCGGCAGCAAGCGCGGCGCCGGGATGATCGCCAACCCCGAATCGCGACCGAAGGCGTCGATGCCTTCCAGCTCGACGATGAAGTTCAGGCTCTTGTTGACCAACAGCGGGAACGGGTGCGTAGGGTCGAGACCGATCGGGGTGATGATCGGCGCGATCTCATCGCGAAAATAGCGACGCACCCAGGTCTTGATCTTGGTGTTCCAGTTGCGACGACGGATGAAGCGGACCTGATGTTTTTCCAGCTCCGGCAACAATATGTCGTTGAGGATCGCGTACTGGCGGTCGACATGGCCGTGGACCAGGTCACTGATGCGCGCCAGGGCCTGGTGCGGTTGCAGGCCGTCGGCACCGGCCTGTTCACGGGCAAAGGTGATCTGCTTCTTCAGGCCGGCGACACGAATCTCGAAGAACTCGTCCAGGTTGCTGGAAAAGATCAACAGGAACTTCAAGCGTTCCAGCAACGGATAGGACTCGTCCAGCGCCTGCTCCAGCACGCGGATGTTGAACTGCAGTTGCGACAGCTCACGATGGATGTACAGGCTGCTGTCATCCAGGTTCGGAATGGCAATCGCCGGAGCCGGCGCAGGCTCGTTGACGACCGGGGGAGTAGGCTCCAGCTCCGGCGGCGTTTCGGCAATTTGCTCGATTACGGGTTGAGCGTCTTTTACTGCAACTTCAGAGAGTCCTTCGGTATTCATCGCAAGTTCCTGAGAGGCTATTTCTGCTCTCGTAGCAGTTGGGCGGCGCGCACGGCGAAGTAAGTCAGGATGCCATCAGCGCCCGCGCGTTTGAAAGCGGTCAAGGACTCCAGGATCACCCCTTCGCCCAACCAGCCGTTCTGGATGGCTGCCATGTGCATGGCGTACTCTCCGCTGACCTGATAAACGAAGGTCGGCACTTTGAATTCTTCTTTGACCCGGCAAAGGATGTCGAGGTAGGGCATGCCCGGCTTGACCATGACCATGTCTGCCCCTTCTGACAAGTCAGCCGCCACTTCGTGCAAGGCTTCGTGGCTGTTGGCCGGGTCCATCTGATAAGAGGCCTTGTTGGCCTTGCCCAGGTTCAGGGCCGAACCGACCGCATCGCGGAACGGGCCGTAATAGGCGCTGGCGTATTTTGCCGAGTAGGCCATGATCCGCACGTTGACGTGGCCGGCCACTTCAAGGGCTTCGCGGATGGCCTGGATACGACCGTCCATCATGTCCGACGGCGCCACTACCTGGGCACCAGCCTCGGCGTGGGACAGCGCCTGCCTGACCAGCGCGTCGACGGTAATGTCGTTCTGCACGTAGCCTTCTTCATCGAGAATGCCGTCCTGGCCGTGGGTGGTGAACGGGTCCAGCGCCACGTCGGTGATCACCCCCAGTTCCGGAAAGCGCGCGCGCAGTGCGCGGGTCGCGCGCTGGGCGATGCCCTCCGGGTTCCAGGCTTCGGCGGCGTCCAGGGACTTGAGTGCCGGCGGCGTGACCGGGAACAGCGCCAGAGCAGGTATGCCCAGCTCGACCCAATGAGCGGCTTCTTTGAGCAGCAGGTCGATGGTCAGCCGCTCCACCCCGGGCATCGATGCCACGGCTTCGCGACGGTTCTCGCCGTCCAGCACGAACACCGGCAGGATCAGGTCATCGGTGGTCAGCACGTTTTCACGCACCAGCCGACGCGAGAACTCATCACGGCGGTTGCGACGCAGGCGGGTGGCAGGGAACAGACGATTGGCGGGGGTAAAGCTCACGGCAGACTCCTGAGCCCGCGCGGACGGGCGAGCGTGACAGTTATAAGCGGCCATTATGACGAACGTATGACAGTTATGTGCACCTGTGACCGGTAGTCGCAGTTATTGTGGTTGTAGGAAATGTTCACGTCGAGACACATTTCGATACTTTCCTGAATGTGCCTGAAGGGTTAGGCTGCGCGTTCATTTCGCCAGCACCCAGACAATGCTCCAACAATTTCTGCATGACTTCGGCTACTTGGCCCTGTTTATCGGCACGTTCTTCGAAGGCGAAACCATCCTCGTGCTCGCAGGCTTCCTGGCGTTCCGTGGTTACATGGACATCAATCTCGTGGTGGTCGTAGCGTTCTGCGGCAGCTACGCGGGCGATCAGCTGTGGTATTTCCTGGGACGCAAGCACGGGCGCAAGCTGCTGGCGCGCAAGCCGCGCTGGCAATTGATGGGCGATCGCGCGCTGGAACATATCCGCCGGCACCCGGACATCTGGGTGTTGAGCTTCCGCTTCGTCTATGGCCTGCGCACGGTCATGCCGGTGGCGATCGGCCTGTCCGGCTATCCGCCGGGCCGCTATCTGTTGCTCAATGGCATCGGTGCGGCAGTGTGGGCCACGGCGCTGGCGGCCGCGG
Source organism: Pseudomonas sp. Q12-87 (assembly GCF_001269755.1). Classification (NCBI taxonomy): domain Bacteria; kingdom Pseudomonadati; phylum Pseudomonadota; class Gammaproteobacteria; order Pseudomonadales; family Pseudomonadaceae; genus Pseudomonas; species Pseudomonas sp. Q12-87. The sequence continues at coordinate 44,896 of NZ_LHVI01000004.1, read as the reverse complement.
CGTACCACTTCGGCGCGGTGCTCGAAGGCATGCTGGGCAGCATCAAGAAATACGAACTCTGGGTACTCGGCGCCCTGCTGTTGCTGGGTTTGGTCTTGTGGCTGCGCCGACGCATCAAGAACGCACGCCTGGCCAGGAAAATCCTCGAAGCGGAGCGGCTGGAACAGGCCAGCTCCAGCGAATCTACGACGCCAACCGAGTGAACCGGTTGCTGCAGCAATACAGCCCGATGCCACTGAGCAGGCTGTAGCTGAGCAACCCGAGCCAGGCCCCCTGGCTTATCGCCGCATCGTTCGGCCACAATCCGGCCAGCGGGGCCAGCCACACCAGCAGCGGGCTCGACGCCAGCCGCAACAGCTCCAGCCTCAGCGCCCACGGGCGATTCTCCAGGGTCATCCCCAACACGAACAGACCGAACGCCACTGCGCCCCACCCCAGTATCAGGGCGGCGGTCGGCAGGCTGTTCTCCAGGTTCATCAAGTAACTGCCCAAGGCAATGTAGACGCAGAACTGCAGCGCTACGTAAACCTGCTGGCGCCTGTCCAGCGGCACCTCGAACTTGCGGAACGCGCCCAGGTCCGGTTTGTTCAGCGGGTACTTCGCAGCGACGTCCACAGGCCGCCAACCGGTAGGCATGAACCAGATCCGCAGCTTGTCCTGCCAGCGCCCGGCCCGGCGCGCGTCCGCCCATAACTGCACATAGAACTGCAGGTTGGCCCACAACGGATTCCAGCTCGCCAATGGCGTGGTCACGCCGAAAATCACGGGCTCATCTTCGTCTTCTTCCTGGAAGGTGCCAAACAGACGGTCCCAAATAATGAACACCCCGCCGTAGTTGCGATCCATGTAGAGAGGGTTCTGTGCATGGTGGGCACGATGATTGGACGGCGTGACGAAGCACCACTCCAGCCAGCCGAGCTTGGGAATGTGCTGGGTGTGGACCCAGAACTGGTACAGCAGATTCAGCGCCGCCACGCTGACGAATACCGCCAGCGGCACCCCCAGCACGGCAAGGGGGATATAGAAGATCCAGCTCAACACAAATCCTGTGCTGGTCTGGCGCAACGCAGTGGACAGGTTGTAGTCCTCGCTCTGATGGTGCACCGAGTGCGCGGCCCAGAGAATGTTGCGCTCATGGCCCATGCGGTGCAGCCAGTAGTAGCAAAGGTCGTAGAGCACGAAGGCGAACACCCAGACCCAGGCCCGGTCGACAGGCAATTGAATGACGGCCAGGTGTTTCAACGCAAAGGCGTAGGTCACCAGCCCCACGCCCTTGGTCAGCAGGCCGGTAGTAGTCGACAGCACGCCGGTACTCAGACTGTTGATCACATCAGCGAGGCGATAGTGACTCACGCCGCGCCAACGATCAGCCAGCAACTCGACGGCAATCAGCACGAAGAAGAACGGCACGGCATACAGAATGAAATTCATGACGCGACCCGGAGGCATGAGCAAGCAGGGAGATAGTCGGCAGATTAGGTGTAGCTGCCAGATAACCCTATGGCAACGAGTGACAAATTAGTGGACATTTAACGCCATGAATCTGGAGAAAACCCATGAGCAAAAAAGTTGCAGTGATCCTTTCCGGCTGTGGCGTGTATGACGGCGCAGAAGTCCAAGAAAGCGTGATCACGTTGCTGCGTCTCGACCAGCGTGGCGCGCAGGTGCAATGTTTCGCCCCCAACATTGCCCAACTGCACGTAATCAATCACCTGACCGGTGAAGAAATGCCCGAAAGCCGCAACGTTCTGGTGGAGTCGGCGCGGATCGCCCGGGGCAACGTGAAGGATTTGCGTGAAGCCAGGGTCGAGGATTTCGATGCCTTGATCGTACCGGGTGGTTTCGGCTCGGCGAAAAACCTCTCCAACTTCGCCGTCGAAGGCGCCGGCTGCACAGTCCAGCCAGAGGTCCTGGCGCTGACTGAAGCCTTTGCCGAAGCCGGCAAGCCAGTGGGGCTGATGTGCATTTCCCCGGCCCTGGCGGCAAAGATCTATGGCCCAGGGGTGACCTGCACCATTGGCACCGACAGCGATACGGCAGCCGCCGTGACCAAGATGGGCGGCACTCACCAGGACTGCGCCGTGAGCGACATCGTCGAAGACACCGCGCGCAAACTGGTCAGCACCCCGGCCTACATGCTGGCGCAGCACATCAGCGAAGCGGCCTCGGGCATCAATAAGCTGGTGGATCGGGTGTTGGAACTGACGCACGAGAACGACGCCTGACACCGCCGCCATCCCTGTGGGAGCGGGCTTGCTCGCGAAGGCGTCGGTTCAGCTGACATCTTTGTTGGCTGACACACCGTCTTCGCGAGCAAGCCCGCTCCCACAAGGGGTTCCAGGCAAGACTTAAGAGGCTCGGGCCAAACGTGTCAGTATCCGATCCAACGCATTGGCAAACCCTTGCTTGTCCCGCTCGCTGTACGCCGCCGGGCCGCCGCCCATATGGCCTTGCTCACGCAAGTCAGTGAAGAGGTTGCGCACCGCCAGTCGATCGCCCATGTTCTGCGCATCGAACTCCTTGCCCCGCGGGTCCAGGGCGGCGACACCCTTCTTCACCAATCGGTCGGCCAAGGGCACGTCGCTGCAAATCACCAGCTCACCGGGCACGGCGTGTTCCACCAGGTAATCGTCCGCCGCGTCAGGGCCGCTAGGCACCACGATCAGCTTCACGCAGGCCAGGCCCGGCTTGATCTGCGGCTGGCCGGCCACCAGCACCACTTCAAACTGACGCTTCAGGGCGAACTTGACCACCAACTCCTTGGCGGCCTTGGGGCAGGCATCGGCGTCGATCCATACGCGCATCGGGGTTGCTCCTCTCTAAATGCATCGCGAGCAAGCTCGCTTCCACAAGGACAGCCTACATCCTGTGCGAGTGAACTTGCTCGCGATATGTGCCGCGAATGCTACTGGTCAGGAAACCTGGACCCGACGCTTCTCCACCACCCAACTGCGCCCATACAACACCACGATCGCCAGGATCGCTACCATCTGGGCCGACAGCGAGTAGGCATCGGCATGAATACCCAGCCAGTCGAAATCGAAGAACGCCACCGGGCGGGTGCCGAAGATCCCGGCTTCCTGCAACGCCTTCACGCCATGACCGGCAAACACCACAGACAGCGCGCAGAGCAACGCGGCATTGATACTGAAGAACAGCGCCAGCGGCAGTTTCGCCGAACCCCGCAGGATCACCCAGGCCAGGCCGACCAACAGCACCAGCGCTGTCGCACCGCCCGCCAGCACGGCGTTGTGCCCGGCGGGGCCGGCCTGCAACCACAAGGTTTCATAGAACAGGATCACTTCGAACAGCTCGCGGTAGACCGAGAAAAACGCCAGGATCGCAAAACCAAAACGGCCACCGCCGCCCACCAGGCTGCTCTTGATATAGTCCTGCCAGGCCGCTGCATGGCGCCGGTCGTGCATCCACACCCCCAGCCACAACACCATCACACTGGCGAACAATGCCGTCGCGCCTTCAAGCAGTTCGCGCTGGGCACCGCTGACATCGATCACATAGGCCGCCAATCCCCAGGTCGCCAGCCCGGCCAACAGCGCCAGGCCCCAACCGAGGTTGACACTGCGCACCGCCGATTGCTGGCCGGTGTTGCGCAGGAACGCCAGGATCGCCGCCAGGACCAGGATTGCTTCCAGCCCTTCGCGCAGCAGGATCAGCAAGCCTGAGATGTAGCTCAGCGACCAGCTCAGGCCATCGCCACCCAGCAGGCCGGCAGATTCCTTCAACTTGGCTTTGGCCGCGTCCAGGCGTTGTTCGGCCTGGGCGACCGTCAAGCCGTCCTGCAGGGACTGACGATAGGCCATCAGGGCCTTTTCAGTGTCCTTGCGTACGTTGGCGTCGACGTTGTCCAGGGAGCTTTCCACCAGCTCGAAGCCCTCCAGATACGCCGCCACCGACAGGTCATAGGCCTGGTCATGGTCACCGGCGCGATACGCCGCGATGCTTTTGTCCAGAGTAGCGGCCGTGTAGTCGAGCAACTGAGCCGGGCCACGCTGCACCTGTGGCGGCTGGGCCCGCTGGGCACGGAAAGTAGCGGCCGCCGCCGGGCCTTGCGCAGCGAGGACTTCAGCCGGAGTCTGGCGCGCGAGGTCGGCGAGGTTGTAGGTCTGCTCGCTTTTGGCAGCGGCCGGGTCGGCGCTGAAGCTGGCAATGTAGGTCGCCAGGTCCCAGCGTTGCCGGTCATCGAGCTGATCGGCGAAAGCTGGCATGTCGGTGCCTTCGATGCCCATGCCGAGGGTGTTGTAAATCGCATAGAGACTCAGGTGATCCAGGCGCCGGCCGTCCCGCAGGTTGGACGGCGGCGGCTCCAGGCCAACACCGGCGGGGCCATCACCGGCACCGTTGGCGCCGTGGCACACCGAGCAGTTCTGGGCATACAGCGGCGCCCCTCGGGCCGGATCCGGTGTGATGACCGGTGCCTGGCTGACTTCATACGCCACCGCCAATCTTGCGCCCAGCTGGCGTGCGAGGCGGGAAACATCGGCGGCGTCCTGCCGCTGGGTGATGGCACCGCGCAGGGCCACGATGCCTTGGCTCAACTCAGCCTTTTCCGGCTTGGCCGGCAGCTCGGCAATCAAGCCCTCCAGCACTTGGGCGAACTCAAGCTGTTCGCGATATTCGGAATCATTAATGATCTTGCCCGTTTCGACCGTTGCCGGGTAATCCGCCCCGATGTAATCCAGCAGATGCAGCGCTTGGGAGGCGCCCTCGACAGTGTTGGCCAGCAGAGGATTGCTGCACAGCGCGAGCAGCGGCACTGCAAGCCAGGCCAGAAAACGGAGCGGGGCAGTCATGAATGACTCTCGATTGGTAATAAGAAGTAACACATTGTTCACTTCCAATGACTTTGGCTCAAGGGCGGATGTGCATTGGCGGCACATTTTCATCGGAAATTCATGCTTTGGAGGTGATGTCACAAAAAAGGCAGTTCGAGATTGAAAAGCCATTACATAGCCAACGGCCATGTTTATAATCCCGCCCGCCTTCTTATTATCCGATGGCATAACAGCTCCTCTTTTTATGAGGAACCGACAGCGTCCCGGCGCATGTCCGTGGATCGCTCCAGCCCGACCCGCACCCTTCAGGCTGATACTCAGGGAAGAATTGTTCATGGCCTCCCGTGCCGTTTTTTTGGTCGCCCTCGGTGCGAGCACTTTGTTGTCCGGCTGTTCGGCCTTTCGCAACTACGACAGCGAATTGGCCCAGACCAACCAGCAACTGGCTGCCGGCAACGTCGACGCCGCGCTGACCCTGTTGGAAAAGAACAACACCAGCAAGGACAAAGACCTGCTGTATTACTTCGAGAAGGGTGAACTGCTCCGCGCCAAGGGCGACCTCTCCGGCAGCCAGACGGCCTGGACCAGCGCTGACGTGCAAGTGGGCCAATGGGAAGACGCGGTCAAGCTCGACACGACCAAATACCTCGCGCAGTTCGGCAGCTTCCTGGTCAACGATAAGGTCCGTCGCTACGAAGGCTATGACTACGAAAAGGTCATGCTGACCACGCAAATGGCCCTGAATCTGCTGGCCGTGAACGACTTCGACGGCGCACGGACCCAGATCAAAAAGACCCACGAGCGCGAAGCTGTAATCGCCGACCTGCGGGACAAGGAATACCTCAAGCGCGAGGAAGAAGCCGAGCAGCAAGGGGTCAAGACCGAATACAAGGACCTCAAGGGCTATCCGGTAGCCAGCCTCGACGCTCCGGAAGTGGTCAGCCTCAAGAACAGTTACCAGAGTGCGTTCAGCCATTACCTGGCCGGTTTCGTCTATGAAGCCCTGGGCGAAAAAGACCTGGCTGCACCGGGTTATCGCAAGGCGGCCGAACTGCGCCCCAACACCCCGTTGCTGGAACAGGCACTGCTCAACCTGGACAAACCTGCCGCCAAGAACGACGACAGCGACATCCTGATCGTGGTGCAGAGCGGCCTGGCGCCGTCCCGGGACTCGATCCGCATCCCCCTGCCCTTGCCCATCAGCGGCAACCTGGTCATCACGCCGTTGTCGTTCCCGATTATCAAGCCTGACACCTCTACCGCCACGTTTGCCCAGATCGGGGTGGACGGCCGTCAGATGGACCTGACCCAGCTCAACAGCACCACCGCCATGTCCCGCCGCGCCCTGCGCGACGACATGCCCGGCATCATCCTGCGCACCACCGTGCGCGCGGTCACCCGTGGCGTGGCGCAGAAACAGATCAACGACACCAATCCATTGGCCGGCCTCGCCGTGGGCCTCACCTCGGCCGTGCTTGAAGGTGCCGACACCCGCACCTGGCGCACCCTGCCCGACTACACCCAAGTGGTGCGCCTGCGCCTGAAGAAAGGCGAGCACCAGGTCACCCTGCCAAGCGCAGTGGGCGGCTCGGTGGTCAAGGTCACCGTCGATCAGCGCTACCAAGTCATCAGCCTGCGGACGGTGGGTAATCAGGTCTTCACCGGTGGCCTGGCCGCCCAGGTGATCCCGACCGCCAACCCGACCGCCGTCGCCACCCTCAAACCTTAAGAACGGAGTCTTGCTCGCATGCGTTTAAAACTGATCGCCGTCGGCGCCCTGGCCTTGCTGGCCGGTTGCGCCACCCCGCCGCCACCGGAGCCGGGCACCGCCGCCAGCAAGGTCGTGGCGATGGGCAAGACCAAGAACATCGTGGTCGGCGCCATGCGCGTGGCCCGGGAAAACGGCTACATGACCGTCAACGTGCAGCTGAGCAACACCAGCTACAACAACAAGACGATGTACTACCGCTTCGCCTGGCTGGGCCCCGAAGGCTTCCCGATTGCCGAGGAGGAAACCTGGAAAACCCTGACGCTGTACGGCGAACAGACCAGCTTCCTGCCCGCCATCGCGCCGACCCCCAAGGCCGTGGACTTCCGTCTGGAAATCAATACGCCTTGAGCCTGGTTCCGGTCAGTCAAGCCAACACCAGACCCCGTGGCGAGGGAGCTTGCTCCCGCTCGGTTGCGCAGCGACCGCAAGATTTTGGGGCTGCTTCGCAGCCCAGCGGGAGCAAGCTCCCTCGCCACAGGGGATCGTCGGCACAAGTTCCTGTACTGACCGGCATTACGCCTTAGCCCCATTTCATTCAGCTTTCGAGAGCACCCACATGTTCGTACGCATTTCTTCCCTCGCCCTCGCGGCCCTGCTGGTCAGCGGCTGCGCCAATAACTCGCCTGTCCTGGGCAACAAGAACATCAGCTACGGCGACACCAAGGCCGTGGAAACCGTGACCAATGAATTCGGCTCCACCGACCTGCAGATGATTGCCGAGTCCATGACCCGTTCCCTGGCACAGTCCGGCATCCTGCAAGGTCGCCCGGTGGTCCAGGTCTATGACGTGAAGAACAAGACCAGCGAATACATCGACACCCGTGAAATCACCACCAGCATCAAGACCCAGTTGATGAAGACCGGTGCGGCGCGCTTCGCCAGCGACAACACCGCCATGGACAGCCAGGTCGACCAGTTGAAGCTGCAAAACCAGAGTGGCCTGTACAAGAAAAGCACCGTGGCCAAGACCGGCAACATGATCGCCGCCAAGTACCGCCTCGAAGGCTCCATCAGCTCGATCGTCAAGCGCAGCAGCGACTACAAGGACGTCTTCTACAAATTCAGCCTGCAACTGATCGACGTCGAGAGCGGTCTGGCCGAGTGGATGGACGAGAAAGAAATCCGCAAGACCACGGAGCGATAAGCCATGCGCACATGGATCGGCATCATGGCCCTGGCCTGTGCGTTCAGCGCGCAGGCGGCCCCAAAAGTCGCGGTCACTGACCTTGCGTACCAAGAACGGGTAGAGGAATACATCCACACCGTTTCAGCCCAGAGCAATTTCCAGGCGAACCCCTACAGCGCCAGCGCCTCGTCGAGCTACGACGAGATGGAAGCCACCAGCAGCTACATCGAGCAAGGCGAACTGCGCAAGTTCACCGGTGACATCAAGGGCGAGATGCTGCGCAGCGGCATGTTCCAGCTGGTCCAGGGCACGCCTTACACCGCGTCGTCCAAGGGCGATGTCTATGACGTGATCAAGCGCATCAAGGCCGGGAATTTCAAGGGCGCCGACTACGTGCTGTTCGGCACGGTGTCGGACATCGATTTCACCCGCGACATCAATGAACTGGCCAACACCAACAGCTATTCGGCGGTGCTTGCATTGACACTGGTGGCGGACTTCAGCCTGATCAACACCAAGACCTACGAAATCACCTCGGCGTTCACCGCCATGGGCGAAGGCCAGGACACCAAGCTGTTGAACCACCGGGACGTACACATCAGCCTCAACCGTCCACGGGTGGTGCGCGACGTGTCCAAGGCCCTGGGTGAGGACGTGGCGCGACAGCTGAGCGAACAGCTTGGCGGCCCGCGTTACGAACAGCCTGGCGAACCCGTGCAGCGCAACAACCTGCCCCGGGATACCGCGCCGGTGATCCTGCGCTGAGCCACACCGCTGGATAGATGCTTTTGTGGCGAGGGAGCTTGCTCCCGCTCGGTTGTGCAGCGACCGCAAGATCTTGGGGCCGCTTCGCAGCCCAGCGGGAGCAAGCTCCCTCGCCACAGGTGTAGTGCAAAAGCTGTTTACACCGCAGCCCTGCGCATCGTCGCCAGGAAACCCGCCGCCCCGATGAACAGGCCGGCAAAAGTGCGGTTCATCCGCCGTTGCTGTTGCGGCGTGCGCAGCAGGCGCAGGACCTTGGACGCCAGCCCGGTGTACCCGGCCATGACGATGAGGTCGACGCAGATCATGGTCACGCCCAGGATCAGGTACTGCTTGACCAGCGGGGCATGGGGATCGATGAACTGCGGCAGCACCGCCAGCATGAACACCAGGGCCTTGGGGTTGCTGATGTTGACCAGAAAACCGCGGAACACCAGCGCTAAAGGGTTACCGATAGGCCGCACGACAGCGTCGTCACTGATGTCGCCGGGGATGGCTCGCCACTGCTTGATACCCAGATAGACCAGATAAGCCACGCCGAACCATTTGATCGCATGAAAAGCGGTAGCCGATGCCGTGAGTATCGCGCCAACACCGGCAGCGACGATGACGACTTGCAGCGCCAGGCCCAGTTGCAGGCCCAGGGCGTTCCAGTAACCACGCCAGAAACCATAGCGCAGACCACTGGACATCGATGCGATGGCACCGGCGCCTGGAGAAAGGCTGATGACCCAACACGCAGCAAAAAACGCCAGCCATGTTTCCAGCAACATTGCACACCTCGGCTCAGATTCGTCGAAAACGCCTAAGCTAATGCGCCGCCGTGAGGTTGACCACCGTTTTTTTATAAAGACAAATGATCTGCCGAGGCCAGGTTATTCGACGAAACCACCCACCGGAAACGCCTCGCTGCCGCGCCAGCGTCGGACCGAACGCTGGAAGAACAGCGTGTTGGGCACCTGCACCATCGAGCTGCCCGTGCCGAGCTCATCGGGCTCGATCAGTGTGGTGTAAAGCAGATTGATCGCGACCACTCGCCCCTTGATGCCGGGCTTGTCGGTAGCTTCCACCAACTCGACCACGTCCCCCAGGCGAAACGGCCCGACGGTGTAGATCAGGACGGCGCAGAGCAGGTTGGACAAGACGCTCCAGATGGCAAAGAACGCCACCGCCGCCACCGCGACAAAACCCGATAACGCGGTCCACAGTACCGTGGCCGAGACGCCCAGGCGTTCGAGCACCACCAGCACCGCGCTGCCCATGATCAACCAGCGCAGCACGCCCCGCAGGATGATCACCAATTGCGGCGGAAAGGGGTAGCGCTCGCCAAGGCCAGTGAGGGCACGCGCCACGAAGCGCTGCGCGACATAGCCGGCCAGCAGGATCAGCAGCACTTGCACACCGAGCCAGATCGGCTCGATCCACATAATCGGGACAGGCAACGTCATCGCTTCCATCAGGACAACGCCTCCAGCTCCGCTTGCAGGTTTTCCAGCAGTTCAAGCGCTTGCATCCACGCCTCCTCAAGCTCCACTTCTCGAACCTTCAGTTTGGCCTGCTCGGCCAGCAGATCACGCAATTCATCCTTGCGCGCCACCTCGTAGAGACCGCTGTCGCCGAGGCTGGTTTCGATTTTCTGCAATTTCTCGTGGAGCTTGCCCAGTTCGGCTTCGAGCTTGTCCGCCTCGCGCTTGTGCGGGGCCAACTGCTGACGCAGGGCTGCCGCAGCCTGGCGCTGGGCTTTCTTGTCGGTCTTGTCCGGGTTGACCGGCGTGGTACTGACCGGGGCGTTGCGTTGGCGATACTCCACCAGCCAGCGCGCATAGTCTTCCAGGTCGCCGTCGAATTCCTCGACCTTGCCGTCGGCCACCAGGAAGAAATTGTCCGTGGTGCTCTTGAGCAGATGCCGATCGTGGGACACCACCAGCACCGCCCCGCTGAATTCCTGCAAGGCCATGGTCAGGGCCAGGCGCATTTCCAGGTCCAGGTGGTTGGTCGGTTCGTCGAGCAGCAACAGGTTCGGCCGGCCCCAGGCGATCAGTGCCAGCGCCAGGCGCGCCTTTTCGCCACCGGAGAAATTCAGCACCGGCTCGTCAATGCGCGCCCCGCGGAAATCGAAACCACCGAGGAAATCACGCAACGTCTGCTCACGCTCGGTCGGCGCCAGGCGTTGCAGATGCAGCAGCGGGCTGGCCTTGGAATCGAGGGAATCGAGCTGATGCTGGGCGAAGTAACCGACGACCGTGTTCTCGCCTCGGGTAAGGCGCCCGGCCAGCGGTTCGAGTTCGCCGGAGAGGTTCTTGATCAGGGTCGACTTACCGGCACCGTTGGGGCCCAGCAGACCGATCCGTGCGCCTGGGGTCAGTTGCAGCTTGACCTTCTCCAGCACGGTCTTGTCACCATAGCCCAGGCGCGCATCGGACAGGTCGATCAGCGGGCTGGAGATCTTGGTGGATTCGCGGAAGACAAAATCGAACGGCGAATCGACGTGGGCCGCGGACAGCTCCTCCATCCGCTCCAGCGCCTTGATCCGGCTCTGCGCCTGGCGGGCTTTGGTGGCCTGGGCCTTGAAGCGGGCGATGTAGCTTTCCATGTGCGCACGCTGCGCCTGCTGCTTCTCGTAGGCTTGCTGTTGCTGGGCCAGGCGTTCGGCACGGGCCCGCTCGAACGCGCTGTAGCCGCCGCGGTACAAGGTGAGCTTGCGTTGGTCGACATGAGCGACGTGATCGACCACGGCGTCGAGGAAGTCACGGTCGTGGGAAATCAGCAGCAGCGTGCCGGGATAACCCTTGAGCCAGTCTTCCAGCCAGATGATCGCGTCGAGGTCCAAGTGGTTGGTCGGCTCGTCGAGCAACAGCAGATCGGATGGGCACATCAGCGCCTGCGCCAGGTTCAGGCGCATCCGCCAGCCGCCGGAAAAATCCCCGACCTGACGGTCCATCTGTTCATTGGTAAAACCCAGGCCGGCGAGCAATTTGCGCGCACGGGCATCGGCGGTGTAACCGTCGGCGCTGTCGAGTTCCGAGTGCAGACGGGCCTGGGCGGCGCCGTCGTGAGCCGCCTCCGCTGCCGCCAGGTCGCGTTGCACCTGGCGCAGGCGCAGGTCGCCGTCGAGCACATAGTCCACCGCCAGGCGCTCGAGGGTATCGACCTCCTGGCGCATGTGGGCGATGCGCCAATCGGCCGGCAACAGGCAATTGCCCGAATCCGGGTGCAATTCGCCTCGCAGCAAGGCGAACAGGCTCGATTTGCCGGCGCCGTTGGCACCGATGAGACCGGCTTTGTGGCCGGCGTGCAGGGTCAGCTCGGCGTCTTCTAGCAGACGTTGCGGGCCACGCTGTAAAGTGAGGTTCTGAAGTCGGATCATAATGGCGGCGGAGTCTACCAGCTTCGCTCGCAACTGGCGCGAGTAGCACGATGCACCCTGACCTGTGGAGCTTTTCCCTCGACCTCTACGCCAAGCCTGGCGTCGAGCATGCCTGCCTGGCGCTACAAGATGCCGGCGCCAACGTCTGCCTGCTGCTGTGCGGTTTATGGCTGGAACGGCGCGGCGTAGCGTGCAGTGAACAACGGTTGCAACAGCTTCGACAATTGGCCGAGTCTTGGGACGCTGACGTGGTCAGGCCCTTGCGCACGCTGCGCATCCAATGGAAGACCAAGGCTTGCGAAGACGCAGTGCTTTATTCCTTGCGGGAACAGATCAAGCAGCTTGAGTTGGATGCCGAACGGCGATTGCTGGAGCGATTGGAGACGGCGGTCGGGGATTGGCCTGAGGTACAACAGGACGGTTCAGCACAATGGCTGCAAGGGCTGGTGGCGGCGAGTGCTGACCCAGCGAACCACGACGCGCTGCATCAGCTGCGCGTCGCGGTGTCCGGCACTTAGGAAGCGCTGGTTGGGGTGCTGGTGCTCGGCGCAACGGCGACGGTTGGGTTGATCGCCGGGGCCGGAGTGCTGGCGGTTGGCGCAGGAGTCGCTGTTGGAGTCGATGTCGCAGGCTTGGCTGCTGGTGCAGTCGAAGGTTTTGCGGCAGCGGGTTTTTTCGCGGCAGGTTTGGCCGCTGGCTTGGCGGCAGGTTTTGCAGCGGCTGGCTTCGCGGCAGCAGGTTTGGCCGCAGCAGGTTTGGCAACGGATTTAGCGGTCGCTTTGGCGGGTGCTTTGGCAGCGGCAGGCTTGGCGGTCGCTTTCGCTGCAGGCTTGGCCGCGGCGGGTTTGGCGACGGGTTTTGCAGCCGCTTTGGCAGCAGGTTTGGCCGCGGCGGTTTTGGTCGCTGCTGGTTTCGCGGCAGCGGGTTTCGCAGTCGCTTTAGCCGCAGGTTTGGCCGCGGCGGTCTTGGTTGCTGCTGGTTTGACGGCAGCGGGTTTCGCAGCCGCTTTGGCCGCAGGCTTGGCCGCGGCGACTTTGCTGGCAGCAGGTTTTGCAGTTGCCTTGGCAGCAGGTTTAGCGGCTGCGTTTTTTGCAGCAGGTTTGGCCGCTGGCTTGGCGGCAGCTTTGACGACCGGTTTTTTAGCAGCAGGTTTGGCAGCGCTGGCAGCGACCGGTTTGGCGGCTGGCTTGCTGGCCGCTTTGGCGGTTGCTTTAACGGCTGGCTTGGCAGCCACTTTCGCCGGTGTTTTTGCCACGGCGGGTTTAGCCGCTGGCTTCTTGGCCGATACAGCGACAGGCTTGGCCGCTCGAAGTGTCAGCGCCTTGCTCGCAGCCTCCTGCACGCGACCAACACCCTGGGCCAGTTTCAGGCTTTCCTGGGCATCACGCTTGAGTTGCAGAATGTAGGTGCGGGTTTCGGACTGGCGATCCTTGAGGGCATCGAGCAGGTCTTCGAGTTCTTTCACGACGTCCTTGGCCTTGGCTTGTGCCTTGGCCTTGCCAGCGGTGGCTGCGTCTTGCAATTTGGTGCGCGACTTGTGCAGTTTTTCTTGCGCTTTGCCGCGTTGTTTTTCCAGCTTGGCGAGCAGTTTTTCAGCATCAGCCAGGGCTTGGGAGCAGGCATTTTCAAGATGCTCGAGCAAGCTGCCCGAAAGTTGTTGGAGCAAGTGCAACGGAGTGTTTACAGGCTTCTTGGTGGCCGACATGGTTTACCTCCTGACTGACGTGAGTGCGGCTCATACTAGACCTCTGCTGCAACCGCCGCTAGGGCATGTTGACAGTACACAAGACGTTGCGTTGCAAGGGACGAAAAATCTTCTGCACCAGTGCCTGGACAACCCATCACTACAGAGATCGTCACTGGCATAATTTCTCGATTCGAGACCGGAGAGCAGACATGTCGCGTCACCTGTTTTTATTGCTGTGCATCGCTTGCTCCACGGCCATGGCCGTTGAAAAAACCGGCGCAAACGATGCACACGATTTGGCTTATAGCCTTGGCGCAAGCCTGGGTGAACGCCTGCGCCAGGACGTGCCCGACCTGCAGATCCAAGCGTTGGTCGAAGGGCTTCAACAGGCTTATCAGGGCAAGCCATTGGCACTCAAGGATGAGCGCATTGAACAGATCCTGGCCGAACATCAGGCACAACTGACGGCCTCATCGACAACCCCGCAAATTGAAGTGGCGTTGAAGACGGAGCAGAAATTTCTCAACGCAGAAAAAAATCGGCCCGGCGTCCAGCAACTCGCCGACGGCATCCTGCTGACCGAAATCAAGCCAGGCAAAGGTGCGAAGGCCGGTCCTCATGGCAAGGTCCAGGTGTTGTATATCGGTCGGCTGCCGGACGGCACCGTATTCGACTCCAACCACCAGGCGCAGTGGTTCAATCTCGACAGCGTGATTGATGGCTGGCGCAGCGCATTGCCGCAAATGCCGGTAGGCGCTAAATGGCGGTTGGTGATTCCTTCGACCCTGGCCTATGGCGCCGAAGGTGCCGGGGACGTAATCCCACCCTTCACGCCATTGGTGTTTGAAATCGAGTTGCTGGGCGCGACGACCTGACACTGCCCGAAACGAAAAACGGTGCGCAATGCGCACCGTTTTTGATGACTGCGAACCCTCAGGCCTGGACCGCAGCTTCTTCCTTGTGAGCGTTGTGCAGCACTTCGATCAGGCAGTCTTCCAGTTCGAAACGTTCGTGCAGCAAGCCGCCCAGCTCCTTGAATTTTTCCGCGACGCACTTGCCTTCATCACACAGGTCGTTGAACGCCAGCAGCTTTTCGGTGATGACGTCGATGCGCGGATAGATCTGCTCGGCAAGTTCCAGGCCGCGCTTGTCGTTGAAGGCCTTGGCCTCGCCCGTCAGTTGTTCGTAGATCTCGAAATGACCGGCAGACACATAGTCGACCAGCACACCGCAGAACTCCAACAGGGGCTTGCGGCTTTCGCCCAGCGCTTCAGGCTTGTCGCCGAGAGCGTCATAGGCCCGAACCAGTTCGTGACGCTCCTGCAACCAGCGGTCGATCAGCAGATGCACCCCACCCCAGCGTTCCTGAGCATTCTGACAACTTTCGAGCATGGTGATTTCTTCCCTTGTGAGTCATGCCCCTCGCAGCCTGCACGCGCCTGATTGATCAGGGACAAGCCAGGCACAACGTGATCGAGCGGCACAATTCCAATAACACGTGCCGGCCAGATTATGCCCGCACGACAACGGCTTCAAGGTACGCAGGAGATAATGTTCATACAAGTGTTTAATCCAATACCCGGACCAGCTGCGACGTATCGCCGCTAAGCGGGCGCACCAGGGCGTTCCAGACCAGGCGCAACAGCAGGTAGCTCATTGCGATCGAGACTGCGAGAAAAAACAGCAGGCTCCACTCCGGGATACTCAAGTCGAACAACGTCCAGGTGATATTCGCGCAGTCGACCGCGCCATCAAGAACGCTGCGCAGGGCGCACCACCAAGAGTCCGCCCTGTCGAGCGGAGCGACGCAACTGGGCAACCGCTCGAACGAACGGCTCTGCATCAGCACCTGACGCCAGGCCAGGGTCATTCCGGCAGAGGCAAAAACCAATCCCATCGCCCCGTAGACGATGCTGCCCTTTTGACCTGGACCGTGTACGCAAGCGATGAGGCCGTTCACCAGGAACAGCAGCAGGCACAACCGCTGCAAGACACACAGGCTGCAAGGCGTCAGACCGACCGAATATTCCAGATAGCTGGCAATGCCAAAAGCCAGGGCTGCGGCGGTGGAAGCCATGAGAAACGAGAAGCGTGAGCTGGCCAAGGACATGGCGGTTCCGTAACAGAAGAGACAAGTAGTTACGGTAGAGGAAAGCCCTCGGGCCTTTCAAGGCGGGCCCGGGCAGACAGTTCACCAGGGATGTAGGGAATTCCCGACGGGTACAAAGGGATTCGGCGCAACGCGCTGTAGGACTTTGCCGAAGGCACGAGCAAAGCGCCTAAATCGGGCCTGTTATCGCGCCGCTCATTCAAGAATCGCGTCATCCCGGGGGGTGAGGAAGCTTGCCTCCTCACCCCATGGACTCATGTCGATTTTAAGATTGTCCCGCCGACTCAAGTAGGCAGGACCTGGGCCGGGACCGGCAACGGTGCGGCCAGCAAGCGTTCATCCAGCAGCCCCAAGCCTTCCTGGAACAATTGATTGCTGCGCTCGGCATCCCCCAGTTGCGCCAGCAACCGTGCCAGTTCGGCGCACGCTTCGGGGTTACGCTGGACCCGCAAGCTGCTTTCCAGATAATCCCGAGCCTTGCCCCACAAGCTGCCTTGCAGGCACAGGCGCCCCAGCGTCAGCAGCAGGCTTGGATCGGCCGGATGGTCCTTGAGCCAGCCTTCGGCCGTTTGCAACTGTCGAATCGGATCGTGACCACGAACCAAACCGTAGAGGCGCGCCAGATGGCTGTCGTACTGGCGTTTGAGGGCGACCCGCAGCACCTCTTCGGCTTCGGCCTGGGCGCCCAGCTGTCGCAGTTGCTCGGCATAGGCCAGGATCAACGCCGGCTCCTGACGCTGCGCGGAGGTCAGTTGTTGCCAGGCACGATTGAGCGATTGCAGGCCAACAGTGCCGTCCTCCTCACGATGGGCTGCCAGGGTGAGGTTCTCGCCCCATGCCCGACGCTCCAGCTCCGCCAGTTCGCTGGCCGGCAGTACTTTGTCCTTGCGCAGTTCAGGCAGCAGACGGATCACTGCCGACCAATCGCCGCGCTGCTGATGCAATCGTTGCAATTGGCGCAGGGTCTGGGCGTTATGGGGATGACGCTCATGCATGGCTTGCAACGTATTCAACGCGCCCTCGGTGTCGCCGCGGTCGGTCTGCAATTGCGCGTGGGTGAGCGCAATGGCCAGTTCCGCCTGGGGCTGACGCTCCAGGGCGCGCTCCAGCAAACTGTCGCTCTGCTCGTAAAGCCCTTGTTCATTGGCCGCCCGGGCAGCGCCGAGGTAATACAACAATGGCTGGCGCTCGGCCTCGGCGGCACGATGCAGATGCTGCTGGGCGCTGGCCCAGCGACCTTCGGCCAGGTCCAATTGGCCGTGTTCGATTGCCACTTGCACGCGACGACTGCGATTGCGCCGCGACCATGGATTGACCACACCGGTAGAAGTGGTCACCAGCCCGATCAAGCCGCTGACGCCGCGCCACAGCAACCAGAGCACGGCGACCAGTGCCAGGGTGACCCACAGGCCGGCTTCGTAGCGGAAGTTCTTGTATGCCACCAGCACGTAACCCGAATGCTCGGAAATCGCTACGCCCAGCAAGGCGGCGGCAGCGATGACCACGAACAGAATCACGTAGAGACGCTTCATGGCGTAGCCTCCTGCCCGCCCGCCTTGGGCAGCGGCTTGACCGACTCTTCGGCGTTCAGGTTACGACGCTCAAGATAGGCCTGGACGCTGCTCAGCGTGCCCGTCAGGTCTGGCGTGACCACTGTCACCGGTAGCCTGGACAGCTCAACCACGCGTTCGAGCATGATCTTGCTCTGCGGATTGTCCTGATTGAAGTTGTTCTTCAGGACGTCCCGTGCTTCGGTCAGCGCCTGGGTGTACACCGGCGCCTGGCCATTAAGAGCGGCCCATTGCGCCTGCTCCAGCGCCAGGCTGAGGGCCAGGCGCACTTGCATCAAGCTTTGCCCGGCCAGGAGCGGACGGACATTCTCATCGGCGTTGAAATCGATGCGGATGTAATGCGAGATCTGGTCCCACCACTGTGCCCAGCGGCTGGCACCATCGCCATCGGCGGTCAGGCCCAGCAGGGATTCACCGCGGTCCTTGTATTCGGGCGCCAGCTCACTGAGTTGCAGCACCTGGTCACGCAAGGCACCCAGTTGCAGGAACAACCCGGTGCGATCCGGTTGCTCGGTACTGCGCAACGCGGCGAGGGTCTTGGCCAGTTGCTCACGGGCAGCGAACGAACCAGGATCGTTTTGCTCGCGCAGGATTTCGTCAGCACCCTGCACCAGGGCCTGGGCACTGTTGATGTCCTGCAATGCAGAAAGACGCAGGCTGGCCAGGCGCAACAGGTGTTCGGCTTCAGCCAGACGCCAATCCTTGCGGCTCGCGCCAAGCACGGTTTCCAACCGCTGGTTCAAGCGCTGCTGATCACCTTGCAACTGGGCCACCAGGCGACGACGCTCCTCGAGCTCTTCGGCCGGGGGCAACTGCGCCAGGCGCTCGGTCAGGCGCTGCTCATTGAGCTTGAGCGTCTGGGCCTGGTCACTCAACGCCTGGACTTGGGTGGACTGTTGCTGGTTATTGGCTTGCAGATGACGTACCTGCCACACACCCCAACCGCCAACGGCCACGCCGGCGGCTCCGAGCAGCAGTGCAACAATCGCCAGCCCGTTGCCGCGACGCGGTGCCACCGGGGCCGGAGGTTCAACCGGCGCAACGATCGCTGGCTGGTCTTGATCTTCTTTTGGCAAGGCTGTTTCGCTCACGTATCCATCCTTTGCATTAGAAAACGGCACGGACTGTTCCCGTAACGCCGCCAGCAAAGCCGCGGCGTTGGCGCCACGGCAATCCACAACTGTTCGGGCCCCAGCGGCACGCGCCATCTCGGCAACCCTTGGGCTTGGAACAAACAACGGCAACTGCGCCAGCGTCGGCCACGCATCGCCCGCCAGCCGCTGCAGATGCTCGAAGCTCTGCCCACTGCTGACCACCAGCGCGTTCAAGCGTTCCGCTTCAACCCGCGCCGGCAATTCGCCTTCGCGGTAATGCGGCAGGCCGCGACGGTACAATTCCAGATAATCGACCCTAGCACCTTGCTCGCGCAAACGCTCTGCGAGCAAGCCGCGTCCACCCTCGCCCCGCACGATCAGGATCCGTGGTTCGGGCCGTGTGACAGCCTGGCGCAACGCAGGGAGTTCGAGCAAGGCTTCGCTGTCGTCGCCGCTCTCGGGGTAGAACACCGTGAGGCCGGCACCGGCCAGGATTTCACCGGTGGCGGCCCCGACGCTGAACCATGGCTGATCTGGAGGTTGGGGCCAATATTGGCGCAGCAGCTCCACGCACAAACGTGCCGCAGGCTTGCTGACGACGATCACGGCACAATATTGGTCCAACTGCTGGAGGATCGTCCGCTCGGCATCGCCCAGGGGCAGCGGCGCGATATCCAATAACGGCAGGCTGCTGCTGAAGACACCCGCCTCGGCCAGGACAGCCGCCAGGGCCGAGGACTCATCCGCCGGCCGGGTGAGCAGCAGTCGCCAGCCCGTCACGCGTGGCCAGCCTCGCCGTAGACTTTCTTGAGGATGTCATCGGCGCCCTGGCTCAACAGATCCTCGGCCACCCGCACGCCCAACGCCTCGGCATCGCTACGCGGCGCCCGGGCCTGGGCACTGAGCAACCGGCCACCGCTCGGATCGCCTACCAGCCCGCGCAACCAGACGTGGTCGTCTTCCAGCACCGCGTAGCAGGCGATCGGGACTTGGCAGCCGCCGTTGAGATGTTTGTTGAGGGCGCGCTCGGCGAACACCCGCGTGGCGGTGTCTTTGTGATGCAGCGGCGCCAGCAGGGCCTGGATGTCGCTGTCAGCACTGCGACACTCGATGCCCACGGCGCCTTGCCCGCCGGCCGGCAGACTGTCGTCGACACTGATGGCCGAGGTGATGCGGTCTTCGAAGCCCAGGCGGATCAGGCCGGCGGCGGCGAGGATAATCGCGTCATATTCGCCGGCGTCGAGCTTGGCCAGGCGCGTGTTGACGTTGCCGCGAAGGAAGCGGATCTGCAAATCCGGACGGCGCGTCAGCAACTGGGCCTGGCGACGCAGACTGGAAGTGCCGACCACACTGCCGGCCGGCAGCGCTTCAAGGCTGGGAAAGGTGTTGGAAACGAACGCATCTCGCGGATCTTCCCGCTCACAGATGCAAAACAGGCCCAGGCCTTCGGGAAAGTCCATCGGCACGTCTTTCATGGAATGCACGGCGATGTCGGCTTCGTTGTCCAGCAACGCGGTTTCCAGCTCCTTGACGAACAGACCCTTGCCGCCGATTTTCGACAGGGGCGAGTCCAGCAGCTTGTCGCCGCGACTGACCATGGGCACCAGCGTCACGACGAGGCCGGCATGGGCGGCTTCCAGACGGGCTTTGACGTATTCGGCCTGCCACAGGGCCAGGGCACTTTTACGAGTGGCAATGCGGATCTCGCGAGGGGACATGGATCAATCCGTACTTAAAAGATACGGCGGATAATAACAGCTCAGTCAAAACCGCTTTGACTTGAATCACGACCCCATGCCCTCCCTGGCCGCCATCGCCTTTGCAAATGGCGCGCTGAATCTCGCAACGCCGGGTTAAAGTTGCTGCATCATCTTGCGCACGCCGGCCACGTGCCGCCGACTGACGATCAGCGCGTCGCCATTAAGGCCCTTGAGAAATAACTGGAAATGCCCAAGGGGCGTGCGTTGCAGGCGCTCGATACGCTCGCGGGCCACCAGGGCATTGCGGTGGATGCGCACGAAGCGTTCGCCGAACTCGTCTTCAAGAGCCTTGAGCGGTTCGTCCAACAGCACCTCGCCACTCTCATGGCGCAGGGTCACGTATTTGTGGTCGGCAATGAAATAGACCACCTGGTTCAACGGGATCAGCTCGATGCCTTTTCGGGTGCGCGCACTGATATGGCTGCGCGGGCCGCTGCCGCTTTCGGCCGCTGGGCGCGTCAGCGCGGCCAGTTGCACCCGGTTGGGCCGCTCAGCCTTGCGCAAGGCTTCGACCAACGCCTCGGCTGCCACCGGTTTGACCAGGTAGCCGACGGCGCCAGCCTGCAACACCTCGGGTGGAAAATCATCCCGGGTGGTACAGAACACCACGGCGGGCGGCGACTCGCGTTCACACAACTTCGCCGCGACCTGCAGACCGTCCAGGCCAGGCATGCGAATGTCGAGCAGCACGATATCCGGTTTGTGGCTGTCAATAAGGGCCAATGCCTCTTCGCCATTGGTGGCGCTCGGCTCCAGGACACTGTAACCCTCGAGCTCGCCAACCATTCGGCTCAGGCGCTCGCGGGCCAGTGGTTCGTCATCAACGATCAGGACATTCATATTGCGCTGGATTCCTGCGTGAGTCTCGCACAAGGATAGCGTAGTAAGGGGAAGTGACATCCGTCACCGCGATCCACGCTAAGACTCGTTCGAGGGCCAAAAAGTGCCGCGAAGCGGTTGTCTATCTTTACCAGCGCTTGCCGACCGATGCTCGAGGCCCGTTGTCGCACGGCGTCGCCGTAGGGATTGTTAACTCTCGATCTGATCAATATGAGCTCCCCCTTCTTTTATTCGTCCGGTGCGCCATGGATGGAAAAAGCAAAAGTCCTACCGTCCACTGTAGACGGTTGCCAAGACGATATTGCTCAATCGAAAAATATCGTTGTACGAAAAATCCCGCTGTAACGCCCGGCTTACATCGAAAAACCTGCCGACCAGTGCCAGCGCCAGCCCTGGCAACCCTGCTATCATCCGCCGCAGCCTTTAACCGCTACTTTTTCCACAGCCGATCACGAGCGAATTCATGAGCACTGACAAGACCAATCAGTCCTGGGGCGGCCGCTTCAGTGAACCCGTCGACGCCTTCGTCGCCCGCTTCACCGCCTCCGTCAACTTTGACCAGCGCCTGTATCGCCACGACATCATGGGTTCGATCGCCCACGCCACGATGCTGGCCAAGGTCGGCGTACTGACCGATGCCGAACGTGACAGCATCATCGACGGCCTGAAGACCATCCAGGCTGAAATCGAGGCCGGCCAGTTCGACTGGCGCGTCGACCTCGAAGACGTGCACATGAACATCGAGGCGCGCCTGACCGATCGCATCGGCGTGACCGGCAAGAAACTGCACACAGGCCGCAGCCGTAACGACCAGGTCGCGACCGACATCCGCCTGTGGCTGCGCGATGAAATCGACCTGATCCTGGCCGAGATCACCCGCTTGCAAAAAGGCTTGCTGGAGCAGGCCGAGCGTGAGGCCGGGAGCATCATGCCGGGGTTCACGCACCTGCAGACCGCTCAACCCGTAACGTTCGGGCATCACATGCTGGCCTGGTTCGAAATGCTCAGCCGCGACTACGAGCGCCTGGTCGACTGCCGCAAACGCACCAACCGCATGCCCCTGGGCAGCGCCGCGCTGGCCGGTACCACGTACCCGATCGACCGTGAATACACTGCCCAGTTGCTGGGTTTCGACGCGGTGGGCGGCAACTCGCTGGATAACGTCTCGGACCGCGATTTCGCCATCGAATTCTGCTCCGCCGCCAGCATCGCGATGATGCACCTGTCGCGGTTCTCCGAAGAGCTGGTGCTGTGGACGAGCGCGCAGTTCCAGTTCATTGACCTGCCAGACCGCTTCTGCACCGGCAGCTCGATCATGCCGCAAAAGAAAAACCCCGACGTGCCGGAACTGGTCCGGGGCAAGAGCGGCCGGGTGTTTGGTGCGCTGATGGGCCTGCTGACCCTGATGAAAGGCCAACCGCTGGCCTACAACAAGGATAACCAGGAAGACAAAGAGCCATTGTTCGACGCGGCCGACACCTTGCGCGATTCGCTGCGGGCCTTTGCCGACATGATCCCCGCCATCAAGCCCAAGCACGCGGTAATGCGTGAAGCGGCCCTGCGCGGCTTCTCCACCGCCACCGACCTGGCCGACTATCTGGTACGCCGCGGCCTGCCGTTCCGTGACTGCCATGAAATCGTTGGCCATGCCGTGAAATACGGCGTGGACAGCGGCAAGGACCTGGCGGAAATGAGCCTGGACGAGCTGCGCCAGTTCAGCGACCAGATCGAGCAGGACGTGTTTGCAGTATTGACCTTGGAAGGCTCGGTCAATGCCCGCGACCACATCGGCGGTACCGCGCCGGCTCAAGTCAAGGCGGCCGTGGTGCGCGGCCAGGCGTTGCTGGCCAGCCGCTAAAAGCCAAAAGCTTCGCGAGCAAGCTCGCTTCCACAGTAGATCTCTATATGTTCACAAGAATTGTGTTCACTGGGGATCCAATGTGGGAGCGAGCTTGCTCGCGAAGGCGATCCTGAGATCACCTCAACACTTCACTTCTTGGCAGCGATCATCGCCAAAAACGCCGGCATCGCCGCGTCTCGATCCGCCGCGATCCGCTGCACATGCGGGTTCTGCTCCATCCGCTCCATCAGCGCCTTGGCCGCCGGCATGTCTGCCAACAGGTCGATATCGAACAGCTTCCTGCCCACCTGCAGGGCCAGCGATAAGCTGTAGAGAAAATACAGATCGGCCAGGCTCATGCTATCGCCCGCCACGTAGGGCGAGAATTTGCCGTGCCTGCCGAGCGAAGCGAACCCCAGGAGCAATTCGGCCCGGGTCTTTTCCTTGATGGCATCGGGTACCGTCATGCCGAAAAACGCTTCGCCGTAGCAGGCTCGCCCCGGCAGCTCGATGTACAACTCGATCTCTCTGCACAAGGCCAATACCTGGGCACGCTCGAACGGGTCACTGGGCAGCAAGGCTTTGCCAGGTTGGGTTTGCTCGATGTATTCAAGGATCACGCTGGTTTCGTTGATGAACCCTTGCTCGGTTTTCAGCACCGGCACCTTGCCGCGCGGGCTGACGGCCAGGGCTTCGGGAGTCTGGCTGGGGTAGAACAACACTTCTTCGAAGGGCAAGCCCTTCTCCAGCAGCGCCAACTTGACCATGTTGTAATAATTACTGACGGAGAAACCATAAAGCTCAAGCATTACAAAGCCTCCAGGCCGTGCGGGGTGGGCAGCCTAGCGTTATAGACTGCCCAGGCACTTCTCGCCAGGCGCATCACGCCGCGCAATGCAGGTAAACTGGCGGCCTTCATTCAAGGAGCCTGCCATGAGCGAGCCAACCGACATCGACAGCGACGAGGAAGAATTCGTCGAGAACACCCTGATCCAAGCCATCGAAAACCAGATCGAAAGTGACAACCCGCCAGCGGCGAAAGCCACGTTCAACAAATTGACCCTGGTGGGTTATGAGCGCGACGAGATTCTCAACCTGATGGCCCATGTGCTGGCGGTGGAGATCGACGCGATCTTGGAAGAAGACCGCCCTTTCAATACCGAGTGGTACGAAGCCGCATTGCGCGCGCTACCTGAGTTACCGCCGGAAAAGAAATAACTCCGCAGACTTCGTGGGCGCACGCTCCCGCTCGGCTGCGCAGCAGTCGCAAAGCTTTTGGGGCCGCTTCGCGGCCCAGCGGGAGCAAGCTCCCTCGCCACGATAAATGGCTCCTGCGGTCACCCAAAAGCAAAAAAGCATGACACTGACACTGGACAGCCCGCCCGACTACGCTCACCTTAGTGACGCTGTCGTCCAAATTCCTAGAAAGTCTGGAGTCCTTATGTCGCTTACCCCTGAGCTGGTTGCCGAACTGGAAATCCTTGCACTCTTCAACCTGGACAGTTCCCAGGAAGGCCTGAAAATTCATCAGACCGCTGCCCCTAAAGTCATTGCCGCCGCCCAACGCCTGTACGAAAAAGAACTGATCAGCCAACCCGATGGTGGTTATCTGACCAGCCTGGGACGCGATGCGGCGCAAAACATACAAACCGTTCTGACCATACTCAGCGTCCAAGAAGCCGCTTGATCCCCCTGTCGCCCACGGAAATCTCCTTGCTCGGGATTTCCGCAGGCGCATTGGCGCCTGCCTAAGAAAAATCTGACGCCAAATTCCTACTTTCAGCTTAAGAATTCCTCAATCCGGGCGCTAAACTGCCATCACCTGTGTTCTCCCACGTTCGATGCCGCGAGCCGGTTTGAGCCGACATGACCCGCAACCATGAAATACGCCCCGATCTGGACGAGGGAATCGACCGCAAGGTCCTGAGCCAGCTGCGCGCCCGTTTTCTCAAACTCAACACCGTCCGGATGGATCGCGCCCTGGAAGGCCTGTCGCCTCGCCAGCAAGGCGTGTTGACGCTGCTGCCGCTGTTCTTTCACGTCAATCATCCGCTACTGCCCGGCTACGTCTCCGGCAGCACGCCGGCCGGATTGTCCAACTACGAGCCCGATGCCAACGTTCTCGCCGAGGCCCAGCGGCTGACACGGTCGTTCTCCTACAAGCCGCGCCACGGCAGCAACCCGCCACGGCCGATCCTCGGGCTGTTCCTGATGGGCAGCCTCGGCACCCTCGCCCAGGCTGACCAGAGCGACATGGACGTGTGGGTTTGCCACGGCCCGGACCTGAGCGATGACGAACTGGCCGAGCTGCGCAAAAAATGCCAGTTGCTGGAGACATGGGCCGCGACCCAGGGCGCCGAAGCTCATTTTTTCCTCATCGATCCGGCGCGTTTCGTGCGGGGCGAGCGGGATAACCAACTCAGTTCAGACGATTGCGGCACGACTCAGCATTACCTGTTGCTGGACGAGTTCTACCGCACCGCGATCTGGCTGGCCGGGCGTACGCCGATCTGGTGGCTGGTGCCGGTGTATGAAGAAGACAATTATGAGCAGTACACCCATACGCTGATTTCCAAGCGCTTCATCCGCGCCGACGAAACGCTGGATCTCGGGCACTTGGCTTATATCCCGCCAGGCGAGTTCATTGGTGCCGGCCTGTGGCAGCTGTTCAAAGGCATCGAGTCGCCCTACAAGTCAGTGCTCAAGCTGCTGCTGACCGAGGTCTACGCCAGCGAACATCCCGACGTCCGCTGCCTGAGCCTGCGCTTTAAGCAAGCCGTGTTCGCCAACCGCCTGGACCTGGAAGAACTCGACCCCTACATGGTGGTTTACCGCCGCCTCGAGGAATACCTCAGCACCCGTGGCGAACCCGAGCGCCTGGAACTGATTCGCCGGGCGCTGTACTTGAAGGTCAATCGCAAGCTCACAGGCCAGGGACGCAGCAGTGGCTGGCAACGAGTACTGCTCGAGCGACTGGCCCGGGAATGGGGCTGGGACCAGCGGCAACTGGCGCTGCTGGACAGCCGCAGCCAGTGGAAGGTGCGCCAGGTCAGCAACGAACGGCGCGCGCTGGTCAACGAACTCACTCACAGTTACCGCTTCCTGACGCAGTTCGCCCGCACTGAAAAAACCGTCAGCGTCATCAACAAGCGCGACCTCAACGTTCTTGGCCGGCGCCTGTATGCAGCCTTCGAGCGCAAGGCCGACAAGGTCGAATTCATCAATCCCGGCATCGCTCCGGACTTGGCCGAAGACACCCTGACGCTGGTCCAGTCGCCGAACAAGAAAGAGCCGGGACAGAACCAGTGGGGCCTCTACAACGGCAGCCTCAACGCACTGGAATGGGAAAATTTCGCGCCGATCAAGCGCAGCCGTGAATTACTGGAACTGCTGACCTGGTGCCATCGCAACGGCGTAATCGACAGCAGCACGCGCCTGGCGCTGCACCCCGGCGACAGCGACCTGAGCGAGTTCGAGCTGTTCAACCTGCTCGGCAGTCTGCAACAGACCATCGCCCTGCCCCTGGCCACGGTGGACGAAGCGCAATTGCTGCGCGCCAGCGTACCCGGCGAAGTGTTGATCCTGGTGAACGTCGGCGTTGATCCGCTCAAGCATCACCGCGACCTGAATATCCTGATGACCACCGAGCGCACCGACTCCCTGAGCTACGCCGGAGTCAGGGAGAACCTGGTGCTGACCCTCGACCAAGTCACGCTCAACACTTGGAACGAAGTGCTGGTCAACCGCTTCGACGGCGAGCATGCCTTGCTCGACTGCCTGCGCGATTACCTCAACGATCTGCCCAACGACCAGCGTCAACCGCGTTTGCAGGTGCGCTGCTTCTGCCACAACCGCGCCCAGTTCATCGCGCGGCGCGTCGAGGAAGTCATCGAAACGGCGCAGACCCTGCTACTGAGCAGGCTCAATTATCGTTATCTGCTCCAGGTCCAGCAGCACTACCACGTGCTGGAGCTGGTGCCCGGCCAGGTCAATCTCGTGGCGCTGGGCAGCCTGTCGGCGCTGACGGATTATCTGGGTGAAGAACCGACCGCCTACAGCCCGCTGCACCTGGACCCGATGGCCCTGGACGACCACGACCTGGCGTTGATCCTGCCCATGGGCCAGCCCGAGTGCATCCAGGTGTTCTACCGGGTCTACGAGGACGAAGCCGATCTGTACGTGCTCGATGAGCTCAACGCTCTATGGCAGCAGCGCCTGCCCTATCACGACGAACAAAGCTTGCTGGTGCCGTTGCAGCGCTTCCTGCAATCACTGTTGTACCGCCGGGACGCGCTGTTATCGATGGAGGTTGCCCAGCCGTTGGGCCTGGAAACGCTCTACTACCAGTTGCTGCCCTCAGGCAGTGGCCGGGCGCGGCGGATCGAAGCACGGTCGGCCCCGCAGACGCCGGTGAACAATCCGTTCTATGACGTGCAGGCGATCATTGGCAAAGCCGCGCACGGTCAAGTGCACGTCACCCTGTATTGCGATCAGCAGGAGTTTTCCGAACTGGAGCATGGCGACCAGCTGTTTCGCGTGGTCGCCAGGGAAATCATCGGACAGCGCCGCGAAGCCCAGCGCTATCGTTGCTATATCACCGACCTGGACCTGTCGGGGCTGGTGGGCGACGATGCCTGTTCAAGCAATCTGTACCTGCGCTACAAGGCCGACCTGGAACGCGCCCTGAACGAGGCACTGGCCCTGGTCTGAAATATCCGGACACTTAAAGGTGGAAATCGCCGCCTGCTTCCGGCTGATATTCAACGTCCAGCAACGTCAGTTTCAACGTCTTGCCGCCCGGGGCCGGCCAGTCGATGTGCTGGCCGACCTTCAGGCCCAGCAAGGCGCTGCCCACCGGCGCCAGGATAGAAATCCGGCCTTCGTCGGCATTGGCGTCCTGTGGATAAACCAGGGTCAGGTGATAATCCTTGCCACTGCTTTCTTCGCGGCAGTGCACGCGTGAATTCATGGTCACGACGTCGGCGGGCACTTCATCGTGGCCCACCAGGGTCTCGGCGCGATCCAGCTCGGTTTGCAGCCCAATCACGCCCGGCAGCGTCTCGTCGAGGCTGTCGATCAGGCGTTCCAGACGCTGTACGTCCAGACGGGTAAGGGTGATGGAAGGTGCGGTCATGATTCAGGCAGACTCCTTTCTTCTGCACAAAAAAAGCAAAACCCCGCCAAAGGAAGACGGGGTTTTCACCAGCCTCGATGAGTTGAGGCATAGCCGGACACTACCACAGCTCAATAAATAAACAACCCAGGCGGACAGTGGCGTTGATCAGGCTGAGGATCGTCGTTGAGCCGCCTCGGCACAGATGGCCCGCCGTCGCTCATCATCGGCCGAGCGCCACTGGCGGATATCCTCCACGTGACGGAAACAGCCGAGGCAGAACTTTTGCTCATCGAGCTTGCACACGCCGGTGCACGGTGACGGCACGGCCGGGCTGACATTGCTGTAGAGCGGCTTGGGCGGACGCGCCTGGGCAGTCTGGCTCACGCGGTCACAGGCCTTCGAAATCGAGTACCACATCCGCCTGCTGCTTGACGATCCGCTCGAGCATCTCGCCCAACTGCTCTTCGCTCTTGTCGCACATCCAGCGCTCGCTTTCCTCGTCGTAGTCGAAGTGGAAACCACCGGAGACGGCTGCCAGCCACAATTGCCGCAACGGCTCCTGGCGACTGAAGATCAACTGGCTGCCGTTCTCGAACTTGACGGTCAGCACACCGGCGGAGCTTTCCAGGTCGATGTCCAGGCCGCTGTCGTCGAACACATCTTCCAGCGTTTGCTGGGTCGCATCGACCAGATCGTGGAAACGGGCTTCAGTCAAACTCATTGTGGCAACCTCGAAAATGTCTGCTCATGCTCAAGCGCCGCAAGATACGGACGCCGCCCGACGATTGCAAAGGATATACCGATCAACGACACCAGCGCCGCCGGACGGGAGCCCCGTTGCATAGGCAAGCTGCCGGGTGGCCGGTATACTCCGGCGCAATTAACGCATTTTCAAGGATTTCGCCATGAAGCGCCTGATCTCTTCCCTTGCTGCGCTCGTCGCGGTTGCTTGCCTTGTGACAGCCTGTGGTCAAAAAGGTCCGCTGTACCTGCCGGATGACAGCAAGTCCCCTGAAGAACAGGCCAAGTCGTCGCAATCCAAGGCCCACGCGCACGACACCCACACCACTTACTAAGGGAACGCCATGGACGCTTTTAACTACCGTGGCGGGGAGCTGTTCGCGGAAGGGGTTGCCCTGTCTGCGATCGCCGAACGTTTCGGCACGCCGACCTACGTCTATTCCCGTGCACACATCGAAGCCCAATACCGCACGTTCGCCGATGCCCTCGACGGCATGCCGCACCTGGTGTGCTTCGCCGTCAAGGCCAACTCCAACCTGGGCGTGCTCAATGTCCTGGCACGCCTGGGCGCCGGTTTCGACATCGTTTCCGGCGGCGAGCTCGAACGCGTCCTGGCCGCCGGGGGCAGCGCCGACAAAATCGTCTTCTCCGGCGTCGGCAAGACCCGTGAGGACATGCGTCGCGCCCTGCAAGTGGGGGTCCACTGCTTCAACATCGAATCCACCGACGAGCTCGAACGCCTGCAAGTGGTTGCCGCCGAGCTGGGTGTCCGTGCACCGGTTTCCCTGCGCGTGAACCCTGACGTCGATGCCGGTACCCACCCGTACATTTCCACCGGCCTGAAGGAAAACAAGTTCGGCATCGCCATCGCCGACGCCGAAGACGTGTACGTGCGCGCCGCCCAACTGCCGAACCTGGAAGTGCTGGGCGTCGATTGCCACATCGGCTCGCAGCTGACCACTCTCGAGCCCTTCATCGATGCCCTCGACCGCCTGCTGGCACTGGTCGACCGCCTCGGCGACTGCGGGATCTACCTGCGGCACATCGACCTGGGCGGCGGTGTCGGCGTGCGCTACCGCGACGAAGAACCGCCGCTGGTGGCCGACTACATCAAGACCGTGCGCGAGCGCCTCGAAGGTCGCGACCTGGCGCTGATGTTCGAGCCAGGCCGCTACATCGTGGCCAACGCCGGCGTGCTGCTGACCCAGGTCGAATACCTCAAGCACACCGAGCACAAGGATTTCGCCATCGTCGATGCGGCGATGAACGACCTGATCCGCCCGGCGCTGTACCAGGCGTGGATGGACGTGACGGCGGTACGCCCGCGCGATACCGCTGCCCGCAGCTATGACATCGTCGGACCGATCTGCGAAACCGGCGATTTCCTGGCCAAGGGCCGGGAACTGGCGCTGGAAGAAGGCGATCTGCTGGCCGTGCATTCGGCCGGTGCCTATGGGTTTGTCATGAGTTCCAACTACAACACCCGTGGCCGTTGCGCCGAGGTGCTGGTGGACGGTGATCAGGCATTCCAAGTGCGTCGCCGCGAGACGGTAGCCGAGTTGTTTGCCGGCGAAAGCCTGCTGCCGGAGTAAAACCATGCTGCTGCGTTTTACCAAGATGCACGGCCTGGGCAATGACTTCATGGTCCTCGACCTGGTCAGCCAGCACGCGCACATCCTGCCCAAGCACGCCAAGCAATGGGGCGATCGGCACACCGGTATCGGTTTCGACCAGTTGCTGATCGTCGAGGCGCCCAATAACCCGGACGTGGATTTCCGTTATCGGATCTTCAACGCCGACGGTTCGGAAGTGGAGCAATGCGGCAACGGTGCGCGCTGCTTCGCCCGCTTCGTGCTGGACAAGCGCCTGACCGCCAAGCGGCAGATTCGCGTCGAAACCAAGAGCGGCATCATCGAACTGGATGTGCGCAGCGACGGCCAGATCGGCGTGAACATGGGTGCCCCGCGTCTGGTGCCGGCGGATATTCCGTTCCAAGCACCGGCCCAGGCCCTGAGTTATCAGGTCGAGGTGGACGGCGCCACGGTGGAGCTGGCGGCGGTGTCCATGGGTAATCCCCATGCTGTGCTGCGAGTGGCCGATATCAACAGTGCCCCGGTGCATGAGCTGGGGCCGAAAGTCGAGCATCATCCGCGCTTTCCGGCGCGGGTGAACGTCGGTTTCCTGCAAGTCATCGACCGCCATCGCGCCCAACTGCGCGTCTGGGAACGTGGCGCCGGGGAAACCCAGGCCTGCGGTACCGGCGCCTGCGCCGCTGCTGTCGCCGCGATCAGCCAGGGGTGGATGGATTCGCCATTGTTGATCGACCTGCCGGGCGGGCGCTTGTCCATCGAATGGGCAGGCCCTGGCCAACCGGTGATGATGACCGGCCCGGCGGTACGCGTATACGAAGGACAAGTTCGTCTTTGAGTGAGCCAATCCCATGACCGACAAGCCACAGGTTCCAGCCCCGCAGCCCGACGAATCCACGGATCAGCTTACCCAAGCTGCGTCCGTGGCCGCTTACCTGGAGGCTCACCCGGACTTCTTCGTCGAGCATGAAGAACTGCTGGCGACCATGCGCATTCCCCATCGACGCGGGGACACCGTGTCGCTGGTGGAACACCAGATGAAAATCCTGCGCGAGCGCAACATCGAAATGCGCCACCGTCTTTCGCACCTGATGGACGTGGCCCGGGACAACGACCGGCTCTTCGACAAGACCCGCCGCTTGATCCTGGCATTGATGGATGCCAGCACCCTCGAAGATCTGGTGATGAGTGTCGAAGACAGCCTGCGCCAGGATTTCCAGGTGCCTTTTGTCAGCCTCATCCTGTTCGGCGACAACGCCATGCCCGTGGGCCGCTGGGTGACCCACGCCGAAGCCCAGACGGCCATCGGCGGCCTGCTCACGGAAAACAAAAGCGTCAGCGGCAGCCTGCGCGAACATGAGCTGGACTTCCTGTTCGGCGAAGAACAGCGCCAGCAGATCGGCTCTACCGCAGTCGTCGCCATCGCCCATCAAGGCGTA
Source organism: Pseudomonas sp. Q12-87 (assembly GCF_001269755.1). Classification (NCBI taxonomy): domain Bacteria; kingdom Pseudomonadati; phylum Pseudomonadota; class Gammaproteobacteria; order Pseudomonadales; family Pseudomonadaceae; genus Pseudomonas; species Pseudomonas sp. Q12-87. The sequence continues at coordinate 13,290 of NZ_LHVI01000004.1, read as the reverse complement.
CACGGCGTGCTCGCCATCGCCAGCCGCGATCCGCAGCACTACAAGAGTTCGGTGGGCACGCTGTTCTTGAGCTACATCGCCGAAGTCACCGGCCGCGTGCTGCCACGGGTCGCCGGTTCGCTGCGCTCGGTACGCTGACAATGGAACGACAGCTGGACGCCTACTGCGAGCACCTGCGCAGTGAGCGCCAGGTGTCGCCCCACACGTTGTCGGCCTATCGTCGCGACCTGGAAAAAGTACTGCACTGGTGCCAGAAGCAGAACATCGACAGCTGGTCGGCATTGGACATCCAGCGCTTGCGTAGCCTGGTCGCACGCCTGCATCAGCAGGGGCAATCCTCCCGCAGCCTGGCGCGGCTGCTATCGGCGGTGCGCGGCTTGTACCAGTACCTCAACCGTGAGGGCCTTTGCACCCACGACCCGGCTACCGGCCTGGCGCCGCCCAAGGGCGAACGCCGGCTGCCGAAAACCCTCGACACCGATCGTGCGCTGCAATTGCTCGAAGGTGCGGTCGAGGATGATTTCCTGGCGCGGCGAGACCAGGCGATTCTCGAACTGTTCTATTCCTCCGGCCTGCGGCTTTCGGAGCTGACGGGGCTGAACCTGGATCAACTGGACCTGGCCGACGGCATGGTCCAGGTGCTCGGCAAGGGCAGCAAGACACGCCTGCTGCCCATCGGCCGCAAGGCCCGCGAGGCGCTGGACCTCTGGCTGCCGCTACGGGCGCTGGCCAACCCTGCCGACGACGCCGTTTTCATCAGCCAGCAGGGCCGACGCCTCGGTCCACGGGCGATTCAGCTGCGGGTCAAGGCCGCCGGCGCACGGGAGCTGGGCCAGAACCTGCACCCGCACATGCTCAGGCATTCGTTTGCCAGCCACCTGCTGGAGTCCTCCCAGGACCTGCGTGCCGTCCAGGAGCTGCTCGGCCATTCGGACATCAAGACCACCCAGATCTACACCCATTTGGATTTCCAGCACCTGGCGACGGTCTATGACAGTGCCCATCCCAGGGCCAAACGCATCAAGGGCGACGAATCATGACCATCGAGCTCATCACTTTCGACCTGGACGACACCCTGTGGGACACCGCTCCAGTGATCGCCAGCGCCGAAGCCGTATTACGCCAGTGGCTGACCGACAACGCACCTGACCTGGGCGGCGTGCCGGTGGAACATCTTTTTTCGATTCGCGAGCAAGTATTACGCGAAGAACCCGCGCTGAAGCACCGCATCAGTGCGTTGCGCCGGCGGGTGCTGTTCCGTGCCTTGCAGGAGGCCGGCTATGATCAGTGGCAGGCATCGGAACTGGCGGACCAGGCATTCGAGACGTTCCTGCATGCCCGCCATCAGTTGGATATTTTCCCCGAGGTGCAGCCCACCTTGGAGATCCTGGCCAATCGTTACGCCCTCGGGGTGGTCACCAATGGCAACGCCGACGTGCGTCGCCTGGGGTTGGCGGATTATTTCAAGTTCGCTTTGTGCGCCGAGGACATCGGCATCGCCAAGCCTGACGCCCGGCTGTTCCACGAAGCCTTGCAGCGCGGCGGTGCCACGGCGCAGACCGCAGTGCACATTGGTGATCACCCAGGCGATGACATCGCCGGCGCCCAACAGGCCGGCCTGCGCGCGGTGTGGTTCAACCCAACGGGCAAAGCCTGGGATGCCGAGCACGCGCCGGATGCAGAAATCCGCAGCCTGACCGAATTGCCCGAATTGTTGGCGGGATGGCATAGCCGGTCCTGAACCCTTTTAAGCGGTGTACTGCGGCGCTATGCCGGACGCAAATTCTGTGGGAGCGGGCTTGCTCGCGAAAGCGATGGGTCAGCTTGCACAGTTGTTGAATGTAACGTCGCCTTCGCGAGCAAGCCCGCTCCTACAATGACTGCGCCCATGAAAAAGCCCGCAGCGACGGCGGGCTTTTTCAGCAAGCAAGAAGCAGAAACTCAGATAGGGCGGCTGCCGTACTTGTTGTCAGGCTTCTTGGGCGGATCGGCGACCACGTTGGCCTCCACTTCCACCACTTTGCCGCCCTTGGCCAGGAATTCCTCCATGGCCCTGGCAAGCGCATCACGTTCCTTGTTCTTGGCCTCTACGCTCGGCAACTCGTCGACCGACACTGCGGCCTTGGCCTTGCCTTTGGCGGTCGGCGCCGGTACATCGGCCCCATCGTCGTCGGCAACGTCTTCAGCCGCCGCTTCCAAGCCTTCTTCGGCTTCGTCTTCATCGCCTACTTCGAGGTCGTCGTTTTCCAGATCATCGTCGCTCATGTTCTACCTCATGACTTGCGAAAAGCAGATTAGTTATAGCCCAGCTTCGCCATCTGTCGAAGGCTGCCAGAAAAAATTCAACATCCGCCGGCAATCAGCGGTCATGCCCCTTCACCGTACAAGGTGGCGAGGACTTTACGAGCACCGCCATGATCACGGTGCTCGCCCAGATAAACACCTTGCCAGGTACCCAATGCCAGCCTTCCCGCCGTAACCGGCAGGCTGAGCTGGCAACCGAGCACGCTGGCCTTGAAGTGCGCCGGGAGGTCGTCCAGGCCTTCGTCGTTGTGCTCATAGCCGGCGGTTCCTTGTGGGATCAGCCGATTGAAAAAACGTTCGAAGTCTCGACGTACCGCCGGATCAGCGTTCTCGTTGATGGTCAACGAGGCCGAGGTATGCTGCAGCCACAGATGCAACAGACCGACACGACACGCCTGGAGTTCAGGCAGGCCGGCGAGCAGTTCGTCTGTCACCAGATGAAAGCCCCGGGGCCTTGCCCGCAGGGTGATCAGCGTCTGTTGCCACATACAGATCTCCACACGTTCGGCGCGCATTCTAGCGCGCTCTGGGAAAAAACAAAGGGCCTAATATTCTTGCCTCCATGTAAGCCATTGGCGGTTCAAAAACCCATGTCGCATACACAACAAAAGGCGTCGGAAAAACCCGCACTTCCTGTGAGCAATGACAAATCGCAGGCAAAAAAATGCCCGGCGAACCGGGCATTTTTTTTGCGCTTGCTTACAGGTTGTAGCCGCGCTCGTTGTGTTGGGCCAGGTCCAGGCCCACTGCTTCTTCTTCCTCGGAGACACGCAGGCCCATGACCGCGTCCAGTACCTTGAGAATGATGAAGGTGACGATCGCCGTGTAGACCACGGTGAAGCCCACGCCCTTGAACTGAATCCACACTTGCGCGCCGATATCGGTCACGGTGCCGAAGCCACCCAGGGCCGGCGCTGCGAACACACCGGTGAGGATTGCGCCGAGGATACCACCGATACCATGCACGCCAAAGGCGTCCAGGGAATCGTCATAACCGAGTTTGCGCTTGAGGGTGGTGGCGCAGAAGAAGCACACCACGCCCGCTGCCAGGCCGATGACCAAGGCGCCCATCGGGCCCACGGTACCGGCGGCCGGAGTGATCGCTACCAGGCCCGCCACAACGCCCGAGGCAATGCCCAGTGCGCTTGGCTTGCCATGGGTGATCCACTCGGCAAACATCCAGCCCAGCGCCGCGGCAGCGGTGGCAATCTGAGTCACCAGCATCGCCATGCCCGCGGTGCCGTTGGCGGCAACGGCGGAGCCGGCGTTGAAGCCGAACCAGCCAACCCACAGCATGGCCGCGCCCATCAGGGTGTAACCCAGGTTATGCGGAGCCATTGGCGTGGTCGGGAAGCCCTTGCGCTTGCCCAGTACCAGGCATGCCACCAGGCCGGCGATACCGGCGTTGATGTGCACCACGGTGCCGCCAGCGAAGTCCAGCACGCCCCAGTCCCACAACAGGCCGCCGTTACCGGACCAGACCATGTGCGCGATTGGCGCATACACCAGGGTGAACCACACGCCCATGAAGATCAGCATGGCGGAGAACTTCATCCGCTCGGCAAATGCACCGACGATCAGGGCTGGAGTGATGATGGCGAAGGTCATCTGGAAGGTGATGAACACCGCTTCCGGGAACAGCGCCGTCGGACCGGTCAGGCTCGCTGGCGTAACGCCCGCCAGGAATGCCTTGCCCAGGCCGCCGACGAAGGAGTTGAAGTTGACGACGCCCTGCTCCATGCCGGTGGTGTCGAACGCGATGCTGTAGCCATAAATGACCCACAGGACGCTGATCAGACCGGTAATGGCAAAGCACTGCATCATCACGGAAAGGAGGTTTTTTGACCGGACCATGCCGCCGTAGAACAGCGCCAGACCGGGAATGGTCATGAACAGTACAAGAATCGTGGCAGTCAGCATCCAGGCGGTGTCGCCGGAGTTCAGGACTGGGGCTGCCGCTTCTTCCGCCATGGCCAGGCCAGGCATTGCGAAGGACAACAGGGCTCCTAGCCCTGCGAATTTACGCAGAGTCATATTGTTTTCTCCTGGGGCGTTGGGTTTGGCGGCTTAGATGGCGTCGGTATCGGTTTCGCCGGTACGGATGCGAATAGCCTGTTCCAGATTGACCACGAAGATCTTTCCGTCACCAATCTTGCCGGTGTTGGCGGCCTTGGTGATCGCCTCGATCACGCGGTCCAGATCCTTGTCGTCAATGGCGACATCGATCTTCACCTTGGGCAGGAAATCGACCACGTACTCCGCGCCGCGATACAGCTCGGTGTGACCTTTCTGCCGACCAAAGCCTTTGACCTCGGTAACGGTAATGCCCTGCACGCCGATCTCGGACAACGACTCGCGTACATCGTCCAACTTGAACGGCTTGATGATGGCAGTGACTAGCTTCATGAAACTTTCTCCCGAATTGGTGGACTTGCCCCAGGAAAACAAACCCGACTCAAGTCTAAGCGCAGTGCCTGGCTTTGTAACGCATCGTCGGCCCAAGTTGCCCGACCGGCGCCAGTTAACCGCTCCTGACGAAACTCCCCGCTCCGCCGGCTGCACTGCATTCGTCTCGACGACTGCCTCAGTGCATGGGTCATCAGGCTCTAAGCAGAAACCTTGCCATCTGTGTCCAAACCCTCTGATTTCAGTCTCTTGCCCGGCGAGCCAGGCTGCACCGCGTCATCCAGCGCAGCGATACGCACAACAACGGTGCGACGACGCCCGGCCTCGTGCGCGAAAAGCGTGCATCCCTTGCTCACGAATTGACTATAGGCCCTGCGTGATACACTGCCCGCCATTGTTTTCAGGACACCTGCCATGCTTGCGCCCAAAGACCTCCTCGACGCCCTGAGCGGCCACGCTTCCCGCCTCCTGAGCGGCGACAACCCGCTGCCCAAAAGCGAAATCGAAAGCCAGTTCAAGGCCTTGCTGCAAAGCGGCTTCAGCAAGCTGGACCTGGTGAGCCGGGAAGAATTCGACAGCCAGATGGTTGTCCTGGCGCGGACCCGGGCACGGCTTGAAAGCCTGGAGGCCAAGGTCGCCGAGCTTGAAGCCAGACTTGGGGCCGGCGGCGAATAAATACCTGCCGGGGCAACGACACCGTGCGAAAAATGACCGCCTTCATGGCGGTCTTTTTTCGTCATCCTTTCGGCTGCTTGCAACATCCTGCCAAAATTTCCCTGTTCGATTGCCCCGCCCAAGCCCATCCCCACGACTAATCTTCCAGAGCCGCAGGACGCGGTGTCCTCTTCACTCAAGGAACGATTCATGTCGCTCGCCATCGTCCACAGCCGCGCCCAAGTGGGGGTCGAGGCTCCTGCCGTTACCGTTGAAGTCCACTTGGCCAATGGCTTGCCGTCGCTGACCATGGTCGGCCTGCCGGAAGCGGCGGTAAAGGAAAGCAAGGACCGGGTGCGCAGTGCGATCATCAATTCGGGCCTGAATTTTCCGGCGCGGCGCATCACCCTGAACCTGGCTCCGGCGGACCTGCCCAAGGATGGCGGCCGATTCGACCTGGCCATCGCCTTAGGCATCCTGTCGGCCAGCGTGCAGGTGCCGACCCTGACGCTGGACGATGTGGAGTGTCTCGGCGAATTGGCATTATCCGGCGCGGTGCGCCCGGTACGCGGGGTACTGCCTGCGGCGCTGGCGGCGCGCAAGGCCGGGCGCATGCTCGTGGTGCCGAGGGCGAACGCCGAAGAAGCTTGCCTGGCGTCCGGGCTGAAGGTAATCGCCGTGGATCATCTGCTCGAAGCGGTGGCGCACTTCAATGGTCACACCCCGGTCGAGCCGTATGTGTCCAATGGCCTGCTCTCGGCCAGCAAGCCCTACCCCGACCTGAACGAAGTACAAGGCCAGGCCGCAGCCAAGCGCGCCTTGCTGATTGCCGCCGCGGGGGCGCACAACCTGTTGTTCAGCGGACCACCGGGCACCGGCAAGACACTATTGGCAAGCCGCCTTCCGGGGCTGCTGCCGCCCTTGGCCGAAAGTGAGGCGTTGGAAGTCGCAGCGATCCAGTCAGTCGCCAGTTGCGTGCCGTTGAGCCACTGGCCGCAACGTCCGTTTCGCCAGCCGCACCACTCGGCTTCGGGCCCGGCGCTGGTGGGCGGTGGGTCAAAGCCGCAGCCAGGGGAAATCACCCTCGCCCACCACGGCGTGCTGTTCTTGGATGAACTGCCGGAATTCGACCGCAAGGTACTGGAGGTCTTGAGAGAGCCACTGGAGTCAGGGCATATCGTGGTGTCTCGCGCCCGTGACCGGGTGCGTTTTCCGGCACGGTTCCAGTTGGTGGCGGCGATGAATCCTTGCCCTTGTGGATATCTTGGCGAGCCCAGTGGCCGCTGCAGCTGCACGCCGGACATGGTGCAGCGCTATCGCAACAAACTCTCCGGCCCGCTGCTGGACCGGATCGATCTGCACCTGACCGTTGCCCGTGAGGCGACGGCGCTGAACCCCAGGAACGACACGGGCGAGGATACCGCCACGGTGGCCGAGCACGTAGCGCAAGCCCGTGAGCGCCAACACAAGCGCCAGGGCTGCGCCAATGCGTTTCTCGACCTGCCGGGCTTACGCCGGCACTGCACGTTATCCACAGCTGACGAAACCTGGTTGGAAACCGCCTGCGAACGCTTGACCCTGTCGCTGCGTGCCGCTCACCGCCTACTCAAGGTCGCCCGGACACTGGCGGACCTGGAGCAAGCGGTGATGATCCGCCGCGAGCACCTGGCCGAAGCCCTGCAGTATCGACCCGCTACCCCCTGAGCCGCATCATGGTTTGGTCGGGTCCGCCAACGGGGTTTCCCGCACTTCGGTTTTCTGACCGTTCTGGATTGCGTCGATGCGCTTGAGCGCTTTATCCACGGCGCCCTTGTCCGCCAGCAAGCTGTAGTGGATCTGGAACTGCCGGTGCTCTTTCGGCCCGATTGTAGGCACCAGGCCCAGTGGTCGCTGATACCGGCGGTTATAGGAAAAACTGGTGCCTGGCTCCAGCCCGGTCACGTAGCCCTGCCCTTGGGTATCGGTGTTTTTCCACAGGGAAAACACGGGGAGCGTGCTGGTGTTGAAGCCCACCGAGACACCGAGACTGCCCGCCTTGTTGTGCAGCACCGTAAGCGTGTCGCCCTTGGCGTCGGCATAGGGCACTACGTTGTAGACCGTTTCGTCGTAGTCCTTGGTGGGCGCCCGATAGGTTTGCCAGTCCGCCAGCTCTCCCTTCGCCTTGTCGTTGAACGGCGAGACCTGCTTGACCGGCGCCGCAAAACGAGCGCCCTGCTCCAGGAATGGCGTGCTGAAGTTGCTGTGATAAAGGGCTTGGTATTCCTTCGGATAATCGCCGTTATTGGTCAGCGTATCGCTGAGGGCGAACGTTGTGCTGCCCGGCTCGGTGACCAGCTCGGTCTGTACCGAGAAATCGACTTTCTTGAACGCCTGTTCCTTCAGCTCGCCCCGCAGGGTGATGGCGTAGGGAGGCTTTTCATCGATGTGCAAAGTGACCTTGTTGGCCGGGATGTTGGCCGCACGACCGTGCAGAGTCAGCAGTTCGCCGTTATCCATGCCGGGGTGGCCGACCCATTCGTAGCCGCAGCGAGTGACCAATTCGTTGAAGCCTTCAAGCCAGCCCAACCCACCGCGCCCGTTGAGCTCGATGAAGGCGGGATTGACCACTTCCTTGACCGGCGAGTCCCAACCCATCCGGACACTGCCGACCGATGCCTGCAGCACATTCATGCCGCGGGTCGGAACAACGGAAAGCTTCATGGTGCCGTTGTCGATGTCGACGACGCTGACGCCCTCCTGCCGGCCACCGTGCAGGGTGCGCATCGTCACGGAAAAGGGTTTGTCGGTTTTCGCGCCGAGTTGCTGGCTGGTGATTTGCCAGGGCTGCGCCGCTTTATCGGTGTCGAGCAGGACGTAATCCCAGGCCATGGCATGGGACGCAGCGCCCAGGGCGCCAAGGGTGATGAGTAGTTTGAGCGGAGTCATGAACGGGGCCTTTTATTGGAGTTGTGCGGTTTTTATAGACTTGAAGAAACGTTTCAGCAAGCTTAAAAACTGCAAATTTCCTAAAAAAAGCGACGGGCAGGTCAATACATTGTGGGAGCGGGCTTGCTCGCGAAAGCGGTGGGCCTGTTGGCGGTGAGGTTGGCTGTGCAGCCATCTACGCGAGCAAGCCCGCTCCCACAGGGATGAGGAGGCGCTTTCAGGTTCCAGACTCACCACTAAGAACCTGTGGTGGGCCTACTCGCGAGGGGTCGCAGAATGCGTTAACGGAACCGATCAACCTCTTGGCGCAGGTCCTGGGCCAATTTTTCCAGTTCCTTGGCGGTGACCGCCAGGTTCGAGACCACCTGACGCTGTTCGCTGTTGGCCATGGCAATACTCTGCAAATTGCTGCTGAGCAAGGTCGCGGTGCTGCTTTGCTCCTGGGTGGCGGTGGTGATCGCCGCGAATTGCTGGCCCGCCGAACGGCTCTGCTCGTCGATGCGTGCCAGGGCCGAGGCCACGTTGGCGTTGCGCGACAGGCCTTCCTGCATCAACAGGTTGCCTTGCTCCATCGTGCTGATGGCATTGCCCGTTTCCTGCTGGATGCTGTTGATCATGCCGGAAATTTCGTCAGTGGCCTGACGGGTGCGGGATGCCAGGCTGCGGACTTCGTCGGCCACCACGGCGAAACCGCGCCCCTGCTCACCGGCGCGGGCGGCTTCGATGGCGGCGTTCAAGGCCAGCAGGTTGGTTTGCTCGGCGATGGAGGTGATCACGCCGACGATGCCACCGATTTCCTGGGAGCGCTGGCCCAAGGTGTTGATGACCTGGGCAGTGCTGTTCAGCGCACCAGCAATCTGTTCCAGGGACGATGACGCCTCATCCATCGAGGTCCGACCGATGCGCGTTTGCTGGGCGTTTTCCTGGGCCAGGCGCTCGGTGTTGCCCATGTTGTCGGCAATGTTCAGCGACGTGGCGCTGAATTCTTCCACCGCACCGGCCATGCTGGTGATTTCGCCGGACTGCTGCTCCATTCCTTCATACGCACCGCTGGACAACCCGGACAGGGCTTGGGCGCGACTGTTGACCTCCAGGGAGGCCTTGCGGATGTGCTCGACCATCGTCGACAACGCCTGGCTCATCTGGTTGAAGGCCCGGGCCAACTGGCCGATTTCGTCATGACTCGACACGTTCAGGCGCACGCTCAGGTCGCCGGCGCCCAACGCTTCGGCCTGACGCACCAGATCCCCCAGCGGCGCCAATTTGCTACGCAACAGCCACATTGCCGAACCGACCGCCAGCAGCATCGCCAACAGACTGCCGATGGCCAATTGTGTACCGACGCTCCAGGTCACGGCGCGAATCTCGGTTTTTGGCATGCTCGCCACCACCGCCCACGGTCCGCCCTCGAACGGCACGGCAACGCTGTAGAAATCCTCGGCGGTATCAGTCCAGAACGCACCCTTGCCCGGTTTCTTGACCAGCCCGACAATGGTTGCACTCGCCTGGTCCAGCGCCTGCACGCCGGCTGGCGGCACCAGCCACTTGTTTTGTTCGTCCAGCAGGGCCAGCGAACCGGTCTGGCCGATGCGGAAGCGCTTGAGGTTCTCGAATTGCGCGTTCTGCGCATCGGTATAGTCGAAGCCTACATACAACACGGCAATGATCTTGCCGCTGCTGTCGCGTACCGGCGTGTACTGCGACATGTAGAAGCGCCCGAAAAGCAGGGCCCGCCCGATGTAGCTCTGCCCGCTCATCACCGGACCGTAGGCCGGGCCGGCGCGGTCAAGCACGGTACCGATGGCCCGTGTGCCGTCCTGCTTGCTGACTGAAGTACTGACGCGGATGAAATCGTCGCCACTGCGCACGAATACCGTGGCAACCCCGGCGGTCATCACTTTGAAGTCATCGACTTCCTTGAAATTGTTATTCAACACTTCGCTGCCCAGGCTCAAGCCAGGGGTTTGTACGCCCGCCACCGCCACCGGCTGGTCCGGATGCACGCTCAGGCCCGCGCTGAAGCGCTTTTCGAACAGCCCCGCCAACCGCTGAGTGCTCTCGCGCAAGGTGCTGTGGAAGGTATTGAGCTGATCGGCCATCAGCCGCGCTTCGCTGGCCAGGTGTTCTTCACGGGTGGCGAGGTTGGCGGCGTCCAGCGAACGCAGGGCGAAGACGGTACTGCCGGAGATCACGATCGCCAATATCACGGCGAGGGCAAGGCCTAGCTGTGAGGCGATCCGGGCACGGGGTTGAGACATGACGGCTCCTGGCCGAGAGACTGGATCATCCTGATCACGTCGCACGCTCGGCATTTTATTCAAGGGTAAGGTGTGTTTAGCCCTTTCTGAACGAAGGTTCTATGTTCACGGATTCGGCAGCGAGGCCGAATACTTGAGTGGCTTGCGAGGATTAACGCCAAGTGGCCACCATCCGTATTTCAACGATTCAGCCCAGGCGGTGCACATCCGGCAGCTGCATGGCCTTCACCTCGCTCTGGAGGAAATCGCTGAGCCGGCGCAGGCGTTCGCCTCCGGGCCGGGTTTTCGGCCAGACCAGGTAATAATGCTCACCGCTGGCGACGGCAGTCGGCCATGGCAGGCTCAAGCGCCCCTGTGCGACATCTTCCGCCACCATCAGCAAGTCCCCCATGGACACGCCGTAGCCACGGGCCGCCGCGATCATGCCCAGCTCCAGGGTATCGAACACCTGCCCGCCCTTGAGCGAGATCTTGTCCGCCAGCCCCATGCGCTGGAGCCAGTTGCGCCAGTCCCGGCGATCCGGCGTGGGATGCAGCAGCTCGGCGCTGGCCAACCGCGCCACATCCCAGGGCTGGTCGTTCAACAGGTTCGGCGCGCCCACCGGGATCAGTTCCTCGGGAAACAACAGGCTGGTCTCCCAGTCGGCGGGGAAATGCCCGTTGCCCAGCAACACCGCGCAATCGAAGGGCTCGACGTTGAAGTCCACCGAATCGATGTCCATCCAGGCGCTGGTCAGTTGCACTTCGTTGCCCGGTTGCAAATGCCGGAAGCGACTCAGACGCGCCAGCAACCAACGCATGGTCAGGGTCGACGGCGCTTTCATGCGCAGGATCCCGTCCTCGCCATGCAAGGTATGACAGGCGCGCTCCAGGGCCATGAAACCCTCGCGCACGCCCGGCAACAACAAGCGCGCCGCTTCGGTCAGTTGCAGGTTGCGGCCGCTGCGCTGGAACAGCCGACAGGCGAAGTGATCTTCCAGCGTACGAATGTGCCGGCTGACCGCGCTCTGGGTAATCGACAGCTCCTCGGCCGCACGGGTAAACGAGCTGTATCGCGCCGCCGCTTCGAATGCCCGCAGCGCATACAGAGGAGGGAGACGACGAGACATTTGCAAAGCTCCTATGGCGTTTGGGCAACCCTATCAGAAAGCTCGCCAGCATGAGTTTTAATCATGCCAGCAATGTTTTTTATCCTTTTGTGCAAACCGCCAAGAGCGCCGAGAATCATCGCTTTACTGCCTTGCTTGAACATGGAGCGTGATGATCATGCAGCATCCTGTGCGTACCGAACTCTGGGCCATCCTGCGGCTGGCGGGGCCGTTGATTGCCTCGCAGCTGGCGCACATGCTGATGGTGCTCACTGACACCGTGATGATGGCGCGCCTGAGCCCCGAAGCCTTGGCCGGCGGCGGGCTTGGGGCTGCCACCTATTCGTTCGTGTCGATTTTCTGCATCGGCGTGATCGCAGCGGTGGGCACCCTGGTGGCGATCCGTCAGGGGGCCGGCGACGTTGAAGGCGCCACCCGGCTGACCCAGGCCGGGCTCTGGCTGGCGTGGCTCATGGCGTTGGTGGCCGGGCTATTGATGTGGAACCTCAAGCCGGTCTTGCTGCTGTTCGGCCAGACCGAGACTAACGTGGTGTCCGCCGGCCAGTTCCTGGTGGCGCTGCCGTTCGCCCTGCCCGGCTACTTGAGTTTCATGGCCCTGCGCGGCTTCACCAGTGCCATTGGCCGCGCCACCCCGGTGATGGTGATCAGCCTCGGCGGCACGGTAGCCAACTTCCTGCTCAATTACGCGCTGATCACTGGCATGTTCGGCCTGCCGAAGCTCGGCTTGATGGGGATCGGCCTGGTCACGGCCATCGTCGCCAATTGCATGGCCCTGGCGTTGGCCTGGCATATCCATCGGCATCCGGCCTACCGGGCCTATCCATTGCTGGATGGCCTGTCGCGCCCCAACCGCCAGTACCTCAAGGAACTCTGGCGCCTGGGCCTGCCGATTGGCGGCACGTATGCGGTGGAAGTCGGCTTGTTCGCGTTCGCCGCGCTGTGCATGGGCACCATGGGCAGCACGCCTTTGGCGGCGCACCAGATCGCCCTGCAAATCGTCTCGGTGGCGTTCATGGTCCCGGCTGGAATGTCCTACGCCATCACCATGCGCATCGGCCAGCACTATGGCGCCGGGCAGTTGCCCATGGCGCGCCTGGCCGGTCGGGTCGGAATCGGCTTTGGCGCGGCTGCGATGCTGGCGTTTGCCATGGTGTTCTGGTTGTTGCCGCACCCATTGATCGGCTTGTTCCTCGACCACAACGATCCCGCGTTTCGCGACGTGATCAATCTGGCGGTGAGCCTGTTGGCGGTGGCGGCCTGGTTCGAACTCTTCGACGGCACGCAGACCATTGCCATGGGCTGCATCCGTGGACTCAAGGACGCCAAGACGACCTTTCTGGTGGGCCTGGGTTGCTACTGGCTGATCGGCGCTCCGTCAGCCTGGTGGATGGCCTTCCACCTGGGCTGGGGCCCGACCGGCGTCTGGTGGGGCCTGGCCCTCGGCCTGGCCTGCGCGGCGGTGAGCCTGACGCTGGCGTTTGAGTGGAAGATGAAGCGGATGATTCGCCGTGAGCCTGGGCAGCGAGGTTTCGAAGCTATCCAAGCCAAGTGAAACAAATTCCCTGTGGGAGCGGGCTTGCTCGCGAATGCGGTGTGTCAGTGAATAAATGCCTGGCTGACACACTGCATTCGCGA
>NZ_LHVI01000039.1:0-5615 GCF_001269755.1 Pseudomonas sp. Q12-87 | reverse complement strand
CGAGTAACGCTGTAGAATTCGCCTCCCGCTAACGAGAGATCGGAAGCGCAAGTGGTTGAAGTTGTTGATGTTTCCGAAGCGAAACTTTGAAAACTTCTGAAAATAACCGCTTGACAGCAACACCAGGCGCTGTAGAATGCGCGCCTCGGTTGAGACGAAAGAATCAACCCACCRCTCTTTAACAACTGAATCAAGCAATKCGTGTGGGTGCTTGTGKRRTCAGACTGCTAKTCAACAGATTATCAGCATCACAAGTTACTCCGCGAGAAATCAAAGATGTAACCAACGATTGCTGAGCCAAGTTTAGGGTTTTCTCAAAACCCAAAGATGTTTGAACTGAAGAGTTTGATCATGGCTCAGATTGAACGCTGGCGGCAGGCCTAACACATGCAAGTCGAGCGGTAGAGAGGTGCTTGCACCTCTTGAGAGCGGCGGACGGGTGAGTAATGCCTAGGAATCTGCCTGGTAGTGGGGGATAACGCTCGGAAACGGACGCTAATACCGCATACGTCCTACGGGAGAAAGCAGGGGACCTTCGGGCCTTGCGCTATCAGATGAGCCTAGGTCGGATTAGCTAGTTGGTGGGGTAATGGCTCACCAAGGCGACGATCCGTAACTGGTCTGAGAGGATGATCAGTCACACTGGAACTGAGACACGGTCCAGACTCCTACGGGAGGCAGCAGTGGGGAATATTGGACAATGGGCGAAAGCCTGATCCAGCCATGCCGCGTGTGTGAAGAAGGTCTTCGGATTGTAAAGCACTTTAAGTTGGGAGGAAGGGCATTAACCTAATACGTTAGTGTTTTGACGTTACCGACAGAATAAGCACCGGCTAACTCTGTGCCAGCAGCCGCGGTAATACAGAGGGTGCAAGCGTTAATCGGAATTACTGGGCGTAAAGCGCGCGTAGGTGGTTCGTTAAGTTGGATGTGAAATCCCCGGGCTCAACCTGGGAACTGCATTCAAAACTGTCGAGCTAGAGTATGGTAGAGGGTGGTGGAATTTCCTGTGTAGCGGTGAAATGCGTAGATATAGGAAGGAACACCAGTGGCGAAGGCGACCACCTGGACTGATACTGACACTGAGGTGCGAAAGCGTGGGGAGCAAACAGGATTAGATACCCTGGTAGTCCACGCCGTAAACGATGTCAACTAGCCGTTGGGAGCCTTGAGCTCTTAGTGGCGCAGCTAACGCATTAAGTTGACCGCCTGGGGAGTACGGCCGCAAGGTTAAAACTCAAATGAATTGACGGGGGCCCGCACAAGCGGTGGAGCATGTGGTTTAATTCGAAGCAACGCGAAGAACCTTACCAGGCCTTGACATCCAATGAACTTTCCAGAGATGGATGGGTGCCTTCGGGAACATTGAGACAGGTGCTGCATGGCTGTCGTCAGCTCGTGTCGTGAGATGTTGGGTTAAGTCCCGTAACGAGCGCAACCCTTGTCCTTAGTTACCAGCACGTTATGGTGGGCACTCTAAGGAGACTGCCGGTGACAAACCGGAGGAAGGTGGGGATGACGTCAAGTCATCATGGCCCTTACGGCCTGGGCTACACACGTGCTACAATGGTCGGTACAGAGGGTTGCCAAGCCGCGAGGTGGAGCTAATCCCACAAAACCGATCGTAGTCCGGATCGCAGTCTGCAACTCGACTGCGTGAAGTCGGAATCGCTAGTAATCGCGAATCAGAATGTCGCGGTGAATACGTTCCCGGGCCTTGTACACACCGCCCGTCACACCATGGGAGTGGGTTGCACCAGAAGTAGCTAGTCTAACCTTCGGGAGGACGGTTACCACGGTGTGATTCATGACTGGGGTGAAGTCGTAACAAGGTAGCCGTAGGGGAACCTGCGGCTGGATCACCTCCTTAATCGACGACCGCAGCTGCTTCATGAGCTCCCACACGAATTGCTTGATTCATTGAAGAAGACGATAGAAGCAGCTTTAAGCTCCAAGCTGATAGCTCACGCTAACAGTTACAAGCTCGAAATTGGGTCTGTAGCTCAGTTGGTTAGAGCGCACCCCTGATAAGGGTGAGGTCGGCAGTTCGAATCTGCCCAGACCCACCAATTTTGTTATGGGGCCATAGCTCAGCTGGGAGAGCGCCTGCCTTGCACGCAGGAGGTCAGCGGTTCGATCCCGCTTGGCTCCACCATAAACTGCTTCTGAAAGCTTAGAAATGAGCATTCCATCACGGTGATGATGAATGTTGATTTCTAGTCTTTTGATTAGATCGTTCTTTAAAAATTTGGGTATGTGATAGAAAGATAGACTGGACGTTACTTTCACTGGTAACGGATCAGGCTAAGGTAAAATTTGTGAGTTCTCTTAGTTGAGAAATTCGAATTTTCGGCGAATGTCGTCTTCACAGTATAACCAGATTGCTTGGGGTTATATGGTCAAGTGAAGAAGCGCATACGGTGGATGCCTTGGCAGTCAGAGGCGATGAAAGACGTGGTAGCCTGCGAAAAGCTTCGGGGAGTCGGCAAACAGACTTTGATCCGGAGATGTCTGAATGGGGGAACCCAGCCATCATAAGATGGTTATCTTGTACTGAATACATAGGTGCAAGAGGCGAACCAGGGGAACTGAAACATCTAAGTACCCTGAGGAAAAGAAATCAACCGAGATTCCCTTAGTAGTGGCGAGCGAACGGGGACTAGCCCTTAAGCTTCTTTGATTTTAGCGGAACGCTCTGGAAAGTGCGGCCATAGTGGGTGATAGCCCTGTACGCGAAAGGATCTTAGAAGTGAAATCGAGTAGGACGGAGCACGAGAAACTTTGTCTGAATATGGGGGGACCATCCTCCAAGGCTAAATACTACTGACTGACCGATAGTGAACTAGTACCGTGAGGGAAAGGCGAAAAGAACCCCGGAGAGGGGAGTGAAATAGATCCTGAAACCGTATGCGTACAAGCAGTGGGAGCCCACTTTGTTGGGTGACTGCGTACCTTTTGTATAATGGGTCAGCGACTTATTTTCAGTGGCGAGCTTAACCGAATAGGGGAGGCGTAGCGAAAGCGAGTCTTAATAGGGCGTCTAGTCGCTGGGAATAGACCCGAAACCGGGCGATCTATCCATGGGCAGGTTGAAGGTTGGGTAACACTAACTGGAGGACCGAACCGACTACCGTTGAAAAGTTAGCGGATGACCTGTGGATCGGAGTGAAAGGCTAATCAAGCTCGGAGATAGCTGGTTCTCCTCGAAAGCTATTTAGGTAGCGCCTCATGTATCACTGTAGGGGGTAGAGCACTGTTTCGGCTAGGGGGTCATCCCGACTTACCAAACCGATGCAAACTCCGAATACCTACAAGTGCCGAGCATGGGAGACACACGGCGGGTGCTAACGTCCGTCGTGAAAAGGGAAACAACCCAGACCGTCAGCTAAGGTCCCAAAGTTATGGTTAAGTGGGAAACGATGTGGGAAGGCTTAGACAGCTAGGAGGTTGGCTTAGAAGCAGCCACCCTTTAAAGAAAGCGTAATAGCTCACTAGTCGAGTCGGCCTGCGCGGAAGATGTAACGGGGCTCAAACCATACACCGAAGCTACGGGTATCACTTAGGTGATGCGGTAGAGGAGCGTTCTGTAAGCCTGTGAAGGTGAGTTGAGAAGCTTGCTGGAGGTATCAGAAGTGCGAATGCTGACATGAGTAACGACAATGGGTGTGAAAAACACCCACGCCGAAAGACCAAGGTTTCCTGCGCAACGTTAATCGACGCAGGGTTAGTCGGTCCCTAAGGCGAGGCTGAAAAGCGTAGTCGATGGAAAACAGGTTAATATTCCTGTACTTCTGGTTATTGCGATGGAGGGACGGAGAAGGCTAGGCCAGCTTGGCGTTGGTTGTCCAAGTTTAAGGTGGTAGGCTGGAATCTTAGGTAAATCCGGGATTCCAAGGCCGAGAGCTGATGACGAGTTACCCTTTGGGTGACGAAGTGGTTGATGCCATGCTTCCAAGAAAAGCTTCTAAGCTTCAGGTAACCAGGAACCGTACCCCAAACCGACACAGGTGGTTGGGTAGAGAATACCAAGGCGCTTGAGAGAACTCGGGTGAAGGAACTAGGCAAAATGGCACCGTAACTTCGGGAGAAGGTGCGCCGGTGAGGGTGAAGCACTTGCTGCGTAAGCCCACGCCGGTCGAAGATACCAGGCCGCTGCGACTGTTTATTAAAAACACAGCACTCTGCAAACACGAAAGTGGACGTATAGGGTGTGACGCCTGCCCGGTGCCGGAAGGTTAATTGATGGGGTTAGCTAACGCGAAGCTCTTGATCGAAGCCCCGGTAAACGGCGGCCGTAACTATAACGGTCCTAAGGTAGCGAAATTCCTTGTCGGGTAAGTTCCGACCTGCACGAATGGCGTAACGATGGCGGCGCTGTCTCCACCCGAGACTCAGTGAAATTGAAATCGCTGTGAAGATGCAGTGTATCCGCGGCTAGACGGAAAGACCCCGTGAACCTTTACTATAGCTTTGCACTGGACTTTGAATTTGCTTGTGTAGGATAGGTGGGAGGCTTTGAAGCGTGGACGCCAGTTCGCGTGGAGCCATCCTTGAAATACCACCCTGGCAACTTTGAGGTTCTAACTCAGGTCCGTTATCCGGATCGAGGACAGTGTATGGTGGGTAGTTTGACTGGGGCGGTCTCCTCCTAAAGAGTAACGGAGGAGTACGAAGGTGCGCTCAGACCGGTCGGAAATCGGTCGTAGAGTATAAAGGCAAAAGCGCGCTTGACTGCGAGACAGACACGTCGAGCAGGTACGAAAGTAGGTCTTAGTGATCCGGTGGTTCTGTATGGAAGGGCCATCGCTCAACGGATAAAAGGTACTCCGGGGATAACAGGCTGATACCGCCCAAGAGTTCATATCGACGGCGGTGTTTGGCACCTCGATGTCGGCTCATCACATCCTGGGGCTGAAGCCGGTCCCAAGGGTATGGCTGTTCGCCATTTAAAGTGGTACGCGAGCTGGGTTTAGAACGTCGTGAGACAGTTCGGTCCCTATCTGCCGTGGACGTTTGAGATTTGAGAGGGGCTGCTCCTAGTACGAGAGGACCGGAGTGGACGAACCTCTGGTGTTCCGGTTGTCACGCCAGTGGCATTGCCGGGTAGCTATGTTCGGGAAAGATAACCGCTGAAAGCATCTAAGCGGGAAACTTGCCTCAAGATGAGATCTCACTGGGACCTTGAGTCCCCTGAAGGGCCGTCGAAGACTACGACGTTGATAGGCAGGGTGTGTAAGCGCTGTGAGGCGTTGAGCTAACCTGTACTAATTGCCCGTGAGGCTTGACCATATAACACCCAAGCAATTTGCTTGCTTCGAGCTGAAAAGCGAACGAGCACCAGATTGCGGTGTGTGAAGACGAAACGAACCGAAAGTTCGAACGTCACAAAACACCGAAAAGCTATCACATACCCATTCGCTGGAACGTGACCGCAAGGCACGCGCTGGCTACCGAATTTCTTGACGACCATAGAGCATTGGAACCACCTGATCCCATCCCGAACTCAGCAGTGAAACGATGCATCGCCGATGGTAGTGTGGGGTTTCCCCATGTGAGAGTAGGTCATCGTCAAGATTAAATTCCGAAACCCCTATCTGCTGACGCAGGTAGGGGTT